>JBHJJJ010000390.1:0-17600 GCA_050042755.1 Rivularia sp. (in: cyanobacteria)
GAGATGGGGGGATGGGGGGATGGGGAGATTGGGGGATGGGGAGAAGATAAAGATATTTTGTGAATGTGTTGGTGGGTGACGATTGCTAGGGTGATGGTGGATAAAAGTAAGTTTAGGGAACGTAATATGGGATTTTCTAAAGCGACTGCGGTTAAGGTAAGCCCTAAAATTAATGCTAATATTTCGCCAAAGCTTGCTAAATCAAGTTTATTAATGGTGAAAGTATCTTGCTGCTGAATTTGTTTATCGGCAGCGCTCTGTTGAGAAGGAGATGTTTTTTCTCTGTTTCTCAAATTATCCGTAAACGCCACCATAAAAATGACGTAGGGAAATAAGGCTACGCTCAATAATGCCCAATAATTATTTTGAGAATTAGTAAATTCAGTCGCAAATGTAATAATCGAAGAGTGAAATGCATCGGGTAATAATCGCCAACCCAAGCACATTGACTGTAAGCCAACGATAAAGAAAGCAGTTAAATCCCTCTTTAAACTATATAAATTCAAGCGACTATGGAAAAACCATAACCCCAACCCGCTAACAGCAATTGCTTGTAAAGGATCGCTCCAAACCGTTACAAACCAACCGAGGAATATTAAGATAGCGCCGATGGTTTGTGAAGGGAAAGTGGGGGTAGATGGGGAAGAGGGGGAAGAGGGGGAAGAGGGGGTAGAAGAAACTTTTTTTTGTTTCCTTGTCTCCTTGTCTTCTCGTTGCGCTAGCCAAGCTATTAACCAACCGCAAATACCAATAGCTAAACCCAATTGAGCAACATTTATACCAGCACCAATAATTGCTCGCAGTAATAAGAATATTGAGGAGTAAATGATTACGGCGGCAGGTACATTTTTACCCCAGGTACTTTGAGATAAATTTCTTTTTTCTACCCCATCTCTCCTAACATGGCTCAGAGTTTGAAAAACTGTAATTATAGTCGTTCCTATAACAGCTAAATAAACTGCAATTAAAGGGAATCCGGAAAACTTCCAACCCCAATGCAGATAACTCAATCCCAGAATATTAATTAAAGATAATTTATTAACCGGAACACTTCCAGTAAATATTGACTGCTTAGAGAGTAATACAGTTATTCCCGTTAAAATAATCGACGCAATACCAACTAAAAGCCAGTTAATTGGATTCTGCCACAAACCGAAGCTATCCATTGCCCAAAAGTTAATTGGAATGAGTAGCATTGTGACAATATGCAAAGCGGCACTTGTCAACCGTAAATTTGCTTGTTTACCAGTCCATAAACTGAGTCCAAAAAAACTTAAAGTATAAGCGAATAAAATCCCGTATTGTAAAAAAGCTGTAAATCGTTCCCACTGACTCGCAGCCAGGGCACCAGAGGAAGCGACTACGGTGAACATTCCCAAAAATAGCAACCAACGAACGCTAAATTCAGCCCTTAGCGATCGCCATATTGTACTGACAAGGTTCGGTTTCGCCGGTACTTTAGGCTCACGAGTAGGTTTACTAGATGGGGAAACGACTTTCTCAGTTTGCTCTTGGGGTACACTTTGAGGCTGTAAAATAACCTGACAAACTAGATATGCTCGAGATATTTCCCTAGCTTGAACATCAGATATCAAATTCAAGCGCAACAATTCATCAAGCCCCTGCAATAAATGCGGATGTTCCGTAGGAAGCGTGACTCTAAAATTAAGGGGGCGGTTTTGGGATGACATAATTCAACTCACCCTAATAATACAATATATACATCATTCCTTAGATGGATATATAAGTGTGAGTTGTTTATGACACTTCTGGGGCTGAATAAAGTAGTTGTACTACTTTGTAATTCACCGCACAATTACGAGTAAAAATAATTGCTTCGATCTCGCTTTCAATGCTTATCCCTCTGTATTTCTTTCCTATGCATCTAGAAGGATTTTTTTATATTTTCTTATCCACCTGGGGTTGAAAACCCCAGGCTAATAGCATAAGTCCATTAAAATGGACTAAAAATATTATTTAAAACGGATGTTGATGGTTTGAGCCCAAGAGCCGAAGTCGGCCCGAGATGGGGAATTCAACCCATATTCAGAGGCTCACTGTTCACTGTTAACTGTTCACTGTTCACTGTTCACTGTTCACTGTTTTTTCTTGCGTTTGAGAGTAAAAACAGTACCCAATGCCACAGGAGCCAGCAAACCTAATATTCCATTATGTTCTGGCACTGTCTGCACGGGAACGGGGAGAGGTCCATTACCGCTACCGTTCGTGGTATTATTACTTGCAGAATAAATACCGCCAGGGCCGCTTGGTGCTTGAGTAGTTTGCCAAAAGAAAGTTATTGTTTCTGGGTTGGAGCTATTCGTATCCCAATCTTCTCCACCCGATACAGTCCATGCTAAACTGCCATCGTCAAGTTGTTGGATATCGAAGTTAGCATCAGAGCCTAGAGCATCCTCTGCTTGGGAAAAGCTATAACCTGCTACACCATTAAATCCTGAAGCATTAAAGCCCAAACTGAATTCTTGGACATTATTAAACGCGATCGCATTTTCTGGTGCAGGGAATGGAGGATCGTTGGGGAAATCAACACCGGGTGTAACTTGGTGTACGTAAGTATAGATTGTCCCTTGTGGATTCTCTGGCGGTACGCAGCTTGTAAAACCAGGGGGGCAAGACACGCTGCTTGTCAAATCTCCCAACCCTTGGCTATTAGGATTAACTAAAGATGTTTCAACTTCTGGCCCAACTGGCCCAACTATGGTAGCGCCTAAATTTAAATCGTCAAAGTTTGTCGGTATTAAAGATGCTGCATTAGCTCTGTCTGTAGACAAACCGAACAAGCTAAATGCAATAAATATGGGGAAAATTTTTTTATTCATGAAGAATTGTGTAGCAGATGTGCACAAACAAGAAAGCAACCGATGAACTAAGTAAATTCATTGCTGCTATATGCAGATTACTATAAAATTAAATACTTAAAATTTGCTGAGAGTTTACCTCAGATTCATCTAATTTTCACAAGAAAAATGAAAATTAATGGGTAGCAGAAGGTCTATGACGTAAATTAGAGTGTATCGTTATCTTTGCGGTGAATTATATCAAGTCCGGTTAATTATTTAGGATATAACCTTATTTATAATATTGCGCTCCCGACTCTACCTTACTTATTACTTCTTACTTAGCCCCCACAGATATGATAACTGTTTAACCGGACATGATATTACTGGTTAGATTATCAATATTTTTCGGGAATCCTCTGACTGTACTTGTAGCAAATAACGTTGCATTACATTAGAAAAATTTGATGATGTTCCCAACAATACAACAAGGTTCAACAGGTCCAGATGTGATCAGATTACAAGACCTATTAAAACAGCTTGGTTATTATTCTGGTGCGAGCGATGGTGATTTTGGACCACAAACAAAACAAGCTGTAATTGATTTTCAACAGGCTCAAGGATTAACTGCTGACGGAATAGTTGGTCCAAATACATGGTCAAAACTGCTAAATCAATGGCGACGGATGACTGAGTCAGAGGAAATAGAGGAAATCAGATCCTTAATTGATAGTCGCATGGGTGTAGGAGCACTAAATCAGTTAGCATTGGAAGGTTTTGTTGGTTTTGGTTGTACCCGCAGTTTTTATGTTAATGAACTATATGGCGGGTTTCAAACTCTAATGCGCGTAAAATGCGATCCACCAAGAGGTGCTTCTACGGCGATTGGTTATCATGAAATTCGAGTAATATTCAATCGCTTTGAAGATAATATTGAAAATTATAGTATAGAGCGTGTTTCTGAAGAAACTGGTCCTCCAGAATTTGAACTACCGGATTAAATTTTTTAGGCGCTGCGTCAAATCCAGGCGCTACTATCGATCAAAATTATTAGAAATTAAATAGAATAATACCACAACCACAACCGTTGTAGAGACGTAGCACTGCTACGTCTCTACATTCGTCATCGAAAATGTCTATTATATCAAGTCCGGCTAATTACTTACTATATAACCCTATTGAAAAGATGGCGGTTATTATCTATTACTCATAAATACTCCTAACTCCTAACTCCTAACTCCTAATTGATTATGCTTTTACTTTTTCTTTCTGATTTTTATACAATTCTTTAAACAGTTTCTGCTGCTTGTTATGGTCTACAATTGGCTGGGGATAACCGACAGCTTGACGCTCTAATGGTGTAATTTTTCCTGTTACTAAATATTCAGCATCCATTGAACTTAATTCTGGTACCCATTGCCGAATATATTCACCTTCGCGGTCAAATTTTTGTGCTTGAGATGCAGGATTAAAAATGCGTAGTGGTTTGGGATCCATTCCACTGGAAGCACTCCATTGCCAACCACCATTATTAGCAGATAAATCCCCATCAATTAGTCTTTGCATAAAGTATTTTTCGCCTAATTGAGGATTAAGTAATAAGTCTTTAGTCAGGAAACTGGCAACAATCATTCGACAGCGGTTATGCATCCAGCCAATTTCATTCAATTGACGCATGGCAGCATCAACTATGGGATATCCGGTTTTTCCTTCACACCAAGCTTGAAAATGTGATTCGTTGGTTTCCCAAGGAAAGTTTTTAAAAGTATCGCGATAAGCTCCCTTCTCTAATTCGGGAAAGTGATACATTGCGTGTTGATAAAATTCTCGCCATACAATTTCTTTTTGCCAAGTACGAATATTCGTTTCTAATTCTTCGCTGCGGCTATTTTCTAATGCGTCTTCGGTGGCTTTCCAAACAGTACGAATGCCGATAGCACCAAATTTTAAAGCTGCACTTAATCTTGATGTTCCGTCAATTGCTGGAAAATTTCTTTGCTCTTGATATTCATTAATAGCACTGTTACAAAACTCCTCTAATCTTTCTTGCGCTGCTTCTTCCCCGGGGGTAATAATTAATTCTCCATCCCAGTTAAATCCTAAATCTTTCAACCTCGGTAATTCCACAACTCCCGCTTTCGAGGCAGTTTCTTTCTCTTCTGCTGTTAAACCCTCGAATTTCTCAGCAATTTCTACCGGAGAATCTTTATGTTTGCTACTCAAATTCTTCCAAAAAGGAGTATAAACACTGTAGGGATTATCGGAACCAGTGCGAATAAAATCTGGTGAATTTAATAATTGATCCCAATTTTTATCTAAATATTCAATTCCTTTCTCTTGAAGGGCATTAATAACATCTGCATCTCGCTTTTGAGAATATGGTTCCACATCCCAATTCCAATACACAGCTTTTGCCTGTAAAGTCGCCGCTAATTTAGGAATCGCTATAAGCGGATTATCCCAAAGTATCAACAATTGACTACTCATTCGAGCATATCTTTCCTGGAGTTTTTGCAAACAGCCAATCATATAAGTCACTCTAACCGCTGCGACATCATCCCCTTCGAGAATATTAGGATCGAGACAGAAAACACCCACCACCTTACGACTTTTTTCTAATGCAGCTGCAATTCCCGTATTATCAGAAATTCGTAAATCCCGGCGATGCCAAAACAAAATTAAATCAGACATATATCTCGGATGATAGTTCTCTTGTACTAAAGCAGACTAATCGTACAGGATACCATCTTTTGCAACTGAGGAATAGTGAATGGTGAAGAGTTAGAAGTTAGGAGCTCGCGGAGTTGGGAGTTAGGAATAATAGCATTTTACCTTCGACTATATAATAAGTGATTAGCCGGACTTGATATCAAATTCTTCGATATGAAATAAAGCAAGGGACAATCAAAGAGTGCACCCCGAGGAGAAATATATTAGTTGGCTACATGAAGTTTAAGATTAATTATTAATCATTAACCTTTAACTTCTATTTTCTAACTGTTGCGCTACAGTCTGAGGTTGTTCAAGTTTCGCCATATTTTGAGGAACTAATTCTCCTTCCAAACCATATTTAACTAAGCCCAAGTACTCATAAAACATCATCATTGCTTTTCTAGTTTGAGTTAAATGGGGAACGGAGCTTTTATGAGGAATCACTTCAAACCCGACATTGCGAAATGTTAAGAGCGATCGCAACATATGGGGAGGATCTGTTACGAGTAAAATTCGCTTAACTCCTTGTGGTTGCAGTATCGATGCGGTAAACAAAGCGTTTTCTTTAGTAGTTCGAGAACAATGTTCTTCCTGAAGTACTTCTGAAGGAATACCTCGAGTTTCTAATTTATTAACTATTTCAGTTCCATCACCAGAGCCGCTGGCGAAAATTAAAGGTGCTCTTTGTGATTCCCAAAGATTTGCTGCAACTTTAACTCTTGAATTTCTAAAGGGTTCTCCGCGTCCTAAAATTACAATTGCATCTGCAGTTTGACCTCTATCGGGAGGAACAAATGCAACTAAACCTTAATTTGCAACAGTTGTAATTAAAGGAAGTTGAGAGCCGATATAAGTTACCAATAAGAAAGTTCCGAAGCCACTCCATAAACGTTTCCAACGAAACTTAGGAAGAATCCAAGGTAAGAAAATCAAAAATAATAGCGGCAATACGACTAAAATTGGAGTCATTAGCCACTCAATAATTACTGATTTAATTCCAAGCCACTGACTGACAGGGCGATGACATAAAGTTGGATCAAGCATTAGATTTATCTGTTGTTAAGAAATGTGAATGCTCTTTAGTGCCATATTAAACTAATTTTTCAATAGATGCCCATTCGCTATAAACCATGAGGAAAACTATTGTCAAGGTAATATATTCGATGGCGTGGGGTTAATTGAATGTTAGAAAATAAAAACTCTTAATTATTTACTTGTATCGATTAAATAAACCTTATTTATTCCGGAAAACCTGGTTGGATGATATTCTAATTTATGTAAGCATAGATACATTTTACCAATTAAAAAATTATTACTCGCTCAATGGGTGGTGGGTATATCAATTATCAAATTAAATTATCAATTGTAGGAGGGAAATTATGGCGATTTTACAATTAGAAGATGGAAGAGATCATACCGATTTGCAATCCATCAGTAAAGAATTAGCACCATTAAATATTCAACTTCGTCACTGGGCAATCGGGGAAGATGGGCAATTAAAATCTCATCTTGCTTCATATAGTCTCGATGATAACGAGAAAGAACAAGTACTACAAAGCTTAGACAGATATTTCGAGCAACTTAAACAAACAGCAGGTTATCAAGAAAGGGATTTAATAGTTCTACATCCAGGAATTCCCAATCTAGATGAAATGTTGAAGAAATTTGATAGCATACATACTCACGCAGATGATGAAGTACGCTACATCATCGATGGAGAAGGAATATTTGGTTTTGTGCGTCCAGATGGAAGCCAAGTTGAACTTACAGTGCAACCAGAAGAATACATCAACGTACCCGCAGGATGCGAACACTGGTTTTATTTAACACAGAATCGCCGGATTAAGGCAATACGTTACTTCATTGGTAAAGAAGGTTGGGTTCCCCAATATACAGGTACGGAAAAGAAAACACAAAGGTTAAAGGTTACAGGGTAAAGGTTAGGAGTAATAAGTTAGGAGTAAGGAGTAATGAGTAATAAGTAATAAGTAAGGGGTTAGGAGTTAAGAGTTGGGAGTTAGGGGTAAGGAGTAAAAAAATTAAAATTCCGCGAGCTTCTATCAGTTGTGAAAGTTCAGGTGATGGAAAAGTATCCACGTGATGAGAAAATTGCTATAGGTGATTCAGTAACCGATCTAAAATATGTCGTAGCAATTACTAATGCTGCTTGCGATCGTTTAGCTTGCGTATCTAGAGGAACATTCAAAACCGTATATTCCCTGGACTTTATTGAAATGCGCCAGTACCTAGAAGAAAAGTGGAAGTAAGTTTTACCTTTATGCAAAGTACAACTTTAGTAGACTCTCGTATTGAATTAATCAAGGCTGCATCTAGTTTTTACCGACAAGGTTGGATGGTGGGAACTGCGGGAAACATGTCTACTCGTTTATCCGATGGCAGCTTTTGGATTACAGCTAGTGGATGCTCGAAAGGAGAGTTAACAATTACTGATTTTGTTCGTATTTATCCAGATGGAAGAGTGGAATCTTCAGCTAATTTAAAGCCTTCAGCGGAAACATCTATTCATCAATGTATATATACCTTGTTTCCAGAAGCGCAAGCCTGTTACCACATCCACTCGGTAGAAGCAAACTTAGTTTCCGGGTTAGCAGAAGCGGGTAAATTACCTTTACCATCATTAGAAATGCTCAAAGGATTGGGTATTTGGGAAGAAAACCCTTGTTGTTTGATGCCAGTTTTCCACAACTATTTGCAGGTAAATCGCATCGCAGATGAAATCACAGAACGTTTTAGTAAAAATCCTCCGAAAATTTCAGCTTTATTAATTCGCAACCACGGTGTAACAGTTTGGGCAGATTCTACCGAAAAAGCACGTAACTACATCGAAATATTGGAGTATATTTTTCGCTACATGGTAGGAGCACGGCAGATGCAGTGAGGAACTCGCGGGGGGATGAGGTGGGAAAATGAGTTATGAGTTATAAATTAAAAATCCATGACTGGTAACTGTTAACGGTTAACCGATAACAAAGCCACTGTTAACTAATAATTGATAATTGATAACTGTTAACTGATAATTGAAAAATGTGTCAACTTCTGGGAATGAATTGCAACGTACCCACTGATATTTGCTTTTCCTTTGAAGGCTTTTCGGCGCGGGGAGGTAAAACAGACAACCATAAAGATGGTTGGGGTATTGCTTTCTTTGAGGGAAAGGGTTGTCGGATTTTTATGGATGCTAAATCTTCGGTTAATTCGACTATTGCGGATTTTGTGAGGCGTTATCCCATTCATTCAACTCATGCCATCGCTCATATTCGCAAAGCAACTCAAGGTGAAATTATTTTAGAAAACTGTCATCCCTTCCGTAGAGAATTATGGGGACGATATTGGGTTTTCGCTCATAATGGTGATTTGAAAGATTTTAATTTGCCATTTATGGATTTTTATGAGCCTGTAGGTACCACTGACAGTGAAAAAGCTTTCTGTTTAATTTTAGAAAGCTTGAGGCAACAATTTCCGATGGTGAAGCCGCCTTTAGATCCGTTGTTGAATATTCTCAAGAGAATCACTCAAAAAATCGCCAAACACGGTATATTTAATTATTTATTAACCGATGGCGAGCACTTTTTTGCTCATAGTTCGACCAAACTTTGTTACATTGTCCGACAAGCGCCCTTTGCTGCAGCTCATTTAATTGATGAAGATGTAACGGTTGATTTTAGCGAATTAACTCGCCCTACAGATAGAGTTGCTGTCATCGCTACTACGCCTCTCACAGATAACGAAGTTTGGACGCAAATTGAACCTGGAGAATTATTGACATTTCACGATGGAGAACCCATTAAAAATTAATTAGGAGTTAGAAATTAGGAGTTAGGAGTTATTCAACTATTAATCTTTTACCTTTGAATTATTTTCTAATTACTAATTAACTCCCATCCCCTTCTGATTGTAATATAAAACCATCTAATAAAAGGAGTAATAATTAATTTCATGATTATAGGAATAAGAATCATTGCTCCGAGAATAATTAAAATTAGTATTTTGTACCCGATCGATTGTAGGTCTTTAAATAATTTTTGCACCTCTACGACAATTTTTTGAGAATCTTCTCGAATTGCCTCAAGATTAGGAATATTACCAACTACTTCATTAAATTGACCAAGGATAACAAAGTTATTTTCTAATATAGATTTTACATCTTTTAACCCAGGTACTGGAATATCAAAACCTCGAATACTAGGCATATTCACAGATACTTTATCCATTTTAATATTAACTTTTGGAGGGAGTTTTCCGCTAATTTTTACATTGGGTTTTACAGGTAGTTTGAGGTTGGGAATTCCAAGATTAGGTACACTTATTTTGTCAGGTATATATAAATTATCAACTTGTTTTAGTGCTTTTTGAATATCTCTATTTACTTGTTGAATTGGTTCTAATGATTTTCCTAATTGTTCTCCTGCTTGTTCTGCAGTTTGTCTTACCTGAATCAGCGTCGTATTGATTTCATTTATTGGTCCGCTGACAAAAATTCTGACATCGTTCACTATTGTTAAAAGAGTAATAGTAAATGCCGTAATTAATATCATTGGTATTAAGGCATAGATTATCATCAATAAGCCGCTGATTTTTGTTGTAATCTTATTCATATTTTTACTCTGATTAATTTTCAATATAGATTGCTTAAACCCTATAAAATTCGGGCTATAGATAGGAAATTTATCGTGTCTGGTTAAACAGTTATCCTATCCTTAAAAGTAAGGAGTTATAGCATTTAACGTTCGACGATATAATAATGAATTAGCCTGACTAGATATTACAAGCTGTTTTCATCTAAGATAGGAATGGCCGCAACTAGCATATTTTCTTTGTAGGGGCACGTGACACTTCCACTAATTTTCAACGTAGTAATAAAGCAATCAGGGTACGGCACCAACCGAGTCTTGTGACAATTGCGTAAGTCCTGTAAGATAAAGAACTATAATTATCCTTTATTATTCAGCAATAACCATCCCTGAATAATTTGATAGCGAAACCAGTTAAAATATTTCAAAATTAAAATAGGAATAGCAATGATGGCGATCGTAGCTATCATTATCAATAAAAATCTAAATTTTTGAGCTATTGATTGTATTAAATTACCTATTTCTCCCGTACCGTAAATTATTTGTTGTCCGTATTCTTTCACAGCATCAAGGTTAGGAATAATGCCTACAAGCTGTTTTAAGGATTTTAATACGTCTAGATTAATTTCTAAAAAATCCTTCAATTTATCGATATTTACTAAAGGTATTGCCAATCCCGGTATAGTAGGCATATCAACTCTAATATAATCTATACTAACTCGCGGTACTAAACCATTGCTAATCTTGACTTTTGGTTTAATAGGTAAATTAGCATCGGGAATTTGAATGTCAGGTATTTTAATTTCTTCTGGAATACTCTTAATTTGCTGAGAAACTTGAGATAAAGTAGCTTCTAAATTACCAATCGATTTTACAGAATTATTTAGAGAATCTGCAGCTTCCTCTAAAGTGGCGATCGCACTGATAAAAGTACCGTTAATTCTATTAATCGAAGTGTTTGCCAGATGACTCACATCAAAAAATATACTCACAAAAATCATTATCCAAACAATTGGGATAAAAGCATTGATAATCCTGTATAAACCTTTAATTTTTTTTAAGCTCATGGAAGTAACTCTATATTTATTTGTTTTAATAGATTTAATCTAAATTTTCCATCTTCTTGCCCTAAAGGCTGCAATTTATAGTCTCATTTCACAAGTCTATTAAAATTAAATGATAGTATGATTAAATACTTTATCTATATAAAATAAGTATTTATCCAGAGAAAGATCTGGTATCAGTTAATTTAATTCATAACCTAGAATAGCAGCATATTTAAGAAAGTAAAGAAGTAATTTACTGGTATATTACATTTAGATATTTAGTAATTTTGACTACAAAATGACATTAGAGGAATTTAAAGAATCTATAGAAAATGTGCAAAAATGTCCTACTTTCTTACCTTTGTCGTTACAAAGTTTATGGTATGAAAAAAAAGGTAACTGGGATGAAGCGCATACCTTGTTAGAAGATGCTAGCGATAAGGATAGTGCTTGGGTTCATGCATACTTACACCGTAGAGAAGGTGATTTTAATAATGCTCGTTACTGGTACAACCGCAGTGGTAAAACAGAATCTAAAGTAAGTTTAGATGAGGAATGGGATGAAATCGCTTTGCAGTTAATAACTAAGGTTAAGTAAATTATGGATGCTGATGAATTATAGCGACGTTATGACGGGTACCCATGACGCAGGAGAAAGAGATTTTACAGGAGTGAATTTAGTTAAAGCCAATCACTGTTGACTGTTGATAGTTGATAGGATTGAAGAGTTATAAGGCGTTACTGAATCGTAATATGAAATTATGATTTCACATTGCAGGAGACGTAACAGTGTTACGTCTCTACACAGGTTTCATGTTTTTGACAAAATGTATATAAATGCAATTCATAGTTTAATTCAGCAACGGCAGTTATAAATATTGCTCACTGCTCACTGTTGACTGTTGACTGTTGATAGTTGATTTTTTTCAAATATCCGAGCAATTTTTGCCATAAAAGGATCAATTTCAATTGTCAGTAAATCTCCTACTTGTCTTTCTCCCAAAGTAGTCACACTCAGAGTAATTGGATAAAGTTCAAAACAAAGTACATGAGCGTTAATATCTCTTATCTGTAAAGAAACACCATCTAAACAGACTTGATCCTTTATAGACAAATAACTTGCTAAATTATCTTCAAAAGATACTTTAAAAGTTAATCTTCCTCCAGATAATTTTTCTAAAGATATCACCTTAGCTTGTCCAGAAGGAACCCCATAAAAAAAAGTTCCAGGGATTTCTTCTCCTAATCTAACTGCTCTTTCTAAATTTACTCTTTTTTTAGGCAGGAGATTTCCAATTTTATTGACATGAGATGCATAAAACTTTAATAAACTAAAATCAGTACTGTCTTCCCGATGCAAAACCGTCAGCACTCTTCCATCAATAGCAATGTGTGAATTAACTTGAATTTCAGCTGCTAATTGCGGGGAGATTTGAATAATCAACTCTACCCCCGATTCAATTGGGTTAATCCCCTCAACTATTCCAGTCTCTTTAATTAATCCAGTAAACATTATAATAATGAATAATATTGCTATGTATTGATTCAACCTTAAAAGAAAATAGGGCGTTTTTCAAATCCAGAATACTCTATCTGCATAACTCCCAACTCCTAATACCAATTCTGTATGAGGCTGCGCTTAATTGCTCTCACTCTCGAAGAGTGGAGCTACCGAAACAAAGCCCGTCTACACGGGCTAAATTAGGCGCATCTTTATAAAGAAATGGTATAACAATCAACAACCAACAACCAACAACTAACAACTAACTCCCAACTCCCAACAACCAACAACTAACAACCAACAACTAACTCCCAACTTGCAAATATCGATCGCACCAATTAACCATTTCCCAAAGTACGTGTGCGACTGCTTCCTGGGAACGATAACCGTGGGCTTCTGAAGGTAATTCTACCCATCGCACGATTGCGCCATTACCTTTAAGTGCTTGATAAAAGCGTTTGCTTTGCAAGGGATAGGTACCTGTATTGCTATCGTTTTTACCATGAATTAATAATAATGGCGCTTTGATTTGGGATGCATGGGTAAATGGAGACATATCTATGTAAGTTTTTTGTGCTTCCCAAAAGTTACGCTGCTCTCCTTGAAAACCAAATGGTGTTAGGGTACGGTTGTAAGCACCACTTCTAGCAATTCCCATACAAAATAAATCTGTATGAGCTAGTAAATTCGCGGTGGTGAATGCACCATACGAATGTCCACCTATACCAATTATATTCCTGTCTGCAATTCCACGCTCAACTAAATAATCAACAGCGGCTTGCGCTCCCGCAATTAGTTGTTCTACATAGGTATCGTTGGGTTCATTATTGCCTTCGCCGATAATTGGTAAGGTTGCACCGGAAAGTACGGCGTATCCTAGAGTTAGCAGAAATAAAACTGAAGCACGGGTGGGACGACTGAAGGTATTTTCGGGTGTGGTTATTTGCCCTGCAAATTCTTTATCTTTGAATTCTTCGGGATACACCCATAGAATGGTAGGTAAAGGGCCGTCGCGTTCAACGTTATACTCGGGAGGTAGATACAGTTTCGCTGATAGCTGTACTCCATCTGCTCGTTGATATTGAACTAATTCTTTATGAATTCCCGCTAATTGCGGTGCGGGATCTTGGTAGCTTGTAAGTATTTTTTTATAGTTATCTTTCCGAGAAAACCGCATGAGGTTTGGTGGTTCGGTTTGGGATTGACGTATGGTAATAAAGTTTTGCACTTCGTCGTCAAGTACGGCAAATATTTCTTCGTAATAAGGATCTTTACATTGCCACAATCGTTGGCTTTCCTGAGTTTCTAAATTCAAACTATCTAAAAACGGATATACACCATCAGCAGATGCACCGCCTCCACTGAGGTATATACTTTGACCATCGGGTGCGAAACGTAAAACTTTGTAGCCGTAGTCTCCTAACTTGGTTAATGGGCTTCCTGGAGCGTTGTATTTATCTTCATAGCTGCGATCGAATATTAATTGTGCTGGCGTTTCTGGATTATCTGGGTAAATTCGCCAAGTTCTCACACGACGGGTATCGTACCATTTTTCATAAACTAATGCCGCATCTGCTTTACCCCAAACGATTGAATTAAACCGATATTCCGACTTCCACAGTTGTGTTGGCTCGACTGTAAAGGGTGCTTCAAGAATAAACAAAGCATCGCGGTAGGGAACTTCTATATTGGGGTCACCTTCATCTAGTGCTTCTACCCAAGTTAATGTAGCTTTTACATCGCTGCGCCAAGATATTCGCCTTCTACCTTTACGTACAGCATCAAATTTAATTGAACGTTCTTCATCAAGGGGTAAATTTGCAACTTGATAAATGTAGTTTCCATTATTATCAATTACATAAATATTTTTGGGAAAACGTGCGGCAGGAACTTGATAAGAAAACGGTTTATCTGTGGTCGAAATTAAAATAAAATTGCTATCAGGAGAAGGTATAGCTTCGCCAATTAAAGAAGGTGAAATTAATTGAGTACGTTTGCCATCAAGGGTAATTTTTTCTAACGTTGAAGTTAGATAATATTCAAATAATGCCTCATCGTGAGCATTTTTAAGTAGATTTGTATAGGTTATAGTTGGTTTTTTATTACCCAAATTTTCTTGAATTAAAGGGCCTCGAGGAACAGGCGGTTCGGTAGGTGCTTCACCCCGAGTCTGGGAAACAAATTTACAAATTAACGATTCATTGTCAAGCCAGCGGTAGGGAGTTCCATATGCAGCATTGAGTACAGCTTCCGTTAAACGTTGAATAGTTCCATCGGCAATGTGTAAAACCCAAAGTTCTAAACCCGTCGCTTGAGTGAGGGTAAATGCAAGATATGAGCTATTAGTTGACCATTTTACAAAACCGATGCGGGGATTTTCCGGTAATTCTATTGTTGTCACATTTTCGGGAGAATCCACCGCCTTCAGCTTCATACTATAGTAAGTATTGTGACGTGCGGGTCCGTTAGTTTGGGGATTCAAGCGAAAACCCCCTGCAGAAACTTCCGGCTCTGAAAGTAAGGCAATGGGGACTAACTGTGATTGTTCCAACTCTACCATCCATTGTCTGTTAGGAGTTAGGAGAACTTGTGGTGGGGGTGGAGCTTCCAGGATTTGGTTGATGGGTTGTGGTGGCTTTCTCCAAATTTGTTCGGTAGAAGAATTGTTCATTTAGTTGTACCTAAGTTCCTTTGACATGGTAGACCATGAGCTAAGGTTGCACAAATTGTAATTCTTTGAGAGATACTAGTAGTTTCACCAAGAGAACTTTGCCCGGGTTAATTTTTACTACTCCTCACTACTCACTAACTTCACCCTGCAATGCAGGGTTTGGTGGAGTACTAGCTTAAATTTATCAGAAGCCCTCAGATGGAAATAGATAGCCTCCGTTCAGTATTTTAATTAATGATTATAAAAGTAATATTTATCATTTGTAAGTTTTCTTGAAAAAATGGGAAATATAACCATAACTATAACCATATTTGATTTGTGTTGAATCCCATACTACAGGTACTTTGTTATATATATTACATCTCTTGTCCTCTTCTATGCTTAGAAGTTTAGTTATCAACACCTTTATACGTAAATTTATCTATCTCAAAAGCTATGACATCTCACTCAGCACTACCAGAAAAACAGCCAGATATTTTAAATATTCAAATCAAAGAACAACTAAAACAACAAAAAGCCCTTTCAGGTGTAATTACGCAGATTCGGCAAACTTTAGATTTACAAACTATTTTTCAAACTACTGCAACTCAGGTGCGTCACTTACTTGAAGCTGACAGAGTCGCTGTATTTAAATTTGATCTTGAAAATGATTGGCAAGGGGAGTTTGTCTCGGATGATGTTGCATCTGGTTGGGATTCGGTAATCGCAAAGAAAGTGCAGGATGATACTTTTGGAGAACAATTTGCGATTAGTTATCAACAGGGTAGAATACAAGCGCTTGCTGATATTTATACAGCAGGATTAAGTGATTGTCATGTTGAACTTTTGGCTCAGTTTCAAGTACGTGCAAATCTTGTTGTTCCACTACTCCAAGAAAATGTTTTATGGGGTTTGCTTTGCGTGCATCAATGCGGCGAAACTCGTAATTGGAAAGAATCGGAGATTGAATTCATCCGATTAATTGCCGAACATTTTACTGTTGCGATTCAACAAGCTGAATATTTTAGAAGGTTAGAATTAAAAAGAATAAAACTGACTCAAGCGGCTCAACGCGACAAAGTCATTGCTCAGATTGTCGATAAAATTCGTACACCATTTGATATTGAAACTATTTTTCAAACAACAACTCAAGATATACGAGAATTAATCCAAGCCGAGCGCGTTGCAATTTTTCGTTTTAACTCAGATTGGAGTGGTAATTTTGTAGCTGAATCTTTTGCCTCAGGATGGACTCCTTTAGTTGGAGTTCAACCTGTAATTAATGATACTTATTTACAAGAAACTCAAGGTGGACGATATGTTCGCGGTGAGACGTTTGCTATTAATGATATTTATCAAGCCGGATTAAGCGATTGTCATGTCGCTCTTGTAGAACAATTTGAAGCGAAAGCTTTTGCAACTGCTCCGATTCTTCACGGGGATAGGCTTTGGGGAGTCATAGCAGCTTATCAAAATTCTTCACCCAGAATATGGGAGCAATATGAGGTTGATATGCTAGCTCAGATTGGCACGCAAATTGGCGTAGCCTTAAGACACCAAGAGTTATTATCTAAAGCTAGAAATCAAGCGAAGCAACAAAAAGCGTTGACTGGAGTGATTACCCGAATTCGGGAATCTTTGGATTTAGATACTATTTTTCAAACAACTGTTAGCGAAGTGCAGCAAATGCTCAAAGCTGATAGAGTAGCAGTTTTTCAATTCAATGCTCAAAAAGACTGGGAAGGAGAATTTGTTTGGGAAAGCGTTGCTGATAACTGGGATTCTGTTGTTGCAGCCAAAGTTTACGATTATTCTTTTGGAGAAAAATTTGCGGTTCATTATCAACAAGGTAGAGTACAAGCAGTTGCAGATATTTATGCGGCTGAGTTGAGCGATTGTCACTCCTCAATTTTAGGTCAATTTCAAGTTCGTGCTAATTTGGTTGTTCCTTTACTCAAAGGAGGCGATTTATGGGGTTTATTGTGCGTGCATCAATGCAGCAATCCGCGTCATTGGGAACAAGAAGAAATTGAATTTGTCCGTCAAATTGCGGACAATTTAGGAGTAGCTTTACAGCATAATGAAACTTTATTAGAAGCTCAGTATCAAGCAGAACAGCAAAAAGCTTTAACTGGTGTAATTAGCCGAATTCGCGAATCATTAGATTTAGAAAAAATCTTCAAAACTACTGTTACCGAAGTACGTCAACTGCTTAATGTTGATAGAGTCGGGGTTTTTCGCTTCGATGCCCGAAATGATTGGGAAGGAGAATTTATTTACGAAGATGTGGCTGATGGTTGG
>JBHJJJ010000391.1:0-21063 GCA_050042755.1 Rivularia sp. (in: cyanobacteria)
AACAATTTATCAGCAGCAGGACCACCATAATAAATAGGTAAACACCAGGCGAGTAGAGCATCCCAAAGCTTTTCGCTGACATACCAATCATTGTCGGCATAATTCTCAACTGATAAGTTGTAATAGTAAGGTGCCATTCCATACCATTTATTACTAAGTCTTCCACCTCCTCGCGCCCAATCTGGTAAATTACGCCCGTATAAATCAAGATCTAATTCACCATCTTTTAGCATTGTTAAAAATGCTAAACGTTTGCGATGATTTTCGGTACGGTTAATACCGGATGTCACCCAACTCAAAGGTTTATCTTTAATAGGTGGTGGCATTTCATTTAACTCGCGAAATGAGTTAGAGTAATACCAAATTGCGGGCATATAATCGGGATTGGGTGCGTAATCATCTGGTCCCGAAACGTAGCTACAGTAATTTTGAGCTTGTTGATAACACCTCTTATTTGTTTCAATTACTTCTTCTAAAGGTGGTTCGCGTAATAGATAAATTACTTTTTCTTTTGGCATTTCTCGCAGTTTTTCTTGGAACGATCGCTGTGCTTTATTGTATTTATCTTGTACTTTTCTGTTCTTCCAAAATAAGAAATGCTTTTCAGGTAGTTTAGGAAAACTTGTATAGTTATACATTAACAGAAAATCAGGTTTTGGATGGGTTGCCATCAGTTGAATATTATCCCAAACACCAAAGTTTTCGGGAGTTTGTTGCCACAGCCAATCGGCTCTTTGATCTATACCGCTATAGCTGCTCATCATCCCAATTTTTATTTTTTTCATTGCTATATATTTATTAATCGTTGATAGTTGATAGTTGATGGTTGTTCTTATAATAACTTTTCACTAACTACTAACTTATAATTGGAGGATGTAAAGATTCATCAACGTAGCTGAGAATTTTCGCGGCTCGATTTTCCCAAGAAAACTCTCTGACGAATTCGATACTATCAGAATAGCCTTCAATTTTTCGAGGATGAGTTTCTAAAACTCGCACTACCGATGCAGTAAATTGAGCTGGGCTATCGGGTTCGCACCAAGCAGCAATTGCTTTGGTATTTTCAAATTCTCTTAGGGAAGGAATTCTAGTAGCTACTATAGGAGTTCCAGAAGCAAAATAGTCAAATAGCTTCAAAGGAGAAGTAAAAGTTGCAGCTTTTCCGGAACAGTGGGGATGAGCTAAGATATCTGCTGCTTGCAATAATGATGCTAATTCTTGTTGTAAAATAAAGCCCAGAAAGGTGATATTATCAACCTGCTTTTCTTGAGCTAATTGCTGATAGTGTTTTACCTTTTTATCTTTCCCTCCAGCACAAGCAAATTGAACGTGAGGTAACTCCTTAGCTACTTCAATTAAGATATCTATTCCCTTAAATTGTTCTAGAGCACCGGAATAGACTACTAATTTTTCTCTATCATTTTGTAGTAATTTTTTACGCCACTCTGCCGCTACTTCTGGATGTCTTTTCATGAATAAGCGATTATAACCATTATGCAACTTAATCACTTTTTCTGGCGGCATTCCATTAGCAATCATACTTTCTCTTACTGTATCGGCAACTGTTACAGCAACCTGAAATAGAGGATTTTGGACTATTTCTTGTAAAAATGGCTTATTTTCGTGATGGTGATGTTCGTAAATTGCTGAAACGCCATTTTTAACCGCAGCTTGGATAAAATTCCAATCGCGACTGTGAACTATTTTAGTAGTAGGAAGAATATGCAAGGGGAAATAATATTTTGATGCAATAGTATTGGAATTAGTAAATTTAGTTTTAATACGATCGATAGGAAAAGGCATGGGTAAAGGAGAAACTTTAAGCTTTTCTGTCAGGTTATAATATTCGATCAGTTCTTTGGGTATTTTTCTTGGGCGAAAAGGACGAATTAAATTAACCGGGTTTAAAGCTTGCTTACCGTAGCAAGGATATACTAAAACTGTAGAGTAACCTAAATTTGCAGCGGCATTAGCTGTATTTGTAGATTGAACTAAATGTGCTTCTGCCTTGGGCAACTCTTCTCTAATAAAATAAATATAATGTTTTTTATTCTTAATATTTCTCATAAGTGTGAACTATTAATTTAATACTGAATATCTATGATAGGGTAAAGCTTGTATATGAATAATTGGCAACGGATAGTTTTTTTTCAGAAATAATAATTATTTCTTCTACTTTCTTATCAAAGCCAATAAACAATAAATTATATATCTATTACCCTTGACTACTAACTATGATTTAATACTATCCTCAAAGTACTTTAATTGATTTAGTAAATGTAAAGCTGATTGATAAGCTTGAGAAACTATCTCATCTTTTGATTGATTATTATTTTCTTTTTGGTGAACTAAAGAGTCTAATAAAGCAAGTATTGATTCAGTATGGTTACGGAAATCTTTAGATATATCTGTTGATACTTCCTCTCGACCAACTTCACTGCTACCTTCACTTACAGTTGATACTAGTTGCCAGTTTTTTTGTAAGGTAAAAATATCATCAAAGATATCAACTATATTGAGAATTTTCCAAGCAGATTTATAGGATTCTTCTAATAATTCTTGCTGCTCTTGAGAATTTTCGCTTAAATTATCAAGCAGTAAAAGTAGCAAACCGATTATCGAATTTAATCGCGTGCGCATTTCATAAGATATCCGTATCAAACTTTGCTGGCGGCTATTTTCTATTTTTTCTTTATTACCAAATTGCATTAAATAAAGACGCTTATAATAACCATTCTTCTGTAACAGTTCGTTATGATTTCCTACTTCTACCACACGCCCTTGATCTAAAACAGCAATTTGATCGGCTTTTTGCACGGTAGAAAGACGGTGTGCGATTACTAAAGTAGTTCTATCGCGACTCAAATCGTCGATAGCCTCTTGTACTAATCTTTCGGAAACTGTATCTAATGCAGAGGTGGCTTCATCAAGGATCAGTATTTCTGGATTTTGTACCAAAGCTCTTGCTATTGCTAATCTTTGCCTTTGCCCACCAGACAACATTACACCGCGATCGCCAATTACTGTGTCGAATCCTTGGGGTAATTTGGTGATAAATTCGTAAGCGTTGGCGCGTTTGGCTGCGGAAATTACTTCTTCATCGCTAACTTGGAATTCTCCGTAGGCAATGTTATTTCTTACGGAATCGTTGAAAAGGAAGGTGTCTTGAGAGACGATTCCCATTGATTTTCGCAGCGATTGCAAATTAAATTCTCGTAAATCGGTATCGTCAAGGATAATTTTACCAGAATTTGGGTCGTAAAATCTTGGCAAAAGGTCAGCTAATGTGGATTTACCCGCACCGGAGCCACCTACTAAAGCGAGGGTAGTACCACGAGGTAAATATAAATCTACGTCTTTAAGTATTAGTTTGTCGTGGCCTGGGTAATTAAAAGAAATAGAATTGAAATGTATTCCTTTTTCTAACTTGCTAAAACTGATATCACCATTGCCCATGAACGGTTTATCTGTTGTGTCTAAAAACTCAGTAATAATACTGATGCTAGGAGTTATGTTCGCAAGGTTACTGCGTAACGTATTTAATTGAGACATTAACGGCAGTACTCTTAATAAAACATATAAGAATGTCAGTAGCTGTACTGAAGCTGTAGCAATTTGCGTTCTAAAAATAACTCGACTTAATAATACAATCCCTAATAAAGCTGTAATACCCATTACTTCACTAATAGGTGCAATAGCTTCAGAGTTTGCCTGAGATTTAAAATCTGCCTGTTCTCGTTTTTTTATTAACTTGATGATTCTTTTAATTTCTTTATTTTCATTCCCAGTTGATTTAACTAAACGTATTCCATTCAAAGTTTCTAGCATGGCGACAGAATATCCTTTTGATATTTCGCTTAACTGCTTACCAAACTTTTTGGAACGGACAATCGCATACTGGTTTACTATGATTACCAAAGATAACAATAGCGTTGCCGCAATAGTTAACTGCCAAGAAATTGATATCAAAATCCCAGTAAAAACTAAGATTGTAATTGCCAAAGTCACTAGTCTTACAAAAAGGCGCACGGCATTAGCAGCACGGCTAGTTTCTCCACCAAGACGGTTGATTAATTCACCAACTTTCATTTTGGAGTAATAATCAATATCAATTTCTAGTAATAGCTTTATTCCTGCCTCACGTATATCTGTAGTTATCCTGCGCGTCAAGCTACTAGATGTTAATGCACTGGCATAATTTGCTAAATTTTTTAAAATAATTGTTAATAGAATTATCCCTGCCATCAACCCAAGGCGATACTCTTCTGGAAAACTCTCAAACGGAGAGAAAATTGCTTTAATAATCGGAGGCGCATTACCTAATTCAATTTTTTGTCCAACAATCCTTAAAATTACTGGGACAATTAGTGTAGTACCAACTCCATTAAATAAAGCTCCCGAAAAGCCTAAAAGTATCGTGATTATAATCCAGCCAGGATAAGGTTTAGCAAATCTAATAAGTAGCTTATTTGTAGACATGGAGCTTTTGGGGAAAGTTGTTTATTTTGAATAAAGATAATAATTGTTTTACTACCGTAATCTTGCCAATCCTCAGATGCAACCTTAATTTAGAAGTAAGTTTTAAAACAAGTTAACGAGAGTTAACTGATCGATCGCAACAGCGAATTTCTTCATTACACCGCAATTGTGGCTCCTATTCTTTCTGGTATTTCAGTTAGAAATAAGCCTGCCCATGCCCAAAGGCGGAAATTGTAACCCTTCAGATTACAAACTCGAAATTACTTGAGATAGTGTAGATGCCATAGTTTCTAAACTATATTGTTTAATACACCTTTCTCTTGCCTGCTGACCTTTTTGGTAAGCTTGTTCTAAATTCTCAAATATTAACTCGATTTGCTCGGCAATTTGCTCGGGAGAACTAGGGTCTACTAAATAACCGGTATCACCCAAAATTTCAGGGATATCACCGACACGAGTAGATAATACAGGTTTAGCCATTGCCATTCCATCTGATAGCTTCAGAGGAAACTGAGCGCGAGCTGTGAGAGTATCTCGCTGGGGAACAACCACAATATCAGCCGCTGCTAAAACTTCAGGCATCAGTTCAACTGGACACTTTGGTAATTTGATAATCCAACGTCCCCATTTTTTCTGGAGGCGATCGTCATAGTCATCATATGGACTCCCACCCACAATTACAAGTCTTAATGAAGGCTGGTTCAACTTGTCTAAGGCTATTAAAACATCTTCTACCCCCTTATGGGGTCGTGGTGCGCCAGGAAACATCAAAATTCGATAGCCCGAAAGACCGTATTTTTCCTTACTTGCCTCCCCATAGTACTTATGAGGATCAAACATTTCTGTATCTTTGCCATTGGGTACATAGGTACACCCAAAACGTTCTTGGAGAAACTGAGTATCTATAGTTATAGCATCAGCATTTGACACTAACCTTTCTGTCCACTGAAGATACAGGGGATGATCGGGAAATTTCAAAGCTCCATTCTGCTTAAAAATATCTCGATACAATTGCTTAGGATTTGGACGATACTTCCACTGATCACCACCGTACCAACTAAGTTCCCAGTCATCCATATCTAAAAGTAAAGGGCGACGGCGGTTCAGTTTCGCTACTAAAGATACACCGAAACTTGTAGGCTTAGGTTTTACTGCGTAAATAATATCACCATCTATTTTTTGTAAAAGTTGCCTACTGCAACTCAAAAATTTAGGATAGTTTGTGCCTGCTATAGAAACAACCGATATTTTTGAGGGGGGTATAGCATATAATTCCTTACCAAATAAAAACCCTACAACCTCGACTTTATAATTGAGTTTAATTAAGATCTGCGCTAGTAAAAAAGCTCGAACGCTTCCGCCTCCGGATAAATCACTAACAACTAATGAAACTTTTTCTTTCATTATATTTTACTTAGTTTATGTCCCAATACTATAGCTGTTCTTGAGTCTGTTTCTGATTGCCAAACAACTGATTAAAAATTGATATAATTTTGTGAGAACGCGGTCCCCGAGCTTTCTCATAAATTAAGAAGCTAGGAGTAATCAACCTAATTAAATATAATAATTTAATAATAGATATATTGTAAATCTTGATTCTTCTATTTAAAAACTCAAAAGGAGGAACAAACAATTTCACAAGCCGATAAAAATTATTATGTTCTTTTTCTCTGATTGCTTCTTTTAAAAGGAAATTAATCCCAACTTGACATAAGTTAATCAAATCCTTGTGCTTTGAGCAAACCGTCTCGTAGAACATAATATAATAATCTTTCATATAAGACCAGTTATTAGTTCTATTCGACTGATGTTTCGTATAAAATGCTCCTACAATTGGGGTATAAACACAATTTACATTTGCTAGAAGCAAATCCACTGTAAAATCTCTATCTTGGAGAGCCTTAAGCCTCTCATCAAACATTTTTTTCTCAACAACACTTCTATTCATCAGCAAACATTGCTGAAGTAAGGGAAATGGAGAATCAGCTAAAAAGTCTGGGATAAGTAAACGTTCAATCAATTGTTTTGTATTTAAACAACCAACAATATTTTCCTGTCTGTTGATAATATTTTGATCTTTATCTATAAATACACGTTGATAATCTGTATAGAATAAAGTATTTTCATCATTCACTTGATTTGAATAACTTAATTGAAATCTGATTTTATCTTCGTGAATCCAGTCATCTCCATCTAAAAATTGAATCCATTTACCTTGGGCCACTTTAAAGCCAAAATTGCGAGATGAGGATACTCCTCCATTTTCTTTATAATAGTAACTAACTCGTGAATCACTACTGATTAACCGCTCGGCTACCTTTGGAGTATTATCGGTAGAGCCATCATCAACAATAATGCATTCTAGGTCAGTAAATGTTTGTGCAAGCACGCTTTTAACAGAGCGTTCTAAAAAGTCAGCTTGATTGAAACAGGTAACAACGATTGAAACAACTGGAGTCATTGATTGAGTACTTTTATGTTTGAAAATGTTCCGCTTGCTACTAAATAAAAAACAGCAACAAGTTTATTTTAGATGCAGAACTGTCGGTATACCAAAAAACTTTCAGCTATGGCGTTTACCAAAGCTTTATAAATAACCGATCATTTGCCGTAGGCGGCGGCTGTATTGATTGAGATGTTGGCACGTTCTAAATAAAACTTAAGCAATGCTGTATAAATACGATTAATTGATGGCATTTGATATGGTTTTCTTGAACTCCATATAACTGCGAAAGGATTGGGTTCCCAAACTACTATGTTTCCCTCTCGATCGTAGCTGTAATCAAAAGCCATGTAATCGAAACCTAAAGCTTTGCGTGCTAGCTGCAATTTTTGGTGGTTGGGATCTTCGCCACTAAAATAAGCAATTTCCTCAGCCATTTGTTTTTCAGCTAATACTCGTTGATTATTGCGTACTTCCCAAGCATGAGAAAGCATTAAAGGACCTGGAATACCCACATCAGCGATGGCAAAATAGCGGTATTTACGATACAAACCATCCTCATCTTTAGTATCAATAAATTCCACTCCTATAGGAGCAATAAATTCATCAAAAGGAACCCTATCCAATTCATCGCGGTTTTGTATTAAATAGCTTTTGCTACCATGAACCCAGTCTTCGCGGATTAAAAAAGGTGTTTCTAATCCTCCTAATGTTTTTTTGAAGTCTTCTATATCTGCAATTTTTACTGTTTGTGCCGTGCGAATACCCACACTACTAATTATTTTTGCTGCAACTGATTTAATTGAATTTGAATGTGTATCAACGGGATTAATAATAGGAATTTTATGGGATAAACATTTTGCTTCTAATTGCTTAGCTTCTTGATAAATATGAGGGAATCTTTCTTTTAAAGGGTCTTGTAGCCAAGGTAAAAACAACCCATATTTTTCCCAATTAGTAATTTTACAACCTGGAAGATAATGAACTTCAAATAGATTTGCCGCTTCGGGAAAATTTTGGCTGAGCCAATAAAGAAAGTAGTCATTATATGTTGATTGATGGTCGCTTTGTCGCACAACTAAAATCCGCTTTGGGTAACGAATATTTTTTATCAGTTGTTTAACTGTTTTACGAACTTGATTGTACATATATTTTTATTTGCTAAACCTTTTATTCAGAGAGATAATATAAATCAACATAGTCTATAATCCATATTCATGAATCAAAACTGTGATTTACTTTTCAATATGTGATGCTTAAAAATCACAAACTAAATCTAACTTGAAATTTGTAGTTATTCTAGAGAAATATCACTGATATATTATTCTAATTCTCATAACTTTTATCGATATTTAAGTTAAACTACCGAGGTAATTTCATATTTAGAGTTTCCATAAATTAAGCTATGGATTAATTTTTGCCTAAGCAAGAAATCCTAAAATTTCGACTTGATATTCAAGTTTTTGCAGTGCTTGTGCAAGTAAAGAGGAACGCACACCGCCGCCTCCCCATCTACCCGCTCCAGTAACAGATAAGTCGCTGATGAGTATAGAAACTTTTAGTTTTTGCTTGGTTTGCATATTTCTCTACAATAATTTAGTCCACAAAGATGTGTAATTAAAAATATTTGTAGAAAACCCTGTCAATTAACTGCGAAGTTTTAAAACTTTACGTAAGGTAAAAATCGCACTTTACCCAGTATTTATTGTATAAAATCCGAGTCATAGTCTAACTCTGTATCTACTTGTTATCCTAGAGCAAATTTACTGATAGTTGCTAGAATAGCCTCAAGGTCTCTTTTTCTTTACGAGTATTATTACTTATAAATGAAATGCGTAAGTAGTAATATATGAATCTTATATGATTTGCAATAATTAGAAATGTTGAGAAACCCAATTTTTTTCAAAAATGTCAAAACGCAGGACAATCGATCGGGACAATTAAAGTATTTTTGTTGGCATTGGCACCCTATTTAACAAAAGTTTACCCAAAGCAAACAAAACCGCTGTATTGGGTTCTGGTGTTGGCTATGGTGGTAGGGGTTTACCTACAATTGATGAGTCTTGGAAAATTTACTGTGTGAGAGGCCCGCTTTCGGCTAAAAAACTGGGAATAGCACCAGAATTAGCTGTTAGTGACGGTGCTGCACTTATAAGACGCATGTATAAACTGAGTACCCATAAGCGAACAAAGTTTGCATATATGCCCCTCGCCTTGCTATTATTGCTGATGCGTTTGCCTTGGGAGGGGTTCCCGTAGTCACTAGTACCGTGATTCTTACCTTCAAATGGCAGGATTGGTGTTCAACAGTTGGTTTAGAGTATGAACCTAAATTCCTCATGCCATCAAATAAGTTATATCCAATAGCCTCGGGAATAGAGCCATCCCTTCGTTTGTTGAAAAGTTTGTTCCTTCATGAGTCAATTAGTAGATATTGCCAAGACTTCCCAACCAAATTTGAGTAGCGATATTCGCATTGAGCAATTAACTGTGCAACTTGAAGAAAGACTACAACAATTTAAAAAAGATTTCGCAGATGGTTTTTTTGATAATTCTAACTAATAATGAAAGGCAAGATGGACTGTAGCCAATAGACACCAATTGCTTTGTCTAAAGTTCAACTAGTTTTTCTGTAAATAAAGTATTTTGATTTACTGCTCGCTACACTAGTGCTGGGGTTAATAAAAAGAATTAGTAAGGCTATCAAAATGCAGGTATTTCGTATAAAAGCACTTTCAGACAATTACATATTTTTGCTACACGATACCCAACAAAATATTGCTGCTGTAGTCGATCCAGCACAAGCACAACCTGTTTTAACAAAGCTTGATAAACTTAAAGCGAAATTGGTCGCAATTTTTAATACCCATCATCATTACGATCATATCGGTGGGAATCAAGAATTGATTGAAAAATTTCCTCAACTCACAGTCCACGCTGGAATCTCCGATAAAGGCAGAATTCCCGGACAAAAAGTCTTTTTAGAAGATGGCTCACGCGTTAATTTTGCCCATCGTACGGCAGAGGTTTTGTTCGTTCCCGGACATACCCGCGCCCATATTGCTTACTATTTTCCTCCTGAAAATTCCGGTGATATGGGAGAGTTATTCTGCGGCGATACTTTATTTGCGGGTGGTTGCGGACGCTTGTTTGAAGGTACACCAAAGGAGATGGTAAATTCCCTGAGTAAAATACGCGCTTTGCCAAATAATACGCGGGTTTGGTGCGCCCATGAGTATACTTTAAATAATTTACATTTCGCCTTGTCTGTGGATAGTGAAAACCCGGAACTTTTGCAGCGATACGAGCAAGTAAAAGCATGCCGCAGTCGTCAAGAAGCTACGGTACCCTCGTTATTGGGGGTAGAAAAACACACTAATCCATTTCTCAGATGGGAAAAGCCAGCATTACAATTAGCTGCAAATAGTAAGGATTCCGTAGAAACTTTTGCGCAGTTGCGGGGGATGAAAGATAGATTTTGAGAAATTAGTCTTGGCTCACCTAAAAGAGCAACGCCCAAATTACTTGTAAAAATGTTGTTAAACAACCCATCTCTAGATTACTTAAAATAAAAAGACTCAATTCCTCTGATACCGCATTCCTGGAAGTTGTGAAACTAGCCCCATTAATTCCAACTGCAATAAAGCACTAGAAACTTCTGATGCTGGCATTTGGGTTTGTTGAATAATAAAATCAAAGGGCAAAGATTCCGAAGAAATCGCTTTCATTACCCGGTGCAATTCGAGTGGTAAATCTGGTAAAGGTTTCTCTACCTCAGATGTCAAATTAACTACATTACTCACTTGAGGAATTGCACCGAGCATTTTTAATAATTCATCTAATTCTTTGAGAATGGGAGTAGCACCTTGAGAAATTAATTTTAAGCATCCTTGGGAGGAGAAATCATCCAGTCTTGCTGGCAATGCGTAAACATCTCTACCAAATTCATTTGCGTAGTCAGCGGTAATTAAAGCACCGGATTTTTGAGGTGCTTCCATCACCAATAGGGCACGAGAGAAACCGGCAATAATCCGATTACGTCGGGGAAAGTGAGTGCGATGAGGTTGGGTTTTTGCGGCATATTCGCTAACGACGAAACCTCGATCCAAAATCTGTTGGTACAGTTGCCGGTTTTTCGCTGGATAAACCACATCTACACCGGTACCCAAAGCTGCTATTGTACGCCCTCCGGCTTTAATTGCTGCTTCATGAGAAGCGGTATCAATTCCTTGTGCTAAACCGGAAACCACCGTAAAACCATTTTGTACTAAAGCGGTACTAATACGTCGTGTCCACCGGATACCGTATTCTGTCGGTTGGCGCGTGCCTACCATGGCAACAAGAGGTTTTTGCGCCAGATTTTCTGCTAAATCCACCTTGCCACAATAGTAAAGCACAGGTGGCGGACTAGGAA
Organism: Rivularia sp. (in: cyanobacteria); assembly: GCA_050042755.1. Classification (GTDB taxonomy): domain Bacteria; phylum Cyanobacteriota; class Cyanobacteriia; order Cyanobacteriales; family Nostocaceae; genus Rivularia. The sequence goes on from JBHJJJ010000391.1 coordinate 11,337, forward strand.
TTTCTCGCAATAAGCAGGGATACTCTGCATCTGCTGGTGTCCAAAAATTAGGATTTTCTTGTTCGTGCTGTTTCAGAAATTGTTGTGGGTTTATTTGGGAACGTTGTTTGAGTACCTTTTGTAAAGTTTGTAAACCAAAACCCTCAACCTCTCCCAATTGATAAGAATTTGCTTCCCAAGCACTTTTCGGTGAACCAAAATGTTGGTATAATCTTTGCAGTAATACTGGTCCAATCCCTGAAATTTGCGACCAAGCTAGCCAGTATGCACGTTCTTCTGTCAATTCTATATCCTCATTTCGACTGCTTTATTGTTCCCAAAAATACAGTCAGGAGTTAGGAGTTAGGAGTTAGGAGTTAAGAGTTAGGAGTTAGGAGTTGGGAGTTGGGAGTTGGGAGTTGGGAGTTGGGAGTTGGGAGTTAGGAGTTGGGAGTTAGGAACTTTTTTTTGACTTATTACTTCTTACCTTTAAGCTTTAGGCTTCAACCTTTGATCTTTGACTTTTTAAGTATTCAAAAACAGATTTGTCTCCAATGTCTGGGGGAATTGCTTGTATAGCTTTACGAATTGCGAAAACTAGAAAAAATACAGCCCAAACTGCTAATAAAACTTTTTCTACCTCTATTGTCAGAATTTTAGTCATGTGCCCTAAAAGCAGGAGGGAACTATAGGAGTAAGTATTTTGGTTTCTAAACGGTTAAAACAAAAAGCTTCTTTGAAATAAATACCCGTTAAAGCAGCAAAGGTGAAACCAATTCCTAATATACTTAAAGGATAATTATAAATTGTTTGTGCTAGGGTTTCGCTGTTAGAAAAGGAAAAAATAATTGCAGAAATACTACCAATAGCCCAAAAAACTTGTAAGATTCTGTGCAACTCTACCATATAAATATGAATGGTGAATAAGCTAACGCCAAGGGCAAGACTGAAAGCGGCGTACAAGGGTGTGAGTAATTGTAAATTGGGATTATCGTTAAACAATGCCAAAGCCGCACCAACGGCAAAGCAAAGTGCTGCGATCGCTAAACCCGCACGGTAAATAATTACACCACTACGGTCATCTTTGGTAATTGTAAATTCGCCAAATTGACCTTGATAGATTTCTGGTATCGGTGCTGTTTGTGTAGTCATATTTATAAAATTTGCTAATAGTTAATGGCTAATCGGTATTCCCAAGTAATAATCTAATTTTGATACATTTATGCTCCGAGTGCTAGCGAATTTAACTATGAATTTACATTTTTTGGCATTGCATAAGATATAGACATCGGTTTTGGTTATCTAATTATTTTTTGCCAATCAACAAATAAGTAGTCATCTTACCTTTTCCTTTAACAGAAATTTCACCACGTTTTTCTAAAATAAATTCGTTGCACAATCTTTTATAGGTGTCAACTGTAACCTGAATTTTTCCAGATAAACCATGAGATTCCATTCTGCTAGCAATATTTACCGTATTTCCCCATAAATCGTAAGTAAACTTTTGCAGCCCAATTACTCCCGCAACTACAGAGCCAGTATGAATTCCAATGCGAATATTTAAGTTTAAATTATTTCTTTGATTAAAAGTAGCTATAGCACCTTGCATATCTAACGCCATCAAAGCAACAGCTTGAGGATGCTTCTCGCTTCGGGTAGGTAAACCACCAACAACCATATAAGCATCACCAATGGTTTTTATTTTTTCTAAACCGTATTTTAGCGAAAGACGGTCAAACACCGAGAAAATTTGATTTAATAAGCTAACTAAAGTAGTAGCACTCACCGAAGCAGCGATTTGAGTGAAGCCGACAATATCTGCAAATAAAACCGTAACATCATCAAAATTTTCAGCTATGGTACCCGCTCCTTCCTTTAAACGATTGGCGATGCTAACTGGTAAAATATTGAGTAATAAGCGTTCGGTTTGTTCTTGTTGATGGCGTAAGGCTTTCTCAGCGAAAATTCTGGCGGTAACATCGCGAAAGATAGCACGTGTCGCGGCGGGTTTTCCTTCAACAAATTTACAGTTAACGTTTCCTTCTAAAAAAATGGTTTGACCGTTTTTAGTCATAAATGCAGCTTGAAGCTGTTCAAAATTACCACTCGACATGACGCGATAAAAAATATCTCTACAGCGCATTCTATGATCGGGATGTACAATATCGAACACGCTCATTTTCGTAATATCTACATCACTATATCCTAAAGTTTCTTGCCAAGCGCGGTTAACATATAGAAAACGTCCGTAAGGATTAACCGATTGAATCAAATCGTTAGCATTTTCAAATAGATCGCGATATTTCTCTTCACTTTCTAAAAGTGCTGATTCTGCTTGTTTTCGTTGCAGAAATTGCGCGATTTGACTACCGATTGAAACCATCATTTGCAGCAAATCTTCATCTCTAAATAAAACTTCCCGACTAAAGAAAATCATGACTCCCAAGATTTTATTATCATTTAAAATAGGAAAACCGAAGGCTGCATGTAGTTGTATTTTATCTATCTGATTAAATCGCGGACAAATATCATCATTTGCTATATCTTCACACCATAAAGGAGTAAGATTTTCCCAGACTCTACCCGCTAAACCAACCCCGGAAGGAAAAGTTGTTAACCAAGTAATCGCTTCAAACTCACGCACATCAACTCTTCTAGATGACCACATTTCTACACATCGTAAAACAGGATTGTTCGTAAATTGCTGATTTACACTGAGGTATTGACTCGGAGTCCATAATTCCCCTAAATCCCATCCCAAACTTTCACAAATTGCCTGCAAAATTTGCGGAATAGCTTGTTTTACAGTAATTGATTCTGATAAGATACTAGTAATTGTATACTGTGCACTTTTACGCTGCTGTCGGCGTTTTTTAGCAGTAATATCTCGACCAATATAGACAATATCTTCGATACCATTTATTTTTTTACTAATTACCGAACAAGAAAAAGCGATTAATTTTCTTTCCCTTGATTTTGTCCGACAAACAACTTCTACATTTTGAAAATATTTTTTATATAACGAACGTTGCTGAATTGCTTTTTGCAACAATTTATTATCATCTATAATGAGAGAAATCTGTTTATGGATTAATTCTTCTTCCTTATAACCTAATAGTTCGACTGTTGCTTTATTTACTTTTTTTATTTGTCCTGATTTAGTAGTCACAATCAAGGCATCTGCCATTGAAGTGATCACCTTATCCATATAATTTTTATAAGCAACTAAAGTACTTGATAGTAAATTAGTTTCATTCATTCTTTGATTTAATTTATGTTCTAGCAGCATCCTACTAGTAACATCTTCAATTAAAACAATTAATCTATTTTCAATCGGTTCCCCGACAACATATATATCTAGATAAAAATCACCTTTTTCTTGATTAAAACGGTGAATACCTTCTAACTCAAATAGCTCTTGTTTTCCTTGTAAAATAGATGTCATAACATCTTCAAGTCCAACAAACTCCGGAAAAACAAGACGAATATCTTTTTGCAAAATTACCTCTTCGGGATAATAAGCAAAACTTTGCACCTGCTTAGATACATGTAAAATACAAAAATTACAATCTAACTCCAAGCTTTCAAATTTGCGTGGTGCATTGTGTTTATTAAAAATTTTCTCTAATAAATGATATTTCATCGTGGCGCTTTGAAGGAAGTAAAAGGAGAAACTAGCGAAAAAAAATTAAAACATAAATTTTTTTGAATCCCGCCTTCCTACTCTTAACTTTGTAAGTTAGACGTAGACACCACCGATCGTTCTATATCTATGTGATTTATTGGGAGGTTCACCCTAAAATTAAAGTTAACTGAGTAATGCTTCAAATTTTGACTGCATAAGTTAAGTAATTGCATAAAATGTCGTTCAGACTTGATTCCCCCCTATGAAGTATAGGATTGGAGTATAATTACGGGCTAAGATGCCCATTTTTATCAACTATTCTCTTAAATACTACCGTAAACAGGAATTACTGCTCCTCGAATATCCTTTGCAGCTTCAAAAGCTAGAAAATACATGGCTTCTGCGAAGGATTCGGATTTTACTTAAATAAGTTGTATCTTCTGTATCTTGAGATGGAGCCTTAATTTAAGGGGAGATTTAAAAAGAGGCCCCATAGGAAACTAGTAGCGCTGCAGGTTCGTCAAAAGTCAAAAGTATTATAGAATAAGGGTTTGAAACTTTTGAAACGGGTGCGCCCTTTACGCCGTGCTGTGCTAGTTAACTGGTTTATAAAGTAAGTCTCTATAAGCTAGAAATGGTAATCCATTGCTTGACGGTTAGCAGGGCATATAAATAACACTAGAGAGAAAAACATTCTTCTGGAATATTAATTCCTGAGTCTTGCCTGCAAATCGGTTAAGTTAAAGCAACAAAAGCAGCCACCAAGAAGGTGGGGGACTACGAATTCTCCTACAGATTGTACTGCACCTGGCGAATCTATAGTAACAATATGCTCCAAATCATGGGTAACATATTTTTCAACCGGTATTTACAAGTTTAAAAGTAGCAAACAAAATTAAAGCAAAATCGTTTATCAAATCTTTCTGCGCTGTATTCACCAGTTTTTACCATCCAAAAACTATCCACTCTCCGGAATTATCAGTGTCACAATTGGGATAACTGACTAAAAATAACTTTAAGGCTAAGAAATATTACTTCTTTTATGAAAGTGATAAGTTGCCATAATCCACCCATCTGGCTGCTTAGATGTAGCAATGTGGAAGTCTCTAGGTTGATGTTTGTAATTCCCAGTGCCCTGCGCCCCTAATGCCCAATGCTCAATTTTCCATTCCCAATTCCTTATCATATGTAAAATTGAAGATGACCGAAACCACAAGGATTAACCCAAGTAATGGCAGACGAAACCAATAAAAACGAAGCTGGAGATAAACCCAAGGCTGAAACAGCGAAAGCCCCTGCTGCTAAAGCTGATAAACCTGCTGCTAAAGCCAAGAAAGAAAAACCCCCAGCGGTTGAAGATAAACCGTTTGAGGAATTTATGCAGCAGCACTACTTACCTGCTCTACAAAAAGCGATCGCAGGTGAAGGTGTGGAAGATTTGCAGTTGGATTTTGCGAAGCAGAAATTTCCTATTCCTGCATACCAGGCTCTTTCGGAATGTTGGCAAGTTTTAGGTAGCTTCCAAAATGGCTTACGTCAGTTTAATTTATATTTCCCTGATGAAGATATTAAAGGTAAAAAGGCGTTTTCCTGCAACGAAGGCAAAACACCCAGTACCCTAGAATCATTTTTAATTGATGAACGCAAAATTACTCTAGACTTAATGGTATTTGGAGTAGTACAGCGTTTAAACGGACAAAAGTGGTTGGGAAGAAATTAAGTAAGTTCGTGAAAAATATAGGTAATAGCTCCATTTTCGGGGTTGTTACCTATTCCAACATAACCAGATTTATGCATTTCTTTTAAAGTTCCTTCTACCTGAGAAAAATTTGCTCCCGTTTCTATAACTCCTTGAGTCACGCTCAGTTCACCACCGCGACGTTCGGCAGCTTTTAGTAATTCTATCATTAAGGTTTCTTGAGGCGATTGATAAATTTCTGATGCTACAGCTTGAGGAGTTTCTGCGACACCAAAAGGAGATAAACCAGCTTTTAGTCTCAGTTTAATTTCTCTTTCCTCTACCATATTGGGAATGAGAAATAAATCCACAAACTGCCCCAAGCCGAATAAGCCCAGAGTAAACATCCATAGCAAACCCGTGGCTACTTTACCGTTATACAAACGGTGCAATCCCCCCGTAAATCCTAAAAAGCCCAAAACATTGAGCATATAAGATATTTTGAGGCGCTCTTTTTCTTTATCCTGATTCTTATCTTTGACTTCTACTTTCATCTAATTTCAACTCCACCGAACGCTTAAGGCAACTCAAATGTTTGTTAATTAATAATTGTCTATATTAACAATTCAATTTTAATGTAATATTTTTAGAGATTGCTATGTGTTGATGTTAATTTAGAAAAGAGCTATAATTAAATGTTATTCTCTTCTAAATATCTATGAATTGCAAAAACAACTTCCGCCATCAGATTTATTATTAATTACGAAGATAGGCGATATCGATTGTTACCAATTTTTAATTAAGCGTATTTTGCTCGTGGATTATCACACTCATAAGTAAAACTAAATTTTGAATTATCGACTTTTAGGATTTACAGGCATTAACAACATAAATCCGGTTAATTTTGGATAAGCTTAAAACTCAAAGGTTCGGAATTATCTACCCCATCTCCCCTCCATCTCATTTGTTGCAACTCTTAACGTTTGACCTCGTTATTCCTACCATACTCCTTGGTAAACTGATATTTATACTTAAACGCAATAATTTTGTTTCCCGATTTTTAGATGTGGCAATATGCCACGTTTATACATCAACACCAACGCGCTTTGCGTCTACACACCCGACATTTATAACAATCAGGACATGGTAGATTCCCTACAAAAACCAGGCTTTGAAGAAATACGTCCGGGTATTAAAGTCCCAGCGAAGGAAACTCTGCTGACACCCCGGTTTTATACCACTGACTTTGATGAGATGGCGAAGATGGACATCTCGGTTAATGAAGACGAGTTGCAAGCCATCCTTGAAGAGTTTCGCGCTGACTACAACCGTCATCATTTTGTTCGGGATGAAGAGTTTGAGCAATCCTGGGAACATATTGATGGGGAAACTCGCCGGTTGTTCATTGAATTTTTAGAACGCTCCTGTACGGCAGAATTTTCCGGCTTTTTACTGTATAAAGAGTTAGGTCGTCGTCTCAAAGGTAAAAGCCCTGTTTTGGCTGAATGCTTTAACTTGATGTCGCGAGATGAAGCCCGTCATGCTGGTTTCCTCAATAAAGCGATGTCGGATTTTAATATGTCGCTGGATTTGGGATTTTTAACCAAGAGTCGCAAATACACTTTCTTTAAGCCTAAATTCATCTTTTACGCCACATATCTTTCCGAAAAAATTGGTTATTGGCGCTATATCAATATTTACCGTCATTTAGAAAAGCATCCTGAAGATCGGGTTTATCCGATTTTCCGATTCTTTGAAAATTGGTGTCAGGATGAAAACCGCCACGGTGATTTCTTTGATGCGATCATGAGGGCACAACCCGATACTTTAAATGATTGGAAGGCGCGGTTATGGTGTCGTTTCTTCTTGTTATCGGTGTTTGCCACCATGTATTTAAACGATATTCAGCGTCAAGATTTCTATGCTGCGATCGGTTTAGATGCGCGGGAATACGATAAAGATGTAATTGAAAAAACCAACGAAACTGCTGGGCGTGTATTCCCAGTCATGTTGGATGTTAAGACTCCGGAATTTTACGATCGCTTGGAAATTTGCGTCACGAATAACGAGAAGCTTAGAGCGATCGTCAATTCTAATACGCCAAAATTCCTACAAATATTCCAGAAGCTACCCTATTATGTTTCTAATGGTTGGCAAGCTGTGAAGTTGTACTTTATCAAACCGATTGATGCTGCTGCTGCGGAAGGTAGCGTTCGCTAAGTCTGGGTTTTGTAAAGATTTATAAATTAAAAGTAATAAGGTGGGCAATTTATGCTCATCTTATTTTTTTCATCGGTTACAAACCCCTCTCCAAACCTTTCTCCTTTAGAGAGGAGAGGGTTTAAGTATGTTTTCCACTGCATTGACTAACTTGTTTATTTTTCAAAGGAGTATTTTCAAGAGCGACAAGTTCAATTTCTCCATTTTCATTACGCATAAAACCAGTGGCTTCTATAATTGCTGGTTTATTTGATATTGGTGTAACTTCAGAAATATTATTAGTTTGCTGACGAAATGCCGATAAATCGCGAATATCTGACCAAGTGCGATTTACATCAACTTCTTCGTTGGGGTTTTGCGGTATTCCACCCCTTCCTGTAGCGACAAAACTGCTGCCGTTGTTATTGGAACATCCTGCCGCAATTTGTTGGGATGAATCCGTTAATTCTGCGGGTAATGAGACTATTCCAGAACCCGGATCGATTCCAATATTGTTGATTTCTACCGTACCGTTAACACCAAATTGGGAACTTGCGGTAATATCGCTTTCTTCGGTTAGTTCGTCGCGAAATTCTAAACCGAATATACCGCTCGTTGTAATGTTGATATTACCGCCATTTCCTTCAACTGCATTGGCGATGATATCGCTGTTTTCTAAACCTAAAATTATTGGAGAATTGATCGTAAGATTACCACCGTTTCCGGTTCCCAATGATTCTGTATTGATTAAGCTACCACGACGCATTACCAATGAATCTTGCAAATTCAAGTTGATGTTACCACCTTTTCCTGATTCTGTAGCAGCAGTAATTCCTCCTTGATTATCAAGATTTATCGAATTTGCATTTACCTGCAATGTTCCTCCGTCTCCAAAACCATCATTTCGCACGCTAATTAAACCACCATCGTTGAGATTTAATTGAGGTGTATTAATTTCCACGTTTCCCGATGCTCCAAATGGTTTGTCTGGTAATCCGAAGCGTTGTCTTATGGCTTCATCTAAAATATTGGCTGAAGAGATAATTAAACTAGGATTGCGCGAAACTTGTGCAATACCGCTAACTTCTACAGATTCGGAAGCATTCACGGTTACACTACCAGCAGCACCACTAATACTTGTAGAAGAATCAATTCTACCTCCATCCCGAACGATTAAACGTCCTGTATTAACAGTTAAATTACCAGCATTACCCGTACCAATAGTGGCAGAGCTGATAGCACTGGGTTGAAAAAGTGGAGAAATACCAATTGCTTTAATTGATTCTGAAGCATTTATTGTGACATCAGCAGCATTTCCGCGTCCGAGGGTGACAGAACTAATGACAGCACCATGTAAAATAGTCAATTGTTTGGTTGATAAATTTATAATACCGGAATTTCCAGCACCATAAGTTGTAGGATTAATTGCACTACTTCTATTGGTAATCGGTGAAAGTCCAAATAACTCCACCGATTCTGAAAAATCAATCTTAAAATCTCCAGCTTTTCCATCGCTGTATGTGCTACTAGCAATTGTTGCACCATTTGCGATCGCAAGTGTTGTACCAGAAACAGTAATATCTCCACTCCTACCTTCAGTTAATGTCTCGGTTAACAAACCACTGGCAATACTTTCATCTAAGTTAGTACCGTTAAGTATCAGTGATTCGGAAGCATTGATATTGATGTTTCCCGATTCTTGTAATCCTCGGTTTTGAATCCAAATTTTTGAACCATCGTTAAGATTGACGTTTTTACCCCGTACTTGGATTGAACCAGGATTTTCACCGCTAGTATCAATTAAAGACTGTTGCGACAATTGAATATCTTGAAAGTTTGCAACTCTTCCATAATCTAATGTAAATCCTTGGTTAGTTTGGTTTAAATAAACGCTTCCTTCTCCAATGCTACCTAATTCTATATTTCCTGATTCTGCTGTGAGGATAGCACCATTCAAGGAAATTTCTCCTCCCACTAGTGCTAGGGTTTTTCCCGGTTGTACCTGTAAATTAATGTTATTTTGGCTGCGTCTTAGAGGTGAAAATGGACTTGCTCCAATTAGATTATGTCCCGTTCCTTCTACCTTAATTGCTCCCGATTGTTGTCCCATCTGCAACCCCAAAGGTACGCTTACAGTCAACAGTGGTGTTTGTTCTGAAACTATAGCGCTATAGTTAAATCCATCCTCAAATACAATACTTTGTGCGGTACTCCCCAAAAACGAACCACCAATATCAAGAAGAGCA
>JBHJJJ010000392.1:0-16010 GCA_050042755.1 Rivularia sp. (in: cyanobacteria)
TTTTTTTATTTTTTTTTTTTTTTAGTTTTTTGTTTTTTTTAGTTTTTTTTTTTTTTTTTGTTGTTATTTTTTAGTTGTGAGTAGTTAGTATTGAGTAGTTAACTCTACAACCTCATCTCCCCACCTCCCTATCTTAATTAAGCCTTCCTCCCGGTATTACGTACTTTGATCACTTTACTAATTAAATCAAACCAGAAAGGCGTACCCATTGAGATTGCAATACCGCTGATAATCCAACCGGGAATTGCGCGCACAAATCTGAAAAAAGGCACAATTCCGGCATTACGTGATGGTAATAAACCTACTTGCTGTTTAAGATTGGCTTCACCCCAACCAATGGGTAAAGATATATCGGATAAAGCTTCTTCTGTTTGGCTTTTAAGAGTTCCTATATCTACATAATTCAAATTTTCCTGATTTTGAACAATTATTTCTCCAGCATTATTCACAATCGTATTTCGTAGAGCCGAATTAGTAGAAAGTCTACGTACCATGTGAAATGCATCCACATTTGCGACTATAGATATAGTAAAACCAATTAATAGAGCAATTCCTTTAGCATTCCGCTTGTAAACTCCACTAGCTCTTTCCATGGAAGTATCAAAGGAGTATTCTATTTCTTGTCTTAATGTATTAATACCAGATTCAGTAGATTTAATTCTTGCTTGAGCTCGATGACCTAAAATAGTTAGATTATCTGTGATGGATTGTGGTAAAACATCAGTTAATTGCTGAAACTTTTGATAAGTTTGATTATCTTTATCTTTGATTGCTTCTTCAAATTCTTTGTAAACTGCACTACCTTTCTTCATTAATTGAATTATTTCACTGACATTTGGTTGTAAACCTCCTAATGTAATTGCTCTTTCTTCGTTAGCAAACATATCTTGTCTTAAAAACTTTAGCCGTCGTACAGCTTTGTTAGAATATTCATTTTCTGGTACTTCTGCTTGAAAAGTCTCTATATATCTATCTACACTTTCCGCCATACGACTAACGGTAGTATTTAAGCTCGCTTTATTTTGGTTGTAATTCCACAAAATTTGCTCAAAATCTGCTTGCATTCCGGCAAATTCTTGATAAATGATGCTCAAAAAACTAGTCATTTCATCATCATTTTGTACTTCTCCTTCTAAATTAAATAAAACATTTTGTATTTCCGCGAGTCTTTCATTTTTAAATTTTTCTAACCTTGATTCCGAAAGTTTTTGAGAAAATTCAGGTATTTGCAAGGTTTCCATGAAAGTACTAGCATAAATGTTTGCAGGCATGTAGGAAGGACCACTGTGTTTACTTCCACCAAAAATAGTTTCGTCTTTACTTGTTCCAGGACGTGCTATTTTTAACGGACGAGTTAAAGAAGCAAGTTTCCAAGTAACTTTTCGAGGTAAAGTAGCTAAAAATCCTTTCGCTTCTTGGTTAATATTTTTAACTAAAGGATTACTATATATTTGATTTGTTAATTGAATTATTTTCCCTTCTTCAGAATTACGAGCACCACCTGCCAGTAAAACTTCAATAGATTTTCTGAGGTGTACGGCACGCCATTGTAATAATGTGGCAATTAATTCCTGTAGCTCGGAGGCTAACAAACTCAAAATCAAGTAAGTAAATACTAAGCCTAAAGCGATATCCAAGATAAAAGGTAGATTCATTCGTTTTGCCTTTCAGATGATTGAATAATTAATTTTGGTAATATTCGACATTATTCTTCGTCAGTAAATAATATTGAAACTGTTCTCAAATTGTCCAGATAATTTTTCTTGACAAAAAATTGCAAAAATTTAGAAAAAAAAGATAAATAAATTGTATTTAACGAGATAATGAAAAAATAGTAGTTTTATCTATCATGTTATCATTGGAGATTGTGTCAAGGTCTCCGCGTTCTTTCAGCAACGATTAAAAACCATTGTCCGCTAATTATGCAAAAAGGAAGCTTTATTTGGGGTCGTGTTGACAAACAATATGGTCGGATGGACAAACGGATAGATAGAATCTGGATAGTAATACTGCTGATAGCATCCGTATTACTTTTTACCATTAATCTAGGAGTGTTATCGCTGCGAGATTGGGACGAAGGTACTGTTGCACAAGTTGCACGTGAATTAGCACGTGCCCCCGCCAGCGAGATGCGATGGCTTTTCCCAACTCTTGGAGGTGAACCATATCTCAATAAGCCGCCATTGATCCATTTGGCGATCGCTTTGGCTTATTCTCTAGGAGGTGTAAACGAGTGGACTACACGTTTACCAGGTGCCATTTTAACAGCTATTTCAGTACCTTTTTTATATAGTATTGGTAGAGAAATATTTCATCAACGCATTTACGCCATCTACAGCGCTTTAGTTTATCTAACAATGTTGCCAGTGGTACGTCACGGAAGGCTGGCTATGTTAGATGGTGCAGCGGTTTGTTTTTTCATGGTTATGCTGTTGTGCGTATTGCGATCGCGTCGCGATTTACGCTATTGCTTGGGTATAGGTATCGGTTTTGCACTGATTTGCTTAACTAAAAGCATTTTAGGTATATTGCTGGGTGCTGTGGCAATGATATTTCTGTTTTGGGATACTCCCCGATTACTTACCAGCAAGTATATGTGGATGGGAATGTTCATCGGTGCTGCGCCGGTGGCTTTTTGGTATGGTGCCCAATGGTGGAAGTACGGTGATATTTTTGTTAACACAGGAATGATGAATCAATCCTTGAGCCGTATTTGGAGGTCCGTTGAAGGTAATCAAGGTCCACCCTGGTATTATGTACTAGAAATTTGCAAATATACATGGCCCTGGTTAATTTTTGTGCCATCTGCTTTATCATCTGCTTGGCAAAATCGTAATCTCAGTTGGGCAAAACTGATACTAGTTTGGTTTGGTGTTTATCTAATAGCTATTTCTGTGATGGGAACCAAGCTTCCTTGGTATGTTTTCCCGATTTATCCAAGTATAGCTTTGGCAATTGGAGCAAAATTAGGTGAAGTCGAAAATTTACCGATACTTACTCCTTTACCTCGATTTTGGGTAGTAATGTTAAGCCTTTTAGCCGTAATTTCAGCGATTGCGAGCACCTACTATAGTTGGAGTGCAATGCCTTCATCCGAATTACAGCTTATTTTTGCGGCATTAAGCGTGACAATGGCTTTAGCTGCTTTAAGGGCACAAAGAGGCGATAGACAATTCGTCAAAGTTCTTTTATGGGGAACTTATGTGTCTTTACTGTTATTTGTAAAATCTAATTACTGGGTATGGGAACTCAATGAAGATTATCCAGTTAAGCCTGTTGTGCAAATGGTAGCTCAAGCAAATCCAGGAGTCACCCCAATTTATATTTCTTCAACCCACAATCGCCCGTCATTAGATTTTTATAGCGAGGGTACTATCAAACCCGCATCTCCCGATGACTTAAAATATTTTTGGCAGCACGATCGAAAGCCCTATTTTTTACTTGACGAAAATACTCTGAAAAATTTGCAATTAGATTCAGTAGAAGTAATAGACGTTGAAGCTGGTTGGACTTTAGTTACAAAAAATACTAACCCCTGAATGAACTTGGGTACAGGGCATTTAAAATACCGTTACGCCCCAGTCCTTATGCCCCCTCGGGGGCTATATATTACTTACTATAAAGGGTGGGTGTGCCACTAATTTTTAATTTGTTGCCGACTGATAATTAGCCATGTTCCTTTTCCATTAATACTTCGATTTCACGTTCCCGATGAATCAAGGGAGCGGAATCGGCTCCCACCATAGATACAAATTTTTTATATGAATATTGATAACTTGACAATATATTTTTAACGAGTATAACTACCTCTTTATTTTTCTTCCGTATCAGAAATTTCCTCTGCATTATTAACTGAAGGGGCATTAATGTTGGTAGTATTTGTTTGAGTAACGCTGATAATACCGCATATAATAGCGCTTCCTAAGATAAAAGCGATCAAAGGATGCTTAAAAAATACAAAATCTCGTAAAATTCTTGCTAAAGGCCTGCTCTGACGACGCAGTACAGATGAAAGAGTAATTTGCTTTAAAGGAAACGGATCCCGCACATAATTACCACTGTTACATACCACCAGCCTTTCCTGACAGTACGGACAGTTATATAATCCAGTACAACTTTTGAGAGCTTTTGCCCTAGCATTTTTTTGGCAAATGGGGCAAGTAACGTAATGATTATCAAAGGTGTGTGTATTCATCTACCTCGAGAGCCTATTCTATTTACTCGCTGTATAACAATTGATATAACTGACGGACACCCATGAGAATTTTTTAGGAGAAAAAAATCTTATGGGAATCCTTGACTTGCTTTATGCTTATGCTAGCGGAATACGCTCAAAGATAAGCAACACGCGATACATACAAATTTCCTTTGGGCTTGAAATATTTTTATGGCTACAACATGAATATAAATATCGAGTATAACTAGATTGAAATGAATCTGACCAAGATTATTTTAGATTTTGAACCAAGCAATTGTCGATTAATTTTGTTTTGACCATAAGTAGTGTGTATAATGATACATTTTTTTATTTACTGCAGTCATAGTTGTTAGTGTTCATAACTATTCAAACAAAAATTTCAGTTTGCGCCAAACTTTCCGTTGGGAATTGCTTACTTTTATAAAGCTTGTGAACTAGGCAAATATCTACTGTTTACTATTTAAGCATTTCTTCCACAAAAATTCTGAGGAATTACAGTTTTTTTTACCAAAGCTTTGTAAAGATATCAGATAAATTATGGGAATTACCTGTAAATTTTCCATTGTCAGGTAGCTTCGATGCAGAATTTTTCTCAAACTAGCTAAATACCAGTCAACGAAAAAGACTGATGAGTAATAAATGTTTTCTGTTTAACTTTTTTCAACACAGCTTCATCTGAAGAGATGCCAGAACTTTACTAATTACACGGGAAAATATTTAATGAAATTTAAAATTATGTGATTTGTCGAACTTATAGCTTTATTCCTTAGCGATAAATAGCTTTTAATCACCCCAGTAAAATAAAAACAAAAACTTGACGGGTACCCTTGAGAATTTTTTTAGGAGAAAAAAATTCTCACGGGAGCCCTTGACGGGTACCCTTGACGAATGCCTAAATTATCTGTTAATACACCTGTTAGACTTTCTCAACTATTTTCTCGGTCATCTATATTGTTTCTTATATTAACAAGGAATTAATCTGGCTCTTCATCTCAAAAGAAATACACATGAAGAAATATTACTTAAGTATATATGGTTTACAAAAAGCTGCCTGCAACCATTATAGGTTTAAGAGGCAGCCCGTGAGGACCGGAAAGGAGGAAGTCAAAGGTTCCCATGAGAATTTTTTCTCCTAAAAAATTCTCATGGGTGCCCGTCAAATAACAGAGTTTTAACGGGAGCAGTAAATCAATTGTTAATTGAACAAAACAATTCATTGATATCCTGAATACAGAAGATATCGGGCAAAATTTTTATTTAAGCCAAATTATCCTCAACTGAAATTATGAGTAATTTGTTTTGAATAAACCTTCATGAATTTTCGCACCCATATCCGAAGCCTTTTTCATAGATTAATCTCATGAAGGAACCTGAAGCTGTCGATCGCTAGCTTTTTAAGATTGGTGTAATTTACCACTATTAACACTGTTTAAACCAAGAGAAGACTGATAATTGATCGTGAGCCGCCAGACTCTTGGTTGTTTTTCACGCTCCGCCGTAGAGGTGTGTTAAGTTTGAGGGCTTGACGGGCACCCATAAGAATTTTTTTCTCCTAAAAAAATTCTTATGGGAACCCTTGACATTATCTAGCGGTAGCAGATGACTTTGATATTGAGATCAATTTAACATTTGCATCTCCTAGTCAGTCACCTCAACGGAGGGGACTGGCATTTTTGGCAAGCAAGTGATGTCAAAATGTCCACTTAATAATCAACAATATAAATGTTGATTATTGAGTGACTATTCTATGTTGCTTAATCTTCTTCAGCTTCTTCTAAATCTTCTGGATCTACTTGTTTGAGACGAATGTGCTTTTTGCCTAAAGTGATGATAAACTCATCTCCTGGTTCAAGACCCATCTGTTTTGTATAAGCCGAACCTATCAATAAATTACCATTAGACTGCACGCTAATTCTATAACTCGCACTGCGTCCTCCACGCCCATTTGCACTAGAAGAGCTATCTAACTGAATGCCTTCAGCATCAATTAGGGCATTCAAGAATTTCATCATGTTAACGCGCTCTATACCATTTTTCGTAACGGTATAGTAGCCACACTGTTTGGCTTTTTCTTCCTTGCTTAGGTTTTCTAGCTCTTTGACTTTCTTGAGTAGATCTTCGCCGACTAGGGGTTCAATTTTTTTCAGTTTAGCCATCAATTTAAGTCGAAAATTAACGATGCATGTGGTGGAATCGATTTTATTTTAACTGACATTGAGCTATTAAGAACAGAAAGGATGATTATTTTTATTTTTTTCAACGGTAAACAATATTATACTCACATAGGAGGATGGAATGTTTTAACCATGTAGATTACTGACCTCTATTGATGCGACTATTTATTGTCCCCCAATGACGATAACTATATAATAATTTTTTTAAGTAGATAGATAAAGTCAAGCTGGCTCTAAAAGGTCTACCAGAGTTTATGCTGCTACACTATAGAAGATTGAAATTTTATTAAATGAGTTAGATAAATTTGACTCGCTTACCGCATCATTGATAAGAAAGTATAAGTAGTTAGAGGCAGCATTTTGCTCCGACATTTGACAAGTAAAACATTAAGCATTGCAGTTAGAGGCCCAAATGTTACTTACCACTAAGGGACACTATAGTGTAAAGGCGTTACTAGATTTGAGCTTGCAGCAAAATAAAGGTCCATTTTCAACTCGGGTTATTGCACAACGTCAAAATATTCCCGCTCCTTATCTGGAAAAACTGCTAATAGAAATGCGTCGTGCTGGATTGGTAAAATCAATTCGTGGTAAAGATGGTGGATATCAATTAGCACGAGAACCCGTACATATATCTTTAGGAGAAATTTTAGAAGCAGTTGGGGAAACGATTCAACCTTTACCCCACCATACAGCTCACCCACAAGCATCTGTTGATTGGGTAACTTTTAGTCTTTGGCATCGACTCTATCAAAAGCTCAAAGAAGCATTGTATAGTATTACTTTGGCAGACCTTTATTATGATGCTCGCAGCTGGCAAGCTTCTCTTGGAGAAGAAGCTAGTTTTGTGGTTTAATTGTCAAGTTTGCCGTTGTTGCATAACAGGTTTTTAGCGAGTTGGTATCTTGGAGTTGGGAGTTAAAATTTATTTCTTCAAGCTTTAAAACAAGTTAACGAGATATAGCATAGAGATAAGCTATGAAGGCTTTTTGTGTTAGCCACAGCGCAAGCTGAAGGGGCGAAGTATGCCATCATGACGATTGAAAAAAGAAAGATTGGATTCCGCACTTTTATAAATTTACCTTTTTGGTGAATATTTATTGCGACTATATTGACTCATTTGCCGAATAATATCCGGGAAAAATTCTAAATTGATATCAACTGCAGTTATATTAATCCTTGCTGCTACTTTAGATTACTTTATAGGCGACCCGTGGAATTGGATTCATCCTGTAAAAGTAATGGGCTACTTTATTTCTTGCTTAACTAAATTAGCTCTCACATATTGTCATAATTCTTTAACACAACGTTTAGCTGGAATAGCATTAACCATACTTTTGGTAATAGGTAGTGGTGTGGTTGGTTGGTTAATAACCCAGTTTGCTATGTGGGTTCATCCAATATTCGGAATAATTGTAGAAAGTATTTTATTGGCCAGCTGTTTTGCGGCAAAAAGTTTAAGAATTGCAGCCGAAACAGTTTTACAACCTTTAAAAGCAGGAAATTTGAACGTTGCCCGTTCTATTTTAAGTAATTTTGTTGGTCGAGATACACAAAATCTGACTGAAGTTGAAATTTTACGCGCGGTTTTAGAAACAGTAGCGGAAAACGCCACTGACGGCGTTATGGCTCCTCTTTTTTACGCAATTATTGGTGCTTTTGTACCATTTATTGGTCCTTCTAGCTTTGCTTTAGCATATAAAGCTAGCAGTACTCTTGATTCTATGGTTGGTTATCGTGAAACTCCATACATTTATTTAGGATGGTTTAGCGCACGTTTAGAAGATTGTTTAACTTGGTTTCCTTGTCGGTTAACAGTTATAACTCTAGCTTTACTATCTCGTAAACCCCTGGAGGTAATTAAAATCTGTCAGCGAGATGCACCCAAAGATTTAAGTCCTAATTCTGGCTGGAGTGAATGCGCTTATGCAGCAATCTTAGGCGTACAAATGGGAGGCACTAATTGGTACCGTGGAGTCGCTAAAATTAAACCTTTGCTCGGAGATGCGATTAATCCGATTACTTCAAATTCTATTCAAACTGCTTTACAACAAACTAGATATTCCTTTTTGCTGTGGCTGGGGGGAGCTACATCTCTACTCTTGTTGACAATAAAAAGGTAATTATAAATGTAGTAAATTAGGTTTGGGATTCTCTTTAATTTACCCGCTTGGTTCAATCCCGATTAAAAAACATTAAGTTTTTAGCGTGCGCTATTTACTTTATCTAAGCTAAGCGTTTCATATGTTCCCAATTACTGAATTCTCAAATAAAACGTATAATTAATGACTAAGTGATATCGGTTTATGAGTGTGTCCGTCAAAGTAGTTGAAATACTTTCACCAGAAGAACTTCGTCGTACCTTAAGAAGACTCGCTTCTGAAATAGTAGAAAGAACCCGTGATTTATCCCAATTAGTGCTTTTAGGTATTTATACAAGAGGAGTGCCGTTAGCCAATTTATTAGCAAGTCAGATTGAAGGGCTTGAAAATGTAAATGTGGCAGTAGGTGCATTAGATATTACATTTTATCGCGATGACCTCGATCAAATTGGGTTACGCACGCCTGCAAAAACTAATATTCCCTTTGATTTGAGCGGGAAAACCGTTGTACTTGTTGATGATGTGATATTTAAAGGAAGAACGGCTCGTGCTGCCTTAAATGCTGTAAATGAATACGGTAGGCCAGAAGTCATCCGTCTCGCCACTTTAGTGGATAGAGGGCACCGTCAAGTACCAATTCACCCAGATTTTATTGGTAAGCTACTACCAACCGCAGCAGAGGAAATTGTTAAGGTTTACTTACAAGAAACTGACGGAAGAGATGGTGTGGAATTAATTGAAGATTGACGGGCACCCATAAGAATTTTTTCTTCTCAAAAATTCTTATTGGAACCCTTGACAAGTGAACAAGGAGACAAGAAAAAGAAAATTAATAATAAACAATTAATATTTACTTATTAGCCATTACCTATTAGCCATTACCCATTACCTATTACCCATCACCGGGCTTGCATGATGATGAACCAAATACCATTTATCGCCAAGTAATTCAAATACGTTGGTAGCCAAAGATTGTGCTTCCATTCTGGAACCTTTAATGACTTGCATCACATTTTCAACTAGCACAACATAGGCAATATTTCCCCGAATTTCTGTGGAAATTATATCTGTATTTATCTCAATATAAGGGGTATTCTGAAAAATCTTTACCCAAGAATTGCTAACTTGCTTCCAACCACGAAGTATATTCCATCCAGGATGAACGCAAAGGCTACTTGTTCCTTGAGACCATACAATACTCATTGCATCAATATCTTTCTTCTCAAAAGCACGATAGAATGCTTCGTTTGCGGCTAATATTTCAGAACGCTGTTCGGTCATAGTTTCTAAATGAAGATAGTTGATAGTTGATGGTTGATAGTTGATGGTTGATAGTTGATAGTTGATGGTTGATGGTTGATAGTTGATGGTTGTAAAAACTATTAACCACTAACCACTAACTACTAACCATTAACCACTAACTACTAACCATTAACCACTAACTACTCACCATTAACCACTAAAAATTCTGTGTTTTTACTTCACCAATGGTTTGCAACAATTGCTGTGCAGTGTATGGTTTTGATAAAAAAGCTTTGATGCCAATATCAGTAACTGCGTTAATTTTATCGTTAGAAACCAGCCCGCTAACAGCAATAATTTTGACTTGAGGATTAATTTTTTGTAACGTGCGGATAGTTGGTAATCCATCCATAGCTGGCATGATTATATCCGTTAAGACAACAGATATTTCATCTCTATGTTCTGCGTATAAAGCGATTGCTTCAATACCATCGCTGGCAGTTATTGCTTTATAATTATAGCTTTCTAGTGAAGTTTTTGTAATATCTCGAATAGAATCTTCATCATCTACAACCAAAATTAATTCTCCTTCACCTAATGGTAAATTTACTTCTGGTTCCTCTGGCCGTTCTTTGACTTCTTGGGCTGGTAAATATACTTGAAAATTGCTTCCTTTATTTATATCGCTTTGTACGTTGATAAATCCGCCGTGACTTTTAACAATACCAAGTACAGTAGAAAGACCTAAGCCCGTACCTTTTCCAAGTTCTTTAGTAGTAAAAAATGGCTCAAAAACCCGATATAATATACCAGGAGAAATACCCACTCCAGTATCGGCAACAGAAATCAGTAAGTAGTTACCGACTTTTGCATCAAGATGCATTTGAGCGTAGTTTTCATCTACTATAAAATTTTCCACTCTAATGCTTAATTTACCACCATTTGGCATTGCGTCACGAGCATTAACGCATAAGTTCATTATCACTTGATGCAATTGAGTTGCATCTCCAGAAATCATCCAAAGGTTTTGCGGTATTTCATCCGAAAATTGAATTGTTTTAGGAAATGTTTCTCCGATCACTTGCTTAATTTCATTGATTAAATGCTTTGGTTGCAGTAAAGTGCGATCGCCTTCCATTCCGCGAGTAAAAGATAGCACTTGTTTAACTAGGTTTGCACCCCGTTTGGCATTATTGATTAATATCGGTAAGAGTCGTTTACTTCGTTCATCATGTAGTTGCGATTCTAAGAGTTGTGCTGTCATTAAAATCGGTGCTAATACGTTGTTAAGGTCGTGAGCGATACCGCTTGATAATGTACCTATACTCTCTAATCTTTGAGCACGAAGAAATTGCGATTCTAATAGTTTTTTTTGTGTTATATCTGTATTCACAACAAGAACACATTGTGATTTATTTTCAAATTCTTTTAATAGCGTCCAGCGACTCTCCACGGTGATTTCTTTGCCCAATCTTGTAATTTGATCGAGTTCCCCTTTCCAATAACCGTTATTTAATAAAGTATTAAGGGCTGATTTAATTTGCGATCTTTTCTTTTGTTGCCAAAGTTCTTCTATTGTTTTACCGATAGCTTCATGTTTATAACAACCATAAAGATGTTCGGCTGCTTTGTTCCAATACAAAATTTTGTTATCTAAATCTCGTACAAAAATTGCATCTGTAGTAACATCAAGTAATGCTGCTTGTTCGCGAATTTTTTGTTCGGTTTGTTTGCGTTCTAAGGCATAGCGAATTGATCGTTCTAATAAAGGTGCATTTAATTGACTTTTTTCTAAATAATCTGCCGCACCCGCTTTCATTGCTTCGATATCTATGTCTCTATCTCCCCTACCAGTAAGCAAAATAATCGGGGAAGAACATCCGCATTCAATTGAAAAGCGCAGCAGTTTTAAACCGTTTTCTGCTCCCAAACGATAATCGAATAAATAGATATCATGTCGATGAAAAGCGATAACATCTTTTGCAATTTGATAGTTGTCTAACCACTCTAATTCACAGTCACCCAACTGAAATTCACTTAGCCAATCGCGAATTAAAATATAATCATCTTCGTCATCATCTACTAGAAGAACTTTGATAGGATTGTCATTCATTCTTTACCTCCCACCCTAATAACCGTAGGGTAGTTCTACAATATCAAACCAGTATTTTCCTATAGTTTTCATAACTTCAACTAAAGAGGCGAAAGTTACCGGCTTAATAATAAAAGAATTAGCCCCTAAATAATAGGAAAGTTGAATATCTTCTTCGGCTTTCGAGGTTGTCAGCACTACGACGGGAATATGTCTAAGAGTTGGGTTGGTTTTGATTTCTCTAAGTGCTTCACGACCATCTTTTTTGGGCATATTTAAATCCAATAAAATTAAACCAGGAGGTGGTGCATTTTTAGGGTTTGCATATTTTTCGCGCTGATACAAATAATCCATTAATTCCTCGCCATCCTCGACAAAGTGTAGTTCGTATTGAAAAATACTTTCTATCAAAGCCTCGCTAGTTAACATACGGTCGTCTTCATCATCATCAGCC
This sequence comes from Rivularia sp. (in: cyanobacteria), assembly GCA_050042755.1. Classification (GTDB taxonomy): domain Bacteria; phylum Cyanobacteriota; class Cyanobacteriia; order Cyanobacteriales; family Nostocaceae; genus Rivularia. The sequence goes on from JBHJJJ010000392.1 coordinate 12,263, forward strand.
ATCAATATTATGACCTTGGTTTGCCGACCCTCCACTCTGCATTTTCTCCTTTACGCTGGTTTGGGAATTAATAAATTATTAAATTGCAACAAAAGGTGCGTTTTTCTTCGTATAACTACAAACTTACATTCGGTATGATAAACCAAATTGACTTGATTCTTTTAGGGGATAGCCGATGAATAAGGGAGGAAAACGGAGGTGAGGGGATGGGGGGTAATGGCGATAAGCCCGGGGTAGGGTATGCGAAGAGCGATAAACCCGGGGTAGGGCATGCCAAGAGCGATCGGAAGTTATGAGTTGAGAGTTATGAGTTTTAAAATATTAATGCCCTGCTGCCCTGCTGCCTAATTTCCAATAACTAACTTTTAATTTTCAGCGTCACGATAAAACTTGCACCCTTCCCAGGTTCGCTTTTAGCTGTAATGCTTACTTGATGTCGTTCGACTATTTTTCTACATATAGCTAAACCCATTCCAGTACCTTGATATTCTGTACGACCGTGCAGCCTTTGAAATACGTTAAATATACGGTCTAAATATTTTTCGTCAAAACCAATACCGTTATCTTCCACAATGATTTGACAGTAATTGCAGTTTAGTTGTTGATTTGTCAAGTATTTACTATAAATCTTGACAACGTTTGGTTCTGTTTTTCGGTAAAATTTCAGAGCATTGCCGATCAGATTTTGTAGTAATTGACGCATCTGGAGCGGGTCTGCAACGATTATAGGCAGTTCGCCGACGAATATCCGCGCTCCGGTTTGGGCGATACGAACTTCTAAGTCGGATAATACTTCTTGAGTTACTTTTGCTAGATTTACCTCTACAAAAGGTTGTGCTCTAGTGGTTATTCGCGAGAGAGTAAGTAAATCTTCAATTAAGACTTGCATTCTTTGGGCTGCATTCTGCATTCTTTGCAGGTAGTCGCGTCCCTTGTCTGTTAAGGCCGAATCACAAGTTGCTTTGAGGCGATCGCCAAATGCTATAATTTTACGTAATGGTTCTTGTAAGTCGTGGGAAGCGATGAAGGCGAATTGTTGTAGTTCTTCGTTGGAACGGGTTAGTTCTTCCCGCTGACGTGTTTCTTGTTCGAGTAGTTTGGCATGGGTTGCCGCTATACCTATTTGGTCAGCTAATTGTTGTAATAATTCTGTCTCCCACTCGTTCCATTGACGGGGACGATGGCATTGATGAGCAATTAGTAATCCCCAAAGTTGGTTGTGCATCAATATGGGAACTACAAGGTTAGATTTAACACTAAATCTTTGCAGTAATTCTACGTGACAAATTTGGATATCAGCTTGCTCGATATCGGTGATGGCGCTGATTCTACCTCGACTGTATTTTTCGATGTATCCTTCGCTAAAACAAGGATCTTCAATATTCTGTCCTAAAACCACTGGTAAGCCGGGAACTACTGCTTCTTTGACCGCTTTTATCGAACCATCGGTAAATACTCGGAGAATTAATACACGATCGGCGTTGAGTAACTTTTGTACTTCGGTAACGCTGGTTTGAAGGATTTCATCGATTTGTAGGGAAGTGCGAATCTTGAGAGTGATATCGGCGAATAATTGCGATCGCAAATTTTGCCGAATCAGTTCTTCTTGTACCCGCTTGCGTTCGGTGATATCCATCATTGCGCCAATCATCCGCAATGGTTCACCCATTTCGTCGCGAACAACATAACCGCGATCGAAAACATAAGCGCTTGTTCCATCTGCTTTTAGGAAACGGTATTCGTTTGCCCAAAATGGTTGAGCGCTGTCTATAACGGCACCAATATCAGCAATAATTCTGCGTCTATCTTCTGGATGTATGTGTTCGTGCCACCAATCGGTATTATCTTCTACGAATTCTTCTGAGTAACCGAATAGCGTCTGTACGGAATCGTTCCACCACACTTTATCTGTAAGCAAATCCCAATCCCAAACGGCATCATTAGTAGCGCGAGCCAGTATTTGGAAACGTTGTTCACTTTGTTGTAGTTGCTCGGAAGCTAACTTACGTTCCGTGATATCTGTATGGGAACCCGCCATCCGTACTACATTACCGTCATCATCCCATAATGCTTGACCTCGAGCTAAAATCCATTTATAGCTTCCGTCTTTACAGCGAACGCGATGCTCGGTAATGTAAAAAGGAATTTTTTTGTTAAAATGATTTTGAATAACTTGCATTACCCAGTTGATATCATCTGAATGGACGCGGTTTGACCATTGATCAAAATTATTGCTAATTTCTTCATCTTCGTAGCCCAGCATTTCCTTCCAACGAGTTGAGAAAAAAACTTCCGACGTTTTTACATTCCAATCCCAAATTCCATCATTAGTGCCCCTCACTGCCAATTGCCAGCGTTGTTCGCTTTCTCTAAGAGCATCTTCCATACGTTGGCGTTCAACCGCTGTGGCCAAAACGTTGGCAATTGCTTGTAAAAGAAAGATGTCATCTCTACCAAATCTGCGTTTTTTTGTAGTGTGCGCGCCCATTACCCCAAAAGGTTTTTCTTTTCCGTGAATAATTACCGATATACCGCTAATTACATTGTGTTCTAGCAATAATGATGGTCCTTCAAAGCGGGTTTCGTTTGTTAAATCTTCTACAATTACTGGTTCTTGGGTAGTAATGGTGTAACCAGCTTGCGAGTTATCAGTGGCACTCACCGTTGCCATTCCCACAAGCCCAGAATGCCAACCCACACCCGAACGCAATAGTAACTCATTACCAGGAGGTAATAATTCCAAAATCTTGGAGTATTCCACCTCAAGGCATTGTGCAATCTGCGTACAAATTTGATGCATCAAACTATTTAAATCCATCCCGGCGAGTGCTGCTTGAGAAAGTTCCGCTACCAATGCTTGTCGTGAGGCATGAACTTCCAAAGCTTGCTGTGCCTTTTTGCGGGAGGTAATATCCATATCTATTCCCGACATCCGCACAGCTCTACCCTTGGAATTACGAAACACTAAGCCTTGAGAAGCCAACCAGCGAATACTACCGTCGGGTAAAACCACACGATATTCAATGTTATATTCTCCTCCTTCGGAGATCGCATTCTGTACGGCTCGATTCCTTAAATCTCTGTCTTGAGGATGAACAAAATTAACAAAGCTTTCATAAGTGTCCTCAAAGCTCAAAGAAGCTTCACCAAATAGCGCTTTGATAGTATCCGACCAAGTTACCTTATCAGTAACAATATTCCAATCCCAAATACCCATATGGGCAGCTTCCAATGCAATTCTTAATTGCGCTTCTTGCAACTGTGCTTGTTCCGTTTGCTGCCGTAATTTTTGCATAGTTTTACTAGCTTCGATCAGACGTAGCACTCTAGAGCGCAATACCAACCACTGAATCGGCTTGGTTATATAATCGGTAGCACCAGCATTAAAAGCTTTTTCTATGGAACTTTGCTCGTAAAGAGCGGTAATCATTAATATCGGTATATCTTTTCCCCCAGGAAGTTGACGCAATCGGGCACAACAGCTAAAACCATCCATCTGCGGCATTAAAGCATCCAGCAGAACCATCTGTGGCTGTAATTGACTATAGGCAGCTAAAGCTTCCTCTCCATTACTCGCTTCAGCTACCAAATATCCTGCCGATTTCAGTAATTCGCGCAACTGCATCCGTGATAATTCATCATCGTCTACAACCAGAATTAGATTACTCATGTTCAAGTACCAGCTATTAAGAGGATGAGGAGATGGGGAGACAAGGGGAAAGTTTATAACTCATAACTCATAACTCAT
>JBHJJJ010000393.1:0-18090 GCA_050042755.1 Rivularia sp. (in: cyanobacteria)
GTTTCAGGTAGTTGAGAATTGAAGCAAGAGGAGTTCTTAATTCGTGACTGGAGGAAGATAAAAATGCGCTGAAGCGCTACTACGAAGGAATCTTCCTTTACCCCGCAAAATTAATGTGGCGGAGTACTACTGGTTCAGCAAGTGAACTTTGCGGGGAAAGCCCGTGAAAATAAAAAGTTTCTTCTCCCCCTGCTCCCTCTGCCTGTCCTTACCCGGCAATTTTGGCTTGATCGAGTACTAGTGAGGGAGCAAGCTAAAATTGCCGGGTGAAGACGGTGAGGAAGAAGAGAGGGGAGAAAAAATTTCTCATTATTAACCCGGAATATTCACTTGGTGGACTACCTTTAGTTTATTTGGGGCCGTTTTGACTAGTAATCGCCTAATCCGCCGAGGAATAGAATTCCCCTTCTCATAGCTTTCATTCGTCTCAAGACGACTAAACAACTCATCAAAACAAATTTCTTGTCCCTATCCGACATATTTAATGAAAAAGAGTACTAGTAGTCCACATCTGTAAACTTTGCCTGGTACTATCTTTACTATTCACTACTCACTGAGTTGCACCCGTCAATTTTGGCTTGCGAGAGTACTAGTCGCAAAATAAGAGTATTTTATTTAAAAAGCGTGAAATGCGCTATATTTAGTAATTTATTGATGATTAGTCAATATAAGAAGCGATCGCCATTCTCATCCAAGCAATACTTCCTATTTATTATTTTTTCCGCCGACCTTTCTGACAAGCATTACAATTAACTGTTTTTGGTTCAAAATCAATGCAACCAATAGCTTCTTCTAAACAAGCTTTATAAGGATGAATCGTGCATTTGAGGCGATAGTCATTGGTGAAAAAATCACAGCTAGAACAAGGAATATCATGAAGTTTTTTTAGGTGTTTCGTTCCTTTGTTTAGCATCAAGCAAAAACTGATCGTAGAAAAAATTACTATTGCCCACGCACAGAAAGCACAGAAGATTGTAAGTACCATGATTCATCCTCTAAATTATTTCCAAAAAAAAGCCTGTAGATAAAATGCGTCAAGGGTTCCCATCAACTACAGGCATTAAACTTAATCGGCTCTCAAAATCAGAAAAACTATGGATAACTAAAGGCTAATTTGACGGGAGCGCCAAGAGTGCCAAACATAACCGCAAAAAGCTAAAATTCCTAGAAATAATTGTAGATTTGCTAGTCCCAAGCGGTCATAACCATAAAATTCGCTAGGATAAACTATTTGGTTATAAGCGATAAATGGAATAGAAATAAAAGCCATTAAAGCTAAACCAAGGAGACTATAAGAAAGGATTTCCTCTCCATTCTCAATTGGAAAAAGTTTTCTTACCCAACTTATAGGTGCTACCAAAATATGCCAAATACCACCTAAAATTAGCATTGATCCCACCCAAATATGACCGCCGATAACATCTTCGAGATTATCAACACTTGCCATACCCAAAAGATTCCAACTACCGTCTTTTAAACCAACTAAATAACCAAATATAATACTTGGGTCAAGAGTTGGGTTGTTTATCAACCTTACAACTCCTAGATTAGCATCATAAATTCCACTAAAAAACATCGCTTTTGATACTAAAAGAAATGCTCCCAAACCTAAAATAATCAAATGATTACCTAAAATAAAACCCAATTTTTTTGGGTCATTCCATTCGTAGTGAAATTTCGCCGCAATTCCGCCGGAGTTATATAAAACTGCCGGACTTCTAAACACATGAAAAAGTCCACCTGCACCCAAAACAGCTGAAGCTATTAAATGTAGAATGCCAATCACAAAGTAAGGATAAGTATCTATCACTTGACCATTAGCACCTACACCCCAGCCTAGGGTTGCTAAATGAGGTAATAGAGTCATTGCCTGCTTGTACATTGGTATGTCGGGATCAAAGCGCAATACCTCAATGATGGTAATGCTCCCCGCCCAAAACATAATCAAACCGGCATGAGCAATATGAGCGCCTAATAACTGCCCTGATAAATTGGTTAAACGAGCATTGCCAACTAACCAAGGTGACTCTGTACCTGATGCAAAAGTTTTATCTATGGAAACTGTCACAATTATTACCCTTTTCCAAAATTCCAATTTAGAGACGTTGTTTTATACAACGCCTCTATAATCATTACGATTGGCTACTTGCAGTAGCTATAGAATCTAAATCCTTGCCAAACTGTTTGAAGTCAACACCGATGGCTCGTAGCGCATGCCAAAGATGTCCTTGCAAAAAGAAGAAAGCAAGGAAGAAATGAGCGTTTGCTAACCATGCTCTAGCTGTATGAGCGCCGTAGGGTAAATCTATAGTGTCAGCGAAATAAGGGCAAATACCAAACTTGACTTCCAGAACAGGGCCGTAAAATTCAACTGGATAAGCTAGAGTATTAACCGCACAGAAGTAAGATGCAACAAATCCAGCTAAGGCTATGCCTCCTAAAGAATAAGAAAGAATTGCTTCACCAGAGAAAATTAACACCTTCTTTGCCCAAGGTAATGGCTCTTGGATAATATGCCATACTCCCCCTCCTAGCAATAAAAAGCCGACATAGATATGTCCACCTACCAAGTCTTCGAGGTTATCAACGGTAGCAAAATGAGTCTGATAACCATAAATTACTAATGGATTAAGAGTTGGACTGGTAACTGTGCGGACAGTCTCAGATGCTGCATCATAGAGTCCACCGAAAAACATCGCCTTGGCTGCTAATAACAAGGCTCCGGCTCCTAAAAATAATAGGTGATGCCCTAATATAAATCCTAGTTTTTTAGGATCGTCCCATTCAAAGTGAAATTTACGAGCTTGTCCCTCGGCATCTTTCAAGTTTCTCGGTCCTTTGAAGGTATGGAATAATGCACCTGCACCCAAGACAGCAGAGGAGATTAGGTGTATAACTCCGATGGCGAAATAAGGATATGTATCGACTACAATTCCACCATCTCCTATGCCAATACCTAAAGTGGCTAAATGAGGTAATAAAATCAGCCCCTGCTCGCCCATTGCTATATCGGGATTATATCGAGATAGTTCAAACAGAGTGAATGAACCCGCCCAGAGGGTAATTAAGGCTGCTTGTGCGACATGAGCGCCAATAAACAAGCCTGATAATTTGGCAAAGCGTGCATTACCAGCCCACCAATCAAATTTGACATTGGGATTATCGTAAGTTTGCATTATCTGAAGATTACTCCTAATCGCTATTTTAAGTCAATAATTTGGCTTCAACTTACTGTTTGTAGAATTGAAAAGCCTATCCTATGGGGAGCTTAAACTCAAAGCCCATAAAAATCTCCAAACTTTAGTTTTAATTGAAATCTGCTTCCAAACTAAGCACTTCGGATTTTGAAAGCGCTATAGCTTCCCATAAGCAGTCTATTAACTAACTTCCCTTAACTAACTCTCTAAAATGTCAAGGGTGCTTGTCAATCAATTCTTGACTTAATGCTCAGTTTATTGATAAATATTGTTATTAACAAGAGTATTTACAAAAATTAATAGTTTAATCAGAGATTATCAGGATATGTTTTTACATGTTGTCGATAACCAGTTTTGTTTACTAAAACTCCTAACTTAGTACTCTCATTGCGGGGTGGCCGTGAAGTTAGTGAGTGGTGAGTAGTGAATAGTTTTGATAGTACTAAGTAGGTCGGCACGGAAAATTATAGTTGAAAAAGGCCTTCATGCAATAGGCCTTCATGCAATAGGTATCTCTAGTTTGAGGTTAATTTACTTTTATATAGATAGTTATGTTTTTTTGCGCCTACTTACTTAGGCAAAGTTCACTTGGTGGACTATTAGTACTCGAACAAGCTAAAATTGCGGGGTAAGGGGGAGAAGAGGAAGAGAAGCCACAGAGAAAGGCACGGGGTCTCCTCCGTTGTAGCAAGTGAAGCAGCGCGCGCGGTGTTAGGGAGCCACTGCGTTGCCGAGGTCCCTTCGCTCGTAAGTGCAATCGGTGTAAGAATGTACAGTTTTTCGCAGACGTGGAATATTAATTCTGTAGCGATCGCAAGAACATATAGGAATCCTACTTGAAAATTGAAAAAAAGTCAGTACCCTTTAATCTCCTATAACCCTTTTGCCTCTTGCCTTTTGCCTCTTGCCTACCTACACAAATAATTATGGCTTCGCCACGCTGCGCCTTCCAAAAATCAAATCGGATTCCTATATTAGAATAGGACTTAATGCTTAAGATCTCTTCATCAAGTCCTCTTATCTATTACCGCAATCCCCCAATTACAACATCAACTAATTCATCTACAAATTCCTCAGTCAAAGGTAAATGTTTTAACAACAATCGATAAAATAAGGGGCTGTAAAGCGCATCAATAGCTACTTCACTATCTACATCTTTACGTAATTCTCCCCGCTCTACCCCACGCTGAAAAATTCTTTTAGCATCATCCCGTCGTGGTAACAACCAGTTTTCCCGAAAAGCCCCAATTAACTCATCATCCATTTGTCCGCTACCGATAACAGTTGCTAAAATTTCTCCTCTAGAACTATTCATCAATTTCACAATTTTATTCATCTGCTCGCGAAAATCTGATTCTACCGAACCTGTATCGGGAAAAACTATTTCTGGAGTTACCCCCGATAAAAATGCATCCATTGCTAATTGCGCTTTAGTTTTCCAACGTCTATAAATCGTCGGTTTCCCAACTCCCGCTCTCGCTGCTACCCCTTCAATTGTCAGGGCCATAAATCCTACTTCCTCAAGTAATTTATAGGCTGCTTTGAGAATTTTTTTATGTGCTTCCTCACATCTAGGTCTTCCTCTTCCTTGTTTGACAGGGATTTGAGCTTTTTTGGTTTTATTTGTTGACATATTCATAACCTCACTGCTATATTTTGATTAACGAAACGAAACGTAATGATATATTTTAAGCTAAAAACGAAGCAATGTCATGCTTATCGCTGTTAGAGCTTCTTAATAGCTGAACAAGTTTCATTAATTCAAGCAAACCAGGAGAGTTACATGAAAGAGCGTCAAGGGTTCCCATCAGAATTTTCTTCTTCTAAAAAAAAATCTTATGGGTGCCCGTCAATTGGGAAATCAAGGGTTGGTAGTTTCGGAGTTAGGACTCAGTTGTATGGGGATGTCTGAGTTCTACGGTGAAAATAACGAGCAAGAATCAATTGATACTATTCACCGTGCTATTGACCTGGGCGTAACTATGTTTGATACTGCGGATATGTACGGTCCCTTTACTAACCAGGGTTTAGTTGGTCGAGTCATTAAAAATTATCGAGACAAGGTAGTTGTAGCGACTAAATTCGGTAATGTTCGTACTGAAGATGGTGGTTTCTTGGGTGTAAATGGAACACCGGAATACGTACGTCAAGCTTGTGATGCTTCCCTGCAACGCTTGGGGGTTCTTGCATTAGCTTGGTTATTAGCTCAAGATGATGATATTGTTCCCATCCCCGGAACCAGACGACGTAAATATCTCGAAGAAAACATCGCTGCAACAAATATTACCCTCACTCCAGAAGAATTACAACAAATTGAAGCAGTTGCACCCAAAGGATTTGTAAGTGGCGATCGCTATCGGGCAGAACAGATGAAAGCCCTTAATTTGTAAGTGTTTTGCTCCGGAATCTTTACAAGTATAGAAATTCCTGCATTAGTTCAAAATTAAAAACTTAAACAAGGAGAATCATCATGGAAGCTAACAATACAAGAGTTTGGTTAATTACAGGTACTTCTACCGGTTTGGGTAGAGCATTAGCAGAAGCGGTGTTAGAACACGGTGACAGAGCGGTAATTACAGCACGTAAATTAGAAAAAATTGAAGCTTTGGCTGCTCGGTATCCCGATAGAGCTTTGGCTGTCCATTTAGATATTACCCAGTTATCCGAAGTACAAGCAACTGTAGAGCAAGCCATCGCGAGTTTTGGACGTATTGATGTATTGGTAAACAATGCGGGTTACGGAGTAACTGGAGGAATTGAAGAAATAGGTTTAGATTTGGTTCGTCAACAGTACGAAACTAATGTATTCGGTGCTTGGAACATGATACAAGCAGTATTACCCCATATGCGAAAAATGCGTAGCGGTAATATTCTCAATATTTCCTCACTTGTAGGTATGGTTTCTTATCCAGGAATGGGTGTTTATAGCAGCAGTAAATTTGCTTTAGAGGGAATGTCCGAAGCTTTAGCGCAAGAAATTGCACCTTTGGGAATTAACTTAACAATTGTTGAGCCTGGTGCATTCCGAACAGCTTTCAATGGTGGATCTCTGGTGAAAAGTGAAAGCGCAATTAGTGACTATGGGGATACGGTTGCAGGTTTTCATCAATGGCTCAAAGAAGTTCACGGGGAACAACCAGGCGATCCATCGAAAGCCGCTCAAGCAATGATTCAAGTAGTTGAAAGTCAAAATCCACCTTTACGTTTACCATTGGGTGCTGATGCAATTGAGGGAATTGAAGCAAAGTTACAAGCTCTTAAAGCTGATATTGATGCTTGGCGCGAAGTAGCTATCAATACAGCCTATGAAGGGGTAAATATCGGTACTGTTGGTGGTTAATTTGTGGCTCAAGGTAAATTTTTGAAGCATGTTTACAAAATCACAACCCAAGTAATTCTTTGTCAACATGCTTCTTACAAAACATAGATTTATTGTTAATGAATTAGAAGGCAAGAAAATGGAAACGAACAACGGTAAATTAGCCTTAGTTACAGGTGGTAATCGAGGAATTGGATTTGCAATCGCCCAAGGTTTATTAGAAAAAGGCTTTACGGTAATTATTACCGCTCGTTCCTTGGAGAAAGCAAAACAAGCTGCTGAGAAATTACAAGCATTTGGTGAAGTTATACCAATTGAGTTAGATGTGACAGATGATAATTCTATCGAGCAAGCTGTAGAAACCGTAAGTCAGAACACCACTCAGTTAGATATTTTGATTAACAATGCAGGCATCTATCCAGATAATGGCATAAATATTCTGACAATCTCCCGCGATTTACTAGATTCAAGCCTCAATGCAAATACCTTTGGAGCAATTCGCATGGTTCAAACATTGTTACCTTTCCTAGAAAAATCTACTGATGCCAGAGTCATCAATGTTTCCAGTAATATGGGCGCTTTGCAAGATTTAACCGCAAGTGCACCAAGTTATTGCTTATCCAAATTTGCTCTTAACGGTGCAACGATTATGCTCTCACAAGCTTTACGTTCAAAAGGTATTGCTGTGAATTCCATCGATCCCGGTTGGGTTAAAACCGATATGGGTGGAGTTAACGCATCTCGCTCTCCCTCTCAAGGAGCAGATACTGCGATTTGGTTAGCGACGGAAGCATCTCGCAATCAAACTGGGAAATTTTGGCGGGATAGAAAAGTAATATCTTATTAACTCCTGGGTAGCGATGGAGTCAAAGCATTCTAGCAATATATTTTAAATATTGACATACTCACAACTTCCCTGCCATAATTAAAAACGAAACGTAACGATTATTTTTTGAATTCTAGCTGAAGCAATGTCATGTTAATCTCTCGTGGTAAGTCTTCTAAATTAAGAAGGTGGAAAACCAATAAACCCAAAGTTCAGCCACCGAGATATAAGTTGTTTTTGTTGACTTGGCTGGCTATTTATCCACTAATTACTGGCATCCTATTGTTGTTCGGGCAGCAGTTAAGTTTATTACCTTTACCTTTACGTACGTTGATTTTGACAGGAGTATTAGTTTACTTGATGACTTTCTGGGTAATGCCAAATTTAACCAAGCAATTTCAAACATGGTTGAAAACTTGATCTAGTTTTTTGATTATTTGCGAATGATGAGGTAATCGGTGAAGGACTTTAACTCACATCTTGCACCATTCTCAATAACCGCCTTAGAATAAATTCTCAGGCTAACACACAAAGTCTGATAAATCAGACTGGGTAAAGATTTTAGTACGTTTTAACGTACTTTGTATATGAGCCTTGAAATTGATTTCTCGCAGAGAAAGCCTCCGGCTTACAAGGCGGGTATTAGGGCTTAACGACAATGGTGCAAGATGTCAATTAAATCGCAATTTACAACAGCAGCACTATCTACTTTATTGCTTCTTGGAATTCAACAATCATATTTTGCTGAATCTAAATCGAAAATAGCAATTGCAAATACAAATAAGCCAAGGATTCAACAATCTCAACCAGTATCAGAGCTTAATCAGATAAAAAAAATGGATACAACAATGCAACAGCAAACATCGACTGACATTAGTTTAATTAGGGAATTAACTCAAAAATGGGTTAATATCTGGAGTCCTAAAAATAAACCTTTTACTGGAGAAGGTTTGGAGAAAATCTTCGCTACTGGTGAAAACGAAATTCTTGTCTTTGATAATTTTGATAGTGGTATCGTAGTTTTACGTAGTTTGCAAGAATATCTCAATACTTGGGTTCCGGTAATGCAAAATTTTAGTTACTGGGAAATTAAGTTAGAAGATAATTTAGAGATTTCTGTGGATGGGGATTTAGCTGTGACTACCTTTTCTTGGGTTGGTGGTGGCAAAACCAAAGACGGACAAGAAATCAAAGCAAGACAATATGGAACTCATACTTGGAAACGTCTAAATGGTGAATGGAGATTAGTACACGAGCATTTGACTGTTGGTTAAGCATTAGAAAATATCAAACACAATCTTAGAGATGAATATTCATCCTAGAAGCATTAACCATATGGGCTTGACCGTTACAAACTTAGACGAAGCTGTCAAATGGTACCAAGAAGTAAAGATTGAGTCTTTGAAAACAGAGTTGGATACTTGGGAAACGATCGCTGCAAATACGGATTTTAGCTGAATTTTTTTTTGATTAAAAACATTACACTACCTCAAGTAATTTAAAGAAGGAGATTGATAATGGCTAATAATCAACCTACAATTTTAGTTCTCGGAGCAACTGGTAACGTTGGTGGAAAAGTTGCTCAAATATTAGCGGAGTCGGGAGATGTGAAAGTTGTTGCTGGGGTACGCTCTCCTGAAAAAGCAATTACGTTACAAGAACAAGGAATAGAAATTCGTCATCTCGATTTAGACAAACAAGAAACTTTGCAGCCAGCTTTAGAAGGAATTGATAGAGCTTTACTTTTAACTGGTTACACCGTGGATATGCTCAAGCAAAGTAAAGCTTTCTTGGATGTAGCGAAGGAAACGGGAGTAAAACATATCGTTCATATTGGTGCATCTGGTTCACCTACAAATGAAGTAGCACATTGGGGATGGCATCAATATGTAGAAGCATATATTGAGTCATTGGGATTTAGCTTTACTCATCTACGTCCCGAAGCATTTATGAAAAATATAACCGATTTTGGTTGGTTGAATAAAGATGTTTTAACTAACTATATTGGTGATTCTCGTTGGAGTTGGGTTGATAGCGATGATTTGGCTTTGGTTGCTGCGGAAACTTTGCGAAAACCGGAGAAACATGAAGGTAAAATATATCCTTTGGGTTACGATACCGCTACTATACCGCAAGTGGCAGAGATAATGACCGAGGTAATTGGTAAACCCTATCGGGTAGAAAACCATTCTCCCGATGAATTTCTGGAAAATATGCTCAAATTTGGTGCAGAACCGGCTTATATTCACTGTGTTTACACTCAATTTAAATTGAATATTGAAGGTAAAATTCCCAATGCTGATGCTACTTTTGATAATTTTGAAGAAATTACGGGACGCAAACCTAGTAGCTTTCGAGAGTTTATAGAAAAGCATCGTGAAGAATTGCAGTATTGATTTGATGAATGGAGAAAAAGTTTAAAAATAAGTAATCGAAATTATGGAAACCAAAATCGCATTACTTACAGGTGGAAATCGAGGAATCAATGGGATTTTCCATAGCTCAAGATTTATTAGAGAAAGGTTATGAGGTAGCAATTAAAGATATTACAGCAGCATTAGAAGCAGGTGTATTACGTTACAATATTGCTCAAACATTTCCTTTAACTCAATTAGCAGCCGCTCGCGAAGCTCAAGATAGCTCAAAGATGATTGGTAAAGCAATAGTTGAAATTTCTTAATTAGTAGTTCGTAGTAAGGACTTTACTCCTCGGATTAAAGAATAAATTCCTTACTACAAACCAGATCGATAACATTAATAAATCTTCAAGTCATGAATAACACCACAAAATCATTCTCCCAAACATTTACAATAAGCCCAAAGGGCATGCGCTTCGCGAACGGTGGAGATTTAACCGTGAATCGCTTGGGTTATGGTGCAATGCGACTTACCGGAAAACCGGGGAATTTCGGAGCTTATGCAGATTGGGAAGGAGGAGAAAAATTATTACGTCGTGCAGTGGAATTAGGTATAAACTTTATCGATACTGCAGAAGCATACGGACCTGGTTTTAATGAAGAAATTATTGCTTCATCTCTATATCCTTATGGCGATGGCGTAGTAATTGCAACTAAAGGGGGTATCAATAAATCTTCTCCAAATGATATTAAGGCAGATGGAAGCCCGGAATATCTGCGTCGTGGAGTTGAAGGTAGTCTGAAAAGATTGAAACTGGAACAAATAGATTTGTATCAATTGCATCGTCCAGATCCGAAAGTGCCGTTTACCGAATCAGTTGGTGCATTAGCACAAATGAAGCAAGAAGGGAAAATTCGTCATATAGGTTTATCTAACGTTAGCTTAGAACAATTAGAAGCAGCAAAAAATATTGTCGAAATAGATTCGGTTCAAAATCGGTTTAGTTTTAGCGATCGCACTAATCAAGATCTATTAGATTACTGTACTCAGAATAATATTGCCTTTATTCCTTATGGCTCTTTAGGGGCACATCCTTTGAAACGTGGCGCACCTCTAGCTAATGCTGAAGGAATACTGGCAGATATTGCCGAACAAAAAGGCGTAAAACCCAATCAAATAGCTTTAGCCTGGTTGCTTCATTACGCACCGAATATTATCTTAATTCCAGGCACTACAACCATTTCTCACTTAGAAGAAAATGTTGCTGCTACTTCTATTACTCTTACTGTAGAACAGATGAGCAGACTCAATCAAGTTCAAGATGGTTAGATTAAGCTAAGTAGGTTGGCATTGAAAATAGTATTTGGGATATGGCAATAGGACAGCCGGCAATAGGCAATTGGGGTATGGGTTTGAGCGTCAAAAACATTATGTAATATAGCTAGGTTTATTTGTGCCCACCTACTTAAATCAAATAAGAGATGTTCCCTCGAACATCTCTAACGTAATATTTTTGATCTATATTGGATTAAAAGACAGGGGTGATATTTAGATCTTTACCATCTTTGCTTCTTCGGGTAATAGAGAAGAATCAATTTCAATACCAAGTTTTTTAGCTATCCGACGGCCATAATCAGCATCGGCGCGGAAGAATTGACACAATTGTCGTTGTTGAATCTCTTCCGGAACTTCACCCAGGCTACTAGTAATATTTTCAACCAATCTTTCCTTGGCATCTTCGCTCATCAAGCGATATAAATCTCCAGTTTGAGAATAATCGTCATTTCCTTCCCGATGATCGTAGCGATCGACGGCTACATCTCCTAAATTCAAAGGTGGTTCGCTATAGATTGAATCTGTTTTTGGTGCAGCGGGGTTACTATTGGGTTCATAATTTGGCAGATTGCCACCGTTGTCGCCATAAGTCATTGCTCCATCTCGCTGATAATTTCCAAAGGGACATTTAGGAGCATTTACAGGTAGGTGTTGATAGTTGGTACCTAAACGATAACGATGGGCATCAGCATAAGACATTACCCTAGCGATGAGTGTTTTATCGGGAGAAAAGCCGATTCCAGGTACAATAGCACTGGGAGAAAACGCCGCTTGTTCGATTTGAGCAAAATAATTATCTGGATTGCGATTGAGTTCGAGAATACCCACTTCAATTAAAGGGTAATCGCTGTGTTTCCAAACTTTGGTTAAGTCAAAAGGATTGTCGGGATGAGTTTTTGCTTGCTCTTCAGTCATTACCTGAATACAGAAGCGCCACTGAGGATAATTACCTTCTTTAATAGAATCCCACAAATCTTGAGTAGCATGATCTGGGTTTTGGGCTTTAATTTCTGCGGCTTCTGCTTCAGTTAGATTTTCGATTCCTTGTAGGGTTTTGAAGTGAAATTTAACCCAGACTCGTTGATTATCGTCATTAATAAAACTATAGGTATGACTACCATAGCCATTCATGTGACGGTGACTTTTGGGAATACCGCGATCGCTGTAAAGAATCGTGACTTGATGTAGTGCTTCGGGAGATTGGGACCAGTAATCCCAACGCATATATGGGTCTTTAAGATTACTTCCCGGACAACGTTTTTGAGTATGAATAAAGTCGGGAAATTTAAGCGGATCGCGGATAAAGAAGACAGGGGTGTTGTTACCAACCATATCCCAGTTGCCTTCTTCAGTATAAAACTTAATAGAAAAACCACGAGGATCGCGTTCGGCATCAGCAGAACCTTTCTCACCACCGACAGTAGAAAAACGAGCCAAGACTTCAGTTTTTTTACCAACTTCAGAGAAGAGTTTCGCTCTGGTGTACTGCGTTATATCTTTAGTGACGGTAAACGTACCAAAAGCACCCGCACCCTTAGCATGAACTACTCGCTCGGGAATGCGTTCGCGGTTAAAGTGAGCTAGTTTTTCCGAAAGATGGAAATCATGCATGACTACGGGGCCTCTAGCACCAGCAGTCAGTGAATTTTGATTATCGGCAATGGGATAACCGTCTTTAGTTGTGAGAATTTTGCGTTCTTCCATATGAATAGCGATTGCTGCTCCGATTCAAAAGCCAGAACAACAACTCCTGTTTTTTCTACATCAATTATTAATTTAGCTAAAACAAGGAGTTGCCTCACACCTACCTGAGGATGAAAGTCTTGCGTCTTTCGACGCAATTTCCACCGACATTTCCAGATCCGATAATGCCAATTTTCATAGAAAATGTTTATGCAAGTCTATAAACGACACTTTAACAATTTTCAATTTGTAATATAAGAAGCTCCTTGGAAACATAATCAAATTTGCCACTTTCAAGCCATATCTATAGACTAATGAAACTAACCCATCTTAGTCAAACAAATATCATAGATAATAGATATCGATGACATCGATTCCAGATTCTTTCCCCGTGAATATCGACTACACAAACCTGACTCATATCTAGTTCTTGAGCCATTTGTGCTAATTCTAACTTTTCATTAAGGTGGTCATTTATATAACACAGAATCTTTTTGAGTTTATAAGGCGCAAGTCCATTTTGATATTCTCGTAGTTTTGGTTTATGATTTGCATAGTGTCTTAATAAATGAACCACTAAGGTATGGCATAAGGATTCAACATAAACACAACAGCTAAAATCCGAGGTCTCTATTTCTTTTTTGATTGCCAAAGCCAAGCCATAAATCAAAGAATCGGGTTGTGCAAAAGTAGGAAGCAATTCAACAGTGTCAGTATTGATAATTTCTAGAGCAAGTCTTGATAAAAGTAATGGTTCAAGAGATAATAATATACTCTTAGAAATATCTTGCACAATAGGAAGGCCAGTGGCTGACATAAGCAGGAATAATTGCTACTTCACCAACGCTAACATTCTCTATCTGAAGACAATTATCTAACCTTCGTTCCGATCCTAACTCGGGTCTTAAATGTATAATAATTGCATTTTGTTGGATGTAATGTTCGGGATACTCGCAAGCCGAATGGCGATTATGTCGCATTCCTAAACCATCCAAACCTGTCTCGTATTTCTTAATAAAAGAACCATCTGGGAAAAGTTGTAAATATGTATCTTCTCGATTAACATCAACCAGGAGAATTTTTTTGTCAGCATCATTTATTATCGGTTATCAATTTATTATGGTTAGTTAAGAGTTAAAAATATTATGACATGGCAAATTGATAGATTTTTGTCACGGGTTTACTGACGGGAAGTTTATTTTTGATGGTTTTCTATTAATTAAATTGAAGGCAATTTTAAATGCTAGGGAAGACTTTAACTGCAAATAGTTTGGCTCTTCTATATAAGCTACCCGATTTATTCTTAGCAGAAGCGGGTACTTCTGGAGGAGAGGAAAAAGCAACAATCGCTGCTTTAGTAGGTACTGCTGGAATTATTTTTATTTTTAGCGTTTTTTTAGGAGAAATTTGTACCCGTCTGAAATTACCTACTGTTTTGGGTGATTTAGTGGCGGGAATGTTGCTTGGAGGTTCGATATTAGGACTTTTAGTGTTCTCACCAGAGGGGATAGGAGCGAACCAAACTTTCCTAAAAGGCTTAGAATTTGTAACTGGTGCTGACTCAGGAATTGTTGAGCAAGCCTACAAGTTCCAAATGAAGGATTTTCTTGATGAAAGTGCCAATATTGGACTTTTAACGTTATTGTTTACCACCGGATTAGAATCGAATCTCAATGAATTGATTCGGGTAGGTACTCAAGCTACAACTGTGGCAATTACCGGAGTAACTGTTCCTTTTGTTTTAGGAACTTTGGTATTAATTAAGTTCTTTGGAATTGCAACTATTCCTGCTCTATTTGCTGGCGCAGCGCTTACTGCGACAAGTATCGGCATAACAGCCAAAGTATTGCAAGATATCGGTAATCTTCAATCTGAAGAAGGGCAAATCATTCTCGGAGCGGCAATTTTAGATGATATTCTCGGCATTGTAGTATTAGCAGTTGTACTGAGTTTAGTACAAACAGGAGAAATAGAAATTACCAATATTATTTATTTACTTGTCAGCGCTGCTTTATTTGTTTTAGGTGCAGTTTTTCTAAATAAAATTTTTGGCTCTATTTTCGTTGCCACAATTAAGAAAATTAACAATCCAGCGGCATTAATGCTCTTGGCAATTGTATTTTTAAACGCCTGTGCAATAATAGCAACCGCCATCGGTTTAGAAGCAATTTTAGGAGCATTTGCGGCGGGCTTAGTATTAGGAGAAACAGAGTTTCAGGAAAAATTACAGGGTTTATTTGAGCCGTTTATATTCGTTTACACAACTATATTTTTCGTTACCATTGGCGCAAAGATTGATTTAAGCGTTCTCAACCCCACCGTAGCAGCCAATCAGAAAGGTTTGATAATTGCCGCTTGTTTAATTGTTATTGCAATTCTTGGTAAAATCATAGCTGGCTTCGCAGTATTTACAGATAAACCCATAAATAGACTGGCAATTGGTACTGGAATGATTCCCAGGGGTGAAGTTGGATTAGTCTTTGCTGGTTTGGGTGCTACTACTGGAGCTTTATCAAATTCCTTAGATGCAGCAATAATTATTATGGTGATTGTTACGACTCTAATTGCACCAATTATGCTCAGATTTGTATTTCCTAGCTCTGCAAAAATAGACGATGCCGATGATGAATGCGAAAAAATGCCCGAAAGGGATTGTGTGCCAATTTCCAAATTTAATTGAAATAGTAATTAGTTGAGTGCAGCGAACAAACATATTCACTGTTCCCTGTTAACTGCTCACTGTCATGGTACTGCTATTAGAATGGTGCGTTACGGCATTATCAAAAATTTAACCTCAAATAACATACTCCATGGCCGTAACAGCACCCTACAAGTTCACTCTCCATGGCCGTAACAGCACCCTAGAAGTTCACTGTTCCCTGTTCACTGTTATGACTTCTTCTGACACTCAAACCTCTGTAGTTGATTATCCACCGTCATCAGGAAAAACACCACAAGGTCAAAGAAAATGGTTGTGGTTGTTAATTATTCTGGGATTTTTAGCTGGTGGTGGATTAATTTGGTACTTTTTTCTACGCAATAATTCAGATTCGACACCACCAGCACCTCCACCTGTTAATGTCACCCTCCAAAGGGTAGAAACAGGTCAATTTGAAAATAGTTCCGATTACGTGGGGAATTTACAAGCCGAACAAAGAGTTACCCTCAGGCCAGAAATTTCCGGACGTATAGTGCAAATTTTGGCACGTTCGGGACAACTTGTCAGAGCCGGTACTCCCATAATGCAGTTGCGTCTCGATCGTTCTAGAGCGCAGTTAAACGCTGCAACAGCTAATATTAACGTCCAAAGAGCCGCTCGCGCCAATGCCGAAGCAGCATTAAGAACATCTCAAGCTCGTTTGAGAGAAGCACAAGAAAGAAGAGAATCTGCTGCTTCTGAAGTTGAACGTCAAAATGCAGAAGTTAACTTACAGCAAGCAGAATTCAAACGTACGCAAACCTTAGTAAATCAAGGAGCACAAGCGCAACAAGCCCTAGACTTACAGACACGAAATTTAAAAAGCGCGATCGCAGCTCGTAATTCAGCCCAAAAAGACTTTAACGCAACTAAAGCTACCGTTGTAGCCACTCAACAAGAAGTAGAAGCAGCAAGAGCTAATTTAGATAGAGAAAACGCAGCATTAAAACAAGCCCAGGCTCAAGCAAAAGTAGAAAGCGAGGATTTAGAAGATACAAGAGTATTAGCGCCAGTAGCGGGAGTTGTAGGAGATATTACCCTCAAAGTTGGAGACTATGTAAATACCGGGCAAGAATTAACCACCCTGACATCAAATAGAGCCTTAGAAGTACGATTTTCTGTACCGGCAGAAAAATCAACTCAACTTAGATTGGGACTTCCAGTAGAATTGAGAGTTGACAAGCAAAGTCAACCACTTGTAAGAGGAAGAATAAGTTTTATTGCACCAGAAGCAGATCCTGCAATGCGAACAATTAGAGCTAAAGCCACCTTCGACAATCCTAACGGTGCATTGCGTTCCGATCAATTTGTGCGAGTCAGTGTGATTTGGGATAGAAGCCCAGCAGTATTAGTACCCACCGTTGCAGTATCTCGCGTCGGGAATCAAGCGTTTGTATTTGTTAGTAAGAGTGAAAAAAATCCAGAGTCAGGAGAAATTCAACTTATAGCTAAGCAAAAGCCAATTAAGCTAGGACAAATTCAAGGTAATAGTTATCAAGTTACTGAAGGTTTAGAAGCGGGGGAAACTATTGTGACTACAGGTATTTTGAATCTTTCCGATGGTGCAGCGATCGCGGCAGAACAATGAACAATGAACAATGAACGATGAACAATGAACAATGATCAATGAACAATGAACAATGAACGATGAACAATGAACAATGACTCACATCTTGCAGCATTCGAGGGCACCACGGGAATAAATTCCCAGGCTGACAAACAAAGTCGCTCTTTTGACGACTAGGTAAGGATTTTAGTGCGTTTTAACGTACTTTGTGTATGAGCCTTGAAATTCATTTCTCTGCGAGAAAGCCTCCGGCTTACAAGGTGGATATTTGGGCTTAACGACAATTGTGCAAGATGTGAGATGAACAACTGATAATTGATAATTGATAATTGATAATTGATATGACTAACATTACAGACCAAGCGAACACGGATTCTACTCAATTATCTGAGATACAAAGGCAATTAGATGAACTAAAAACTCAAGTATCTGAATTACAAAAACAAATTATTCAAAGTAATTATTCATCTACAAAAGAGTCAGGAATAAATCAAAACTCCGATGCATCTGAAAAATTATCTCACATAGAAAATAGTCTCTTACTAGTAAGCGATATAGTACGTTACCAACCATTACGAGATATGCTCGCAGCCCAAAAATGGCAAGAAGCCGATACAGAAACTATACGCTTAATTGCTGATATTGCCGGACATTCAGACTTGGAAGATTTTCGTCCCGCTGAAGTACAACATTTTCCCTGCGTGCAATTACAAGTAATTGATAACTTGTGGCTTACTTACAGTAATCAACGTTTTGGTTTTAGCATCCAAGCACGTATTTACCAAGAAGTTGGAGGTAACTTAGAAAGTACCATTGAACAAAATAGCGACATTTTAAAAAAATGGGGAGAGCGCTTGGGATGGCGTGAAAACAACCGTTGGAAAAAATGCGACGAATTAGATTGGAGTTTAAATGCTCCTGTTGGTAGTCATCCCGCTCGATGGTGGAATTCTCCCTTCGGTTCCAAAATGACCAATTATTTTTTGGCTAGGTTAATGAATTGTGAAATAAATAGTTAATAGTTAGGAGTTAGTAGTTAGTAGTTAGGAGTTAGGAGTTAGGAGTTAGTAGTTAGGAGTTAGGAGTTAAAAATTTCTTCCCCCTCTC
>JBHJJJ010000394.1:0-3306 GCA_050042755.1 Rivularia sp. (in: cyanobacteria)
TACGACAGATTTACCTTGGAATTACAGCAATAGCCTACCAGCTTGGCTTATCTCTTCCCTGAACTCTGCTAGTACTTTTACACCATACAGGTAGCCTTTTAGTCAGTCAGGCGGGTCAATAACCAATTTCATTTTATCACAAATTATTGTCACGCTATCCATCCCCACCGTCTTTTACGGTGGGGAATTCCGCGAGATTAGTTAAATTTCCTTCAGAAGATATTAATCCTTTCGATAGTTGACAAATGATTCATTATATTTAGTGCAGGTTTTATACCTGCACTATTAAGTTATAGATTATAGATTATGTTTAGATAAGTTTCGGCTGAATGTTTTCCGACGTTGATGTAACAATAAACCAGCACCAATTATTCCCATTCCAAGAATTGTCTTAGTATTTCTAGGTTCGGGAATTGTTTGTGCAACTTGGAAAGAACCACTTGTGGTATATCGCGGGTTAATAGAACCATCTGGATTGACTATATCATTTTCTGATACATTCAAAATACCAGTTGCACCATTAAACCTACCTTCACCACCAACAACTTTGAGGATAGAAGAACCAGAACCAACACCTTTTTCAAAGTCGATTGTGGTGCTACCAATAAGCTCCCCAAAAAGTTTATCACTTCCATTCCCAGATAAAGTAAGTATTCCTTTTGGTAAACCTTCTACATTCAAATCTCCACTATCCAACTTAGTCGGATCTGGATCGAATACAAACTCGCCGATATCCGGATTTAGCTTTGCATAACTGTTGCTAATCTCAAAGTCAGTCAGCCCGTAGGGAGCATCAGGGCTGCTACCTTGAACATCTGCTCGAAAAAAGTTATTGCCCAATTCGGTAAGAGTAACTTCAGTAGAGTAGGTAGTTTCCAATGGAAAGTTTTGAGCGTTAGCTTTTTGAGAATTTAGTCCCAAACTCAATAACGCCGCAGTAGTTGTAATCAAGGGTAGAGTACTTAAACGAAATGTCATCAATTTCTCCGCTAGTATCAAGTGTTACTCTTGAGCACTATTCAGATGGAGATAAAGTAGAGGCTGATATTTCACAAGCAAAAATGACTCTAAGCCAAAAGCACAAAGAGTATAAGCTGTAATTATTTTTTCTCGTTTCATGCCCCTAATGAATTCGTTCCTATCATGCCTAAACTAATCTCCTGAGAATAGTTCTGTATATTGAAACTCTTTGTGAAAATTGGAAAGAGCCATTTATCAAAAATATTGTATAACAAGACACTCACTTTTTATATGAAGATGTTTGCTTTTATCAAAACCAGACATCTTCACAATCAGGTATTAGCAGCAACTAGCCGTCATAGCTTCCGATTCAACAGACTTAGTATACTTATAGACAGAGAAGTGGAAACGGTAAATATTATACTTACTAATGATTTTTTCATCGAAACTGTATTTTACTATGTCATAACGATAATTTTTCCCGCGTACCTCGACAGGCTAAGAGTGCAGCATTGTTAGAGATAAACTCAAAAAAATATGCATCTCTAATCAACGCAACTTTAATAGCTTCAGCAATACTCGCAAACTAATTATTATCTATCTTTTCGCGCGACAAGTTTCACTATAGAAACTATCCCTTAACTCTTAACTCCCAACTCCTTTTCTATTGCGGGTAAAACACGAGGTATATTGCGATAAATAGCTTGATAAAAAACAGCTTCGTAAGCCATCAATGCTTGTTCAAAAGAATAGTGTTCTACCGCAAAATTTCTCGCTTTCTGACTAAATTTTGCAGCTTTTACAGGATTACTATATAAACTCATAATTGCAGCAGCTAAATCTTGGGGTGATTCTGGTGAAATAACTACACCACCACCGCTTTGTCTAACTGCACGTGCTGCTGTACCGGAAAGGGGAACAGAAGCAATAATTGGACTACCGGAAGCTAACAACAGTGGTATTTTAGAAGGCATATTAAAGGAAATAACATTGCGTTTTTGTACCACTAAACCGATATCAGCAGCCGCTAACATTTCTGGTAATTTTTCTCGTGGTTGTAAAGGTAGTAATAAAACATTATTCGCACCACAAGCTAAACAATATTTTTGTAACCTTTTTAAAGCTTTTGATTCGCCAGCAATGACAAAATAAATTTCCGGAATATGACCTAAAGATGCTGCTGTTTCAATTACCATTTCTAAGCCTTGAGTCAGGGCAATATTTCCCGAATAAAGCACCACAAATTTATCATTCAGTTGATGAATATTCTTCCAATTTTTAGCTTTTTTTGGCAAAGGACGAATAAAATTTACATCCACCCAATTCGGAATGCAAGCAATTTTATTAATTGGGACATTTTTATTAATTAAATTCTTCACAAAGCCATCAGCAATCACGCTGATAGTGTGAGCTTTTTTATAAGAAAATTTCTCTAATGCTTCCAAAGCGCGAATCATGAATTTGTTTTGTAACAATCCAGTTCGTATTGCAGCTTCTGGTAAAATATCTTGTACATTCAACACTACCGGACAATGATAAAACCAACCCAATAAAGTAGCAGGTAGTGAAACTAATAAAGGTGGAACAGTTAAGAGAATAACATCAGGTCGCGAACCGTTAAAAGCCTGCGGTAAACTTGTAAATACAAAACTTAATTCTAATAGCAACCTATCAATTAAATTAGGTTTAGACTTTATTCTTAAATAACAGCGCTGAATTGTTACGCCGTTTTTCTCTTCCGTGACATACCACTTACCCCGATATTGCTCGTAAATCTCGCGCTGTGGATAATTAGGCATACCCGTAATCACCCGCACCTCATGACCTTTTTTGACCAATCCCTCAGCAAGTTCAGTCATTAAAGGAGCAATTCCGATAGGTTCGGGATGATAATTGTAAGAATAAATTAGAATTTGCATTTACATCGATTTTCTATAAGTTAATTAAGTTTTGGGAATAGGGAATTGGTAATTGGTAAATAATCCAAAATCCAAAATCCAAAATCCAAAATAGCTCCTAACTTTTATTTTTTGTGTTTTAAGTTACAGCAAATAATTTTGCTAGCATCATAGATAAAGGTAACAAAAATAACACGGAAAAACCATAAGCTAAACCAGCGAAACTACAGCTAAGAGTTGCATCTAACACTATAAGAGATAAAACACCAGAACGCACTGCGATACGTATATTCTCGGCATTTGGCTGACTAGCCGCACGCACAAAAGGAACTAAGACGCGCCAACTAAGTATAAATACGAATGGGAATACTGCGAAAAAGTAAGATTTATTTAGCCATCCAAGCCCTAATAACCCGGCAAAAACCGCACCCATTAACACTAAAGCGAC
>JBHJJJ010000395.1:0-9795 GCA_050042755.1 Rivularia sp. (in: cyanobacteria)
TCTCCCTCATCCCCCCTTTCCTCCGCTCCCTCCCCTCCTGTGCTCTCCTCTCTCATCGCCAGAATAAATTAATTTTAACTACTCCCTATTCCCTACTCACTGCTCACTGCTCACTACTCCCTACTCACTGCTCACTACTCACTGCTCACTGCTCACTGCTCACTGTTGACTGCTCACTACTTCCTATTCCCTATCACCAAATATGTCTGCATTTCTCCTTTACCTTTAATTTCAATCAAACCTCTTGATTCTAAAATATACTTATCTTTTACTTTTTCATAAGTAGTTTGAGTTATTTGAATATTACCGGGAATACCGTGTGATTCCATACGACTGGCAATATTAACGGTATCACCCCATAAATCGTAGATAAACTTTTTGATACCTATGACTCCCGCTACTACTGGACCGGTATTAATTCCAATCCGGATATTACAATTGGATTTGGTTTCGATGTTAAATTTATTAATCGCTTGTTGCATATCTAACGCTATTTCTATAATAGCTTCGGCATGATCTTTTCGGGGATTGGGTAAGCCTCCAACTACCATGTAAGCATCGCCAATTGTCTTATTTTTTCTAAACCATGTTTTTCTGCAAGTTCGTCGAAAGCTGAAAAAATGCGGTTGAGTAATGCTACTAATTCTTGTGGTGAAACTTGAGTTGAAAGTTCTGTAAAACCAACTATATCGGCAAATAATACTGTAACTTCTGCAAATGCTTCGGCAATGGTAGTTGGTTGCTCTTTGAGGCGATTAACTACGGTTTCTGGTAATATATTTAGCAATAAATGTTCGGATTTTTTCTGTTCTTCTGTTAGCTGCTCGAAGGTTATCCGAAGTTTCTCTACTGAAGGACGAAATATTAATACTCCTTCTAATATCAGTAATAGTAAAGTCAAAACCAGCATTCCGAATTCAATCTGTTTTATTTCTATAACTGCTGCTGCTGTATATTCGTTATATTCAGAGATTACTCGATCGACTTCTTTCTCAAAGAGTCTTTCGTTAGTTAAAATTTCCGCCATAGGTTGCTCCCGCATCAAACGAGGTTGAATTTTTTCCCCCCGCGCTGTGGAAAGTAACTCCTTGGCAGCATCAACCATTTTTTTACAGTTTGGATGAATTCGCTCAATAATCTGTTGTATTTGAATACTTCTACCCGTCAAAGCATTTACCGAAGTTTCCAATTGTCGCAAATTACTTTCCGTAGTTTCCCACTCGCCGATGGTTTCGGAGAAGTCTTCGAGTAAACTTTGCCGGCGCAAATCATTTTGTGTTAGCTTGAGGGCTAAAGCTAATTTTGCTAATCTTTGACTGAGTAGCTGCTGACGTTGAACGTTGCTAATTACCTGAATATCTACTCGTTGCTGAGATAGCAAACGTTGGACTATAAATTGTCCCACGACTGATAAAAGGGCTACTAAAGCCAGGGAAGAAATATAAAGTTTTGTTAAACGACGGGCGGAGAATTGTTGTTGGCACTTAGCAGAAGTCATCAGAGGAGAATGATTTTGGGATATATCAAGTATTCCCAAAACAAGAGAGATTAGATAAAAACCAACTCCCTTTCTCCTTAACTCTTGCCAAACTGCAATAAAGCTTCAGTTTCCTCCGCTTCGGAAATCATACCCAAACGATCGAAACCCTCCTTTGCGCTAGTTGCCCAAGTTAGTGCACAATTAAAGTTACCTTGAAGAAATTCCAATCTCGCCAAAGAGCGCATTACATAGGCTCCACTACAATTATCTTGGTTGTTATGGGCTGTTTCCATTCCTTCTATTAAGAATTGTTGAGCTTCTTGTAGTTTTCCTTGTTTAATTGATATGTCTGCTAAAAAGTCTTTAGCGAGGAATATCATTCTTTGCCAGCCAATATTTCGGGATTGTTGGACAATTTCTTGAAATAGGAGTTGACTTCTGTGGTAATCGCCGGTTTTGTAGCAAATTTCTCCTTTATAGTAGAGAATTTGGAGGTAAAGACGAATTGAAACTGATTCTTCAATCAAAGAATTATTCAATATAGTTTGAGCTTGATTAAGCCAATATTTTGCAAATCCAAATTGTTTAAATTGAATATACCAAACTACAATACGGATTGCTAAATTTACTTGTTTATCTGTAGTTAAATGATGATTTAATTTCCAAGCCCGTGCAAGTAAACTATCTGCGATATTTAAATGTTTTGGTTGTCCAATTAAAATTAATTTCCAAGCATAATCGCTCATCATTTCCACAGCGGTAGATAAATCTTCTCTTAAGTGTGCTGCTTCAATTAACCATTCCAACCAATGTAGGGGAGTATCCCAGTAGCTCAGGCGGTTTTGGCGATATCCTTGGGAATAAGTATAGCAATTGATATAAAGCCACAGATTGCACGCATCGGTATATTTATCTTGGGTAATACACCATTCCATAACTTCAGAAATATTTTCCCATTCTGCTGCTAATTGGTGATAATCGTTCCATTCTTTTTCATCTTTCCCGCCGTATTTTTGAGCAAAATCAACATACCAATTTACCCAGCGGTTGCGTGCTGCTGATTCAAATTCGGGGTTTATTGCTAATTCCGAGAGAGCATATTCGCGAGTTAAAGATAACATTGTATAACGTCCTCGATCGCAACTAATTAAGGAAAGTTGTTGCAATTGAGCGAAAGCATCTACTGCGATGTTATTATCATTTACTGCCGCAACACTACAAACTGATTCAAAGAGCGCTGGTTTAGGAAAAAGCGCTAAAGCCATCAAAATTAAATGAGATGAATGTCCTTTTAAAGGTTGCATGGAATTGTCAAAATAAAAGCGCGAAAAATCGCCTTGATGGCGCATAATTCTGGGAGAAACATCAACAAACTTATATCCAGATGCTAACTGATTCATAGCATAAATAATTGCTGCGGGAATTCCCCCGCTAGTTTGATAAAGTTGTTGATATTCTTCCGAAGTTAATTCTACATTTTTTTCTGTCCCTTGATTTGCAATTAATGCTAATCCTTCAGTTTGGGTTAAAGGATTTAAACAGATTCGAGTAAAGGGAGTTGTTTCTCGACTAGTAATAACAACTTTTACTGTTGGAGGTAATTCGTATAAAAAGCTCAGAACTTCAAGAGAGGGTTCTAGAGTATCTAAATTATCTATAATTAGTAAAGTCCGGATATTTGCCAAACGGGGAGCGACTTGTTCGTAAGCTTCTTTAAAGTTAGTAGTTGTAGTCTCCGGACACTTTATAGTGCGTGCAATAGCCCGTAAAATATCGATGTTAGTTCTTTCTCGCCACAGTCGCGGTAAAATACCTTTACTTGTAAAGTGTTGTGGTTTAGCTGAGGTAAATACTATAGCTTCAAAAGTTGAATGTGAATCCTTGCTAGCTTGCAAGTAGCGATAAGCAACTTCTATTACAAAAGTAGTCTTTCCCACACCTCCCAAACCTTCAACACTAATACGAGGAGTGAGACTTTCAAAAGAAAGTAATTCCTGTAAGCGTTTAATTTCTTCTTCTCTACCAATAAATGTATTGCGATCGCGAACTGGTAAATTATGGTAAATTAATTTAAATTTATCTGTCGGCGGTGTATTCCGATCTTTACTTACTTGTTGATAGTTGTACGAAATAATTGTTATTTGTAGCGTGCTACTAATGTCTTGGTTTTGCTCAGTTTGCTCAAAATATATTTTTTGGGCATCGTAGTTAGTTATTTTGCGATGGCACTTATTTTTCTCTTCACGGTGTTTATGAAGCAAATCATGGAAAATTACTTTTAATGTAGGCTGAGTAATTTTTTCTTGAATTATCCGAGAAAGAAAATTACTTAGTTTGTGACTGACATCATTTTTGAAATATTTGGAAGTCTCACCAGATTCCGAGGCTATTTGAGAATATTTTCGTTTTCGCAAAGCACCTTGTAACAATAGCAGTGCAATCTGAGATAAACGCATACCTGATTTTTATGATAGTGCTCTATACATAATAGCGGTGGTTATCCTTTGGGGTGATATACCCGAGAAACTCCATTAATGGCCAATTTAACCAAATTTCGACTGTGACACTTTATGATATGGAATTCAAGCTGAAAATAACATTCCCCCTCTATTTGCGATCGAAATCGGTTTATTCTATTTTTTCTGCTGCAAAAAACATATAGATTACACAAGATACAACAAATTGGATGGCAATTAATAAATTTAAATACTATTCCACGACATATTGTCAATACCAAAAATGACAAAACCCCCAGATTCTGAGTGTGACACTTTAGTTGGTGAAATCCGAAATATCGGATTTACATATGAATATTAAATGTAGAAGCAAATCAAATATAACTATATGGGTAGTTAATCTATCATAAGACAGGGGAGTCACCAGTGTAAAACCGACGGGCCAACAGATTAAATTTCTTTACATAGCTCTGTTTAGAAAGTTTCTACCTACTTAGTTGATGAAATTGCATCTTTTATATCTTTATTAATTTGTGGTAATTGCAATTATGTTATCAACTCATAGAGCCTTATCTCAGGAATCTCAAGTATTTACAAACAAACTCAAACAATTAGATTTAAGAGCTATTGCTTATCAGTTAATGTACTCTGATGAAGGTACAAGATGGACTCTTGAGCAGACGAATCAAGCGATTTCAAATTATTCGATGTTTCTATATTTAATTTATCTCTATCCTCATCTTCAATTAGTTCCAAGTCAGGAAATAGATAGAGTTTGGCATCATCATATTCTTGATACTATTAAATATGCAGAAGACTGCGAATTTTTATTTGGTCGATTCATTCACCATTTTCCCTATTTTGGTAAGCGTGGGAAAGTAGATAGAGATAATTTATATGTAGCTTGTGTAGAAACTCAAAAATTATTTCAGGAACACTTTGGCGCTTATTTAGCAGTTGAAGAACAATTATCGCAAATGACTGACTGTCAGCCAGATGTCAAAGTTTAAAATATGATTCGTCCCTTTGTAGATGTGGATATAAATTTTTTCCAGTTTGCTGCTTGAATTTAATATCGAATCTCAACCACCCGAAATTATGGAGACGCAATATATATATATAGTGCCTCTATAAACTAATTTATACAAAAAAAGTAAAGGGTACTCATGAGAATTTTTTTAGGAGAAAAAAAGTCAATCAATTTTGGATTTTGGATTTGCGGTCTTCGCAGCGTGCCCGGAGGGCATCCGCAGGATTGTCCCCATAAAGAAATTTAGGGGTTTGAGGATTTTGGATTAAGGATTTTAGATTTTTCCATAGTTAAAACTAGGGGCCCCTCAACCAATCAATATTCAATCCAAAATCTAAAATCTAAAATCTAAAATATTTCGGTCATGGGTATCCGTCAGAGGGCATCTAATCACATTTTACATTTTTAAATTTTATATTTTGGATTGTTGCCTTTTACATGGCAAAATAATGGTAGATTCCTTCGCCGCATTTATTTTTTAAACAGATATATTAACTATTCCCAAAATATGAGAAGCTAACAGGAGAGGTTAAATAACTCCTAACTCCGCGAGCTCCTAACTTATACCCCTTCCAGGAGAAATATGAAAAAACTAGTAAAAGGTTTGCGTGAATTTAAAGCTAATTATTACAGCACCCATCGAGAATTATTTGAACAATTATCTCACGGTCAAAAACCTAGAGTATTATTTATTACCTGCTCTGATTCTCGCGTGGATCCTAATTTAATTACCCAAGCTGGAGTTGGGGAATTGTTTGTAATTCGCAATGCTGGCAATATTATTCCTCCCTATGGAGCCACAAATGGCGGCGAAGGAGCAACTATTGAATATGCCGTACAAGCTTTGGATATTAACCAAATTATTATTTGCGGCCATTCCCATTGCGGGGCTATGAAAGGGCTGATGAAGTTAAATAAATTACAGTCCGATATGCCTTTGGTGTTTGATTGGCTTAAGTATGCCGAAGCCACCCGACGTTTGGTTTTAGACCATTATAGCCATTACGAAGGGGAAGATTTACTGGAGATTATGGTTGCTGAAAATGTCTTGACGCAAATAGATAATTTACGCACTTATCCGGTAATTCATTCCAAGCTTTATCAAAAGCAAATTAGCATTTACGCTTGGATTTATCAAATTGAAACGGGAGAAGTTTTAGCATACGATCCGGTAAGTCACGCTTATACTTCACCTCAAAGTCAGATAAATGAGTTTGAAGCTGAAGAAGTGGTTGAAGAAGCAGAGAAAATCAGTTATGGAGATTTAGGTTTCCCCATGACGCGCTTATCTCGGGAACAAATGAATCGAATTTATCAAGGTTCAAGGGGAGTAAATTAGTTAGTGGTTAGTTGTTAGTGGTTAGATGTTGAATGTGTTAGTGTCAGCGCGTAACTCACCTAAATCTCTACGATATTTTTTTGAAAAATTGGCATTTTCCCAAACCAATTAAGAACTTACCTGGGGATAATTTAAGTCAAGTCATTGCCACGCAAGGAAGCAATTTCAAACCCTTTACCGATGGCGACTAGTACATAAGTTTTGTAATTAATTTTAACCCGGTTTCTTTTTGAAACCGAGTTTAAAAAACTAATTAGCTGACTCGTAAAGTTAAAATAACTTTGTCGGCAATTTTTTGAGGTGCTTTCCAAGCTTGGAGAAACCTGATTAATTCCTGTATGAAATCTGTTTGGGTAATTGTAGAATTTTGCTCGTTTAATACTACACGAATCACGCGATTTCTTTTAATACTAAACTCGAAAACTATTTCTCCTTTCAAAGCTTTAGTTAAGTTGAAAAGTTGTAAATATTGCTGTAAATCGCTAATTGCTATTCCATCTAAACCTGTAACTTTCACTACTTCTAAATAGTGGTTGGATGATATTCTTGAAATACTCCGCTCTCTTTCAAAAGATTGCGATTCCCTTGCTGAGTGACGTACTATTGATTGTCCCCCTGGTGACGACATTAACCTTGCTATATTTTCTATTTTTCCACCAACAGCAGATATTCCCCTTGCTTTTTCTTCTACTACCATGAAATCTGTCACAGCTTCAGGCATTTCTACAGGCACTTGCATAGAAATAGAATCTTGTTGAGGATTTACCCTTTCGTCATCGCTGACAGCAATAAAAGCGGTATATTGGGAAAGCAATTGATAAGTTAATGCAGTTTCCGTTACTTCTTCCACACCAATTTTAGTTTCATAACCAAACATTTGACTCATCAAATCTTTAATGCGATCGCGCGCCCATAATTGCGCTACAGCAGGGTTTTCCGTTGCTTCATCAAAATTGAGGTGAAATATCTTTTCATAGTCTTCACCGCCAGCAGCAACACCTAAGATGCTTAATTTACCGGCGATATTATCTTGCTTGCGTCCAAATAAAACTAAGGGTTGCTCTGCAAATAAATCGGGAGCTACAGCAGGATAAATTACAGGTTTTTCTCCTTCCCCATCCCAAGTAATTTCAATGTTAGAAAGAACGGGATTATTAATTTGTTGAAAGAACCTTTCTACAACTTCTTTGGTGGGTTCGTCATGACGGATAATAGTTGATATTCCCCTACCAACTTCGGCAATTCTATTCAGTAGAAAACGATTTACCGAACTACCCGCACCAAAGCTAAATAGACGATTTCCTAATTGTAAATGCTGCTGAACTTCTGAAAAAATCTCATTTTCATTACCGATATATCCATCACTTAATAAAACAACAGTTCGCAAACGTCCTTTTGGTGACGGAAAATTAATTGCAGCCCGAATTCCTTCTAGCATTTCCGTACAACCTCTAGCTTTAAGATTATTAATATAATTTATTGCTTGAGAACGGTTTTCGGGAGTATTCGCTAAAGATGTTTTTGATAGTCTTCTGACTTGATTAGAAAAATCAAGGATAGAAAAAGTATCATTGGGATTTAAACCATCAATAAATCGCCGCATCAATTCCTGACATTGCTGCAAAGGTTTACCCGATTGGGAACCGGAAGTATCCACCAAAAAAACTACATCTTTGGGGATAATTTCATCACTTTGATATTCCAAAGCTGGAATTAGATAAACAGCAAAATGTCCGCCGCGAGAATCTGTTTGAGTAATAACAGTAGATTGAGTTTTTTCCGTACCAACTTGATAGCGGAGAATGAAATCTTTGTTGGGAATACTATCTTCTTTAGCTAACCCGACTCGAATAATTTGATTTCCTTGGTTTTCTTCAATTTCCACTTGATGAGATGGAGAATTAACCTTACTCACAGGTACTCCGGCATCAATTTCCAATACAAGACTTATATCATGTCCAGAACGCATTCCTTGAGGAATTATCGGTGGTGTAATGCGCGATGCATCGGGAACTCTATCCGTATCTCCATTACTATCAATAATTGTACCGGGAATATATCTTGGCCCTACTACCATGGGAAACACAAATTCGTAATCTCCCCCAGTAAACTTTAAGCTGTCGCTATAACGGATAGTGACATCTATTTTTTCTCCCGGTTTGATATTAGCTAAGGATTGCGTGAAAATATTATCCCGCTCTTGTTCTAATAATCCTGTAGTACGCCCTTGTTTTTTCGCTTGTTCGTAAATTGCAACGGCTTCTTCACGTTTTTTGATATTGCCTTTAATGATACTCGAACCAATTTTGATTTCCATTTCATCCACTGCGGCAACATCGGGCAGCGGAAAAACATACACTGCTTCTAAAGGTTTATCAAAAGGATTTTCAAAGCTTTGACTAACTTCTACCCGCGATAAATTTCCATTAATTTTAGCTTTGACAGCCGTATGTTTGAGGGGGAATTCTAACCTTTCACCCTTGGAATCTTCAAAATATAAACCGCCGACTTGATGACTTAAATTGATAGTTGTCATTGTTAAATCTTGTTTAATAACTACAATATCTTTTCCACTGACACCAGTTTGGGAAAAAAGACTCTGTGTTCCTCTGCGCTTAACTCCGCGTCACTTTGCGTTAAAAAATATATAATTCCTATACAGACGGATTTTATATAACCCCTCTCTAAACCTCTCCCCTCCAGAAGTGAAAGACTTTTTAAGCATAAAAATTAAAAACTCTGCAAAAACAGGGTTAACTACAGTTCTGTTGCGGACAAAAGCTTCTCAAAAACTGGATTAAGAGAACTGCTATCCAATCTTAGAGTACCCACAGATAATCTAAAATCATCTAACAGCGCTCAAATATGACGTTTGTTTAAACGTTCCAGAATTTCTAGAGAAAGACGAAACGTAGAAAACGAAGGACATACTCAACTTAGAGAGAAAAACAGTTGTTCTAGCTTCTTCACCGTCGAGATCGATTCATTACTAAGTAACAAACGATTGTAAACACCTACATTGCAGAGTTGCCAACAAAAACAGAATATCCATCTTTGTTGAGCTTGATTTTGTTCAGATTACGCTCCCCTGTGTCGATAAATCAACCATCGGGAACCCTGATTCGGGCAAGGAGCTTAGGAGCGTTATTAGGGTGTTTTGGGAGCAAGAGGTGGATTTGAACCACCGACATTCGGATTTTGAATCCAACGAGCTACCAGACTGCTCTATCCTGCAAAGGTTTGGTTGAAAGTACGGGAATCTAACCCGTTACCAATAGATCCTGAGTCTACCGCTCTAACATTGAGCTAACTTTCGGGTGTTTGATATAGGAATCTAACCTATGACTTCCTGATTCTCAATCAGGTGCTCTAACACTGAGCTAATCAAACTTTTGAAATAGTTTCAAGTACTTGCGGAATACGCTCAAAGCATTGCTTGGCGCACCAGTCAGGTATATAGAACCCAAACTATAGCGAAGACCTTACTACT
>JBHJJJ010000396.1:0-9109 GCA_050042755.1 Rivularia sp. (in: cyanobacteria)
TTATTAAAATAACCACATAATTCCATTAAACCGAGATGCATAACTTCGAAATAGCACCGCCAGGGCAAAATGCTATAACAAATTTCGTCCAAAACCTCAAACAGTTAAAATTTATTCTTCCCCATCTCCCCATCCCCCCATCTCCCCTAAGAACCCAAAAAAAG
The DNA here is from genome assembly GCA_050042755.1 of Rivularia sp. (in: cyanobacteria). Classification (GTDB taxonomy): domain Bacteria; phylum Cyanobacteriota; class Cyanobacteriia; order Cyanobacteriales; family Nostocaceae; genus Rivularia. Next base: position 165 of record JBHJJJ010000396.1, read on the forward strand.
CCACCATTCTTCAGGGTGGCATAATTTATGGTTTTAAAGTAAAATTTACCGAACTTTACAAAAATCCCAAATTAACAATCGTAATAAAGCGAAAATTCGTAGGGATGAGGACGTAAACGCATCGGGTTGACTTCAGTGTCTAACTTGTAAGAAATCCAGTTTTCAATGAAGTCTTCGGTGAATACGCCACCTTGTGTTAAGAAATCGTGGTCTTTCTCAAGAGCTTCTAAAGCCAAATCTAAAGAGCCTGGTGTAGAAGGAACTTTAGCTAGTTCTTCTGGAGATAGTTCGTAGATTTTCTTATCTAAAGGTGCGCCGGGATCGATTTTATTTTTAATCCCATCTAAACCAGCACAAAGCATTGCAGCGAAGGCTAGATAGGGATTACAAGTTGCATCGGGACAGCGGAATTCCAAACGCTTGGCTTTGGGGTTGTCGCCGGAAAGAGGAATACGCACGGAAGCGGAACGGTTTCCTTGGGAATAAGCCAAGTTTACTGGTGCTTCGTAACCGGGTACCAAACGCTTGTAAGAGTTAGTGCTGGGGTTGGTGAAGGCTAACAGTGCTGGAGCGTGCTTAAGAATTCCACCAATGTAGTGGAGTCCCATTTCACTGAAACCGGCGTATTTATCACCTGCAAATAAAGGCTTCCCATCTCTCCAGATGGATTGGTGGGTGTGCATACCGGAGCCGTTATCTTGGAATACGGGCTTGGGCATGAAGGTAACTGTCTTGCCGTATTTCTTCGCTACGTTCTTAATAACGTACTTGTAAATCATCAAATTATCAGCAGCTTCGATTAGCTTACCAAATTTGAAGCCCAATTCACACTGACCGCCAGTGGCAACTTCGTGGTGATGTTTCTCAATGGGAACGCCGCATTTTGCCATTGTTAGCAGCATTTCTGTTCGCATATCTTGGGAGGTATCGGTTGGGGAAACCGGGAAATAACCTCCCTTAAAATCTGGCTTGTAACCGAGGTTGGGACCTTCTTCTTTACCAGAGTTCCAACGGCCTTCTACGGAATCTACGTAGTAGTAACCTGCATTCTGGGTTTGGTCAAAGCGAACATCATCAAATATGAAGAATTCAGCTTCTGGTCCGAAAAATGCTGTATCACCGATACCTGCTGCGACTAAATAATCAATTGCTTTCTGAGCAATTACCCGAGGACAACGGTTGTACCACTCACCCGTGCGGGGTTCTTTAATACTACATGTAATGCTGAGGGTAGGTTCTGCCATAAAAGGGTCGATCCAGGCAGTAGTTGGATCTAGTACCATTGCCATATCTGACTCGTTAATGGCTTTACAACCCCTGATGCTGGAACCGTCGAATGCTACACCTTCCGTAAAGGAACTTTCATCGATTTGGCTTTCGTGCAATGTCAAGTGCTGCCAAATTCCTGGCATATCGATGAACTTCAGATCTATCATCTGAATTTTTTGGTCTTGAATCATTTTCAAGACTTCTTTTGCGGTTTGTGCCATGGTTACTCCTTGTCTGCCGATACGCAATGGATGAAAACGGAAATATTCAAAAACTGTTGACCCTCAGAAGCTGAAACCACTTGTTGAAGGGCACCCTTAAAAGTATTTTTTGAAGAAAAAACTTTTAAGGGAACCGTTGACACACCTGCAATATCCTAAATTTAGGCAATCATTCAAAGTGTATCATTTGTAACAGAAAATCCATTCTATAGGTAATGTTAACCTTTTAGTAAATCATCTACACAAAAATAAAAGTTCATCTTATGAGGGTCAACTTTGGCATAGAATCCTTAAGTAGTATGGATTGCTTTTGTGCCAGTTTTTGGCTAAGTTAACAAAAAATACATTTTTTGCTGTACTTCATGCCAAATTAATATCAAATCTTACTTACGAATGATTGGGAGATAATAAAAATGCAAGATGCCGTAACAAGTTTAATTAAGAATTATGACGTTACCGGAAGGTATTTTGATAGAAATGCAGTAGACTCGCTTAAATCTTATTTTGAAAGCGGTACGATCAGAATACAAGCTGCTGCTGCTATCAATTCCAATGCAGCAGAACTTGTGAAGGGAGCTGCTGTTAAGTTATTTGAAGACCAACCCGAGTTGATTCGCCCTGGTGGTAATGCTTATACAACTCGTCGTTATGCGGCTTGTCTGCGAGATATGGATTACTATTTGCGCTATGCTACTTATGCTTTAGTTGCTGGCAGCATGGATGTGTTGGACGAACGCGTATTGCAAGGTTTGCGCGAAACTTACAATTCTTTAGGGGTACCCATTGCTCCCACAGTTGCCGGTATCCAAATCATGAAGGATATGGTTAAAGAACAAGTTGAATCTGCGGGTATTTCCGATACCAGCTTTATAGACGAACCATTTGACTATATGACCAAAGAGTTAAGCGAGACGGATATTTAATTAAGATGGGGAGAGAAGGAGACAAGGAGACAAGGAAGGGCAGCCAAGAAAAGCGGCACGGTTCCCGCAGTACGTAGCAAGTGGTGTGACAAGGGGATGGGAGTAATTCATAACTCCTAACTCCTAACTCCTAACTCCTAACTCCTAACTCCTAACTTCCATTGCCCTATGCCCAAACAAAGACTTGATATTCTGTTGGTAGAAAAAGGTTTTTCTTCATCTCGTCAGCAAGCGCAGCGGTTAATTCAGGCTGGTGAGGTGTTGGTTAACGATAGGCTTGTGGATAAGGTGGGAACATCTGTTGATGTGGCTGCGGCAATTAGGATTAAGCAGAAGTCGCGTTTTGTTTCTCGTGGTGGAGAGAAGTTAACTAAGGCTTTGGATAATTTTGATATCGGTGTAGAAGGGCGTGTTTGTTTGGATGGCGGAATTTCTACGGGAGGCTTTACTGATTGTTTATTACAAGCGGGAGCCAAGTTAGTTTACGGTATTGATGTTGGCTACGGACAACTTGATTGGCGTTTACGGAACGATCCCCGGGTGATTGTACGCGAACGTACTAATTTACGGCATTTAACCCCGGAAGATTTGTATGGAGAGAAGAGGAGAGGGAGACAAGGAGAGGGAGAGAGGGGGAGAGGGAGAGATGGGGAGAATGAAACAAGTTTACCTCCACTATCTGAGACAGGAGAGGTTTATCAAAGAGAATTTCCCGATTTGGCTGTGGTAGATGTGTCGTTTATTTCTTTAACTAAGGTTTTGCCTGCACTGTGGAAACTTCTCCAATCTCCTCGCGAAGCTTTGTTACTGGTGAAGCCACAGTTTGAGGTTGGGAAAAACCTAGTCGGCAAGAAAGGGGTTGTACGTAACCCTAATGACCAAGCTAATGCGATTTTTCAGGTTTTGCAAACCGCTATCGAGTTAGGATGGTATTATAAAGGTTTAACTTGGTCGCCTATTACTGGTCCTGCTGGAAATATCGAGAATCTCCTATGGTTGGGATGCGCCAGTGAAACTTTATCCCTCAATTTAGCGGCAATTAAGCAAATTACTTCTGAGGCTGCTTTAGATTTAAAGCAAAACTAAATGTCATACACCCGGCATTCGTCTGCTTCTGGATAGCTCGCGCAATAATCATCCAAAGAGTTTTTAGTTTGTTTTGCTTGCTTTTGATGGCATTTCTCAGCTTGCAATTCTTCTACAATATCCCAAGCTACAGCGCAATCGCTAGAATTGCTTCCATTTAACTCACAAGTCTCCCGCGCTTCTGCAACTGCTTCGAGGATAGCTGTTTCAAGTGTATTAACTACGTTTTTGTTAGAATCAACTGTAGCTTGTTCCACTTCTAAAGTTTTAGACACTATAATTTCCCCTCTATAATTATTCTACTGATATTTACTTAATCGTTATATAGCGATTTAAGCTGATACTTCAAGTGTAGATATTTTTTCAATCATTTGTGCAGTGCTAAAAACCGAAATTTATTTGGGGTAGTTTTACGATATTTAGAATGTAGAGCAATGCTATGTCTCGACTAAATCATACTTTTGATAAACTTTTTAATTTAACATTTGATACAGATTTGAAGTCACCTAAGAGAAACTTTCTGGTTAGAGAGAAATTAATAATAATTTTATAAATAATATATGGAATAAGCAAACCAGCAATTAGCCTAATAATACCTTCACTCAAAAATGAAACTTCTTTTAAGCCGAACTGAATAGGTTGATGCAAATACATAATTGCCATAGAAGCTCCACCGAGTTCGCGGGTGACGCGATCGATAAAGTTTATTTTATTTGCTATTTGCGCCATCTGTTGAACAATAATAATGCCAGAAATAGCTAGTAATAAATTTATAATTGGTATGCCATAACTTTTATTCTTCATATCAAATGTAAATTCTAGTAAAGACAATTTATCAGTAAAAAACATAATTATAAGGGTAATTGCTGCAATTAAAGCTAACCTTCTAGAATAAAAAATACTTGAATTTTGAGATATCATATGTCCAAGCCAATAAAATGGAAGTGCCATTAACACGACATTGATATTCCAAGGGAAAATAATATCTTCAAAAAACCAGTAATCAATCATTGCTAGACAGTAAACGTCTAACATGATTATATTTATTAAACATTTATAATTGCCAAATTTAGTATATATAAAATTGTATAATTGCTGAGTAAATAATAAACAAGTTACAAACCAAAATACACCAAAAGACTCTGTGAGTAATCGACCGCCATATAATTGATTAAAGCCGAAGAACAGTAATTTATGTAGCGAATCTAATTGTTTAGTTTGCCATAATTCACCTATGTACATTGCGAAGCTAGGAAGACTAAATAATATTAGAAATGATATATAAGGAACAATCAAATGGAGAAACTTATTTTTAAAAAAAGATAAATAATCATATTTTTCTTTATACAGATATCCACTGATAAAGAAAAAAAGCGGCATATGAAACCAGAAAATATACTTAGCAATTTTTAAATCTAAAATATGACCTGCAACAACACTGAGTATTGCAATGCCTTTCCAACAATCAATCCAACTTATTCTTTGTGACATTCACACAATCTCCGTAATCCAACCAATTAAGATCACTACGTCTTTTATTTATACGTAGAATTTCTCGGTCGTATTAGTGTATTTTTTATCCCGCGAAAAAAATATTTATTTTGTAGCTGTTCATCAAAAAAATAAATTCCATTACTACACCTGTGTCATCCAAAAGACTTATACTGTAAGGAATACTTAATGTTTCTAGATATACAAGTATATAAAGTTTTAATGAATTTGATTGGCACGCAAAGCTGAGTATGACGTACTGTAGCGTTACAATCGAGTAATTATCTGATTTGAAACACCTCTATAATTGTTAAAAAACTATAGCGCTTCTCGGTTGAGTGCAGGCTTGGAATTTTGAGTTGTGTATCTCACTACCGATACAATCGGCTATACTCAAATCTAAACGCTTAGGTCAAGCAAAAAAATCTTTTCACTTTTGTAGGGTAGGCATCAAGACAGACCATATAATAATTGTAATCTAAACAAATTAATGCAGATTAATGCACAAATGGTTATCTGTGGTGGGTATTGGTGAAGATGGTTTACCAGGGTTAACTCAGGTAGCCTCAACCCTAGTCGAACAAGCAGAAGTATTAGTAGGGGGCTCTCGTCATTTATCGATGCTTCCAGAAAATGATACCAGGGAAAAGCTAATTTGGAGTTCTCCCATCGCCACAACAGTTGAAGAAATCATCCAACGTCGCGGACAATCTGTTTGCATTTTAGCAAGTGGGGATCCGATGTGTTTCGGGATTGGGGTTACTCTTACTCGTCGCATACCCATTAAGGAAATAACTATTATCCCCGCACCTTCTGCTTTTAGTCTTGCTTGTTCCCGTTTGGGATGGGCAAGACAAGAAGTAGAAACCTTAACTTTAGCAGCTCGTCCGATATCTCTTTTACATCCAGTAATTTATCCCGGAGCGCGGTTGCTGATTCTCAGTGAAGGTAGAAATACCCCGGCAATTGTGGCGCAAACTCTTGTAGAAAGAGGCTTTGGTGATAGTAAAATGACAGTCTTAGAATACATGGGGGGACAGCGGGAGCGTATTGTAGAAGGTATCGCAGGGTCGTGGGAGACTACCAAAATTGCTAGTTTAAATACAATTGCAGTAGAATGTATTGCCTCTTCAAATATCTTACAACTTCCTCGGATAGCCGGTAACCCGGATATAGCTTATAACCACGACGGACAACTTACCAAACGGGAAGTTAGAGCAATAACATTGGCCGCTCTCGCACCTATCCCCGGACAAATGTTGTGGGATATCGGTGCTGGTTGTGGTTCCATCAGTATAGAATGGATGCGAACTCATCCCCGATGTTGGGCGATCGCCATTGAAAAAAATTACTCTAGACTTAATTACATTGCAGATAATGCAGCAAGTTTAGGCACTCCTAATCTGCGTATAATTCACGGTGAAGCCCCTGGGATATTAAAAGGTTTGGAACCACCCGATGCGATTTTTATCGGTGGTGGTGCGACTGTAGAAGAAATGTTTGATGTTTGTTGGCAAGCACTTCGCAAAGGCGGGCGTTTGGTAGCGAATGCGGTGACTGTGGAAAGCGAACAGAAGTTACTCGAATGGCACAATCGGTTTGGTGGAAGTTTGACGCGAATAGCTATACAAAGAGTGGAATCTGTAGGCAAGTTTTTGGGATGGAAAGCAATGGCTCCGGTGACGCAGTGGGTTGTAGTGAAGGATTGACCAAAAAAAATCGGATACAAGCCCCCGGATTTATCCGTGGAATAAAAAAAATGTTTCCTTATTTTCAAGCCCCTCGATTCATCGATGGGGTAATAAGTCTAAATTCTTCATGTCTTATTCTAAATTCGCATTGACATATCGTAACTGATTTACTCACTTTATCCACACCCTAGAAAAAATTTGCCCGTTGGGGGCATTCCTAAAGCATTTTCGACAAAGTTATCACTACAACTCCCAAAATCATAATAATTGAACCAGCAATTCTTTCTTTAATACCTTGTTCTTTAAAAATTAACCAACCCCATAAAACATTAAATAAAGCGCTGGTACGTTTGACTGCAATTACAAAAGATACCAGAGCAAGTTGTAATGCAGTCATTTGACAAACGATCGCTAAGGCATTTATAAAACCAATTAAAATTAAGTTTCGACCACAAGATTTGATATTTTGGATATCGGGTTTAGATTTAATAAATAATATGGGTAAACAAAATATAGCTACACTCAAATGTCCGGCGATCGCCCACATTATAGGAGAGGAATTTTGCACGCCAATTTTATCAACATTGGCGGAAATACTCCAAACTAATACTACCCCAAACATTAACTTTGGTCCCGTTTCGCTGAATAAAGATCTCAGAGGAAATAGATATCCTCTACTTTTATCTTTAAATTTTAAAACATAAGCACCAATTACAATGATAAATATTCCTAAAATACCGATAGCGTTGGGAAATTCACCGACAATAAACGGAGAAGTAATTAAAAGTAATATCGGACTTAATGTAGTTATGGGAGCAACTATTGATAAATCAGAAGCTTTGATAGCTTTGAAAAAAAGTAGATAAGCTGTGGTATTACAAATTCCGATGGCAATTACAGCATACCAAAAGTTATTTCCTAGAGTTGGAATATCGTTAAATAATAATAGCGGTAGAGAACAGATTGCAGTTAAGAGATTTAAAGAAAAAACTAGAATATATTCATCAACTTGAGAAATTGTCTTTTTATTGAAAATATCCCTGAGTGATTCTAAAAAAGCTGTGGAAATTGCGAAGAAAAACCAAGACATATTGGTTAGTTAGGAGTTAGGAGTTAGGAATTAGGAGTTAGTTGTCATAACATTCTTGCATCATTATCAACAACCACCTTATACCAATTCTGTATGAGGCTGCGCTAAATCGCTCTCAGCCTAAAAGGCTGGAGCTACACAGAAGAAGCCCACCTGCGTGGACTAAATTAAGCGCATCTTTATAAAGAAATGGTATTAGAATGAATTCTAAGGCTAACAGCAGAAGTCGTCTCAAGACGACTAGTAGAGTATTTTAGTACGTTTTAACGTACTTGATGTATTAGCCTTGAAATTCATTTCAAGGTGAGAGTTCTGAGTTAATTTTCTCACCATACCACGCACCAACGAGTAATTCCTCTAAATTCCCACATTCCTCTGTGCTCTCTGTGCTCTCTGCGGTTTTTTTTAATCCAAGAATACTGTACAACTTACAATTCCCCTACAACGGAATACCACAAAGCCCTAACTCCATATTTTTTATATTCCGAATCTTGTTCTTCCTCAAGCCATTTCTCCACAGTGACAACAACATTATCTGATGTATTTGCTAATTTACCCAGCGCTTCAGCAGCCCTTAGACGCACAGCCGAATTGGTGTCTTTAAGCAGTAGTAGTAATTGTTGTACAACATGATTCGATGCATTTGCTAATCTACCCAGGGCATCAGCAGCGCTTCCACGCACCAAATAATTGGAGTCTTTAAGCAGCAGCAGCAATTGTTGTACAACATCATCTGATGCATTTCCTAATTTACCCAGGGCTTGAGCAATCCTTCGACGCACAAAATAATCGGAGTCTTTAAGCAGTAGTAGCAATTGTTGTACAACATAATCCGATGCATTTCCTAATTTACTCAGGGCATCAGCAGCCCTTTCACGCACAAAATAATCGGAGTCTTTAAGCAGTGGTAGCAATTGTTGTACAACATCATCCGATGCATTTGCTAACTTACCCAGGGCATTAGCAGCCCTTCCACGCACAACCCAATCGGAATCTTTAAGCAGTAGTAGTAATTGTTGTACAACATCATCCGATGCATTTCCTAATTTACCCAGCGCTTGAGCAGCTCTTCCACGCACAAAACAATCTGAATCTTTAAGCAGTACTCGTAATTGTTCTACAACATCATCCGTTTCATCTCATAAACCACGCAGCGCATCAGATCCTCTATCAC
>JBHJJJ010000397.1:0-17958 GCA_050042755.1 Rivularia sp. (in: cyanobacteria)
AAATTACGACTTGAGATAGTTAGCGATCGCAATAAAAGTAACGATCCAGTTTCAAAAGCTGCCGCACAAAGGTTAAAAAAAGAAATTGAAAATCACCTCAACGAATACAAACAACTGCAAGTCAAAATCAAACAAAGCAATCCCAAATACGCAGCGCTTAAATATCCAGAACCTCTAAAACTACCGCAAATTCAACAACAACTCGATAAAGACTCGCTACTGTTACAATATTCTTTAGGAAAAGAACGTAGTTATTTATGGCTGGTGAGTTCTAATTCACTCGACGTTTACGAACTTCCCAAAAAGGAAAAAATTGAGAAAGCCAGCATTAATTTATTTTGTTTAATTAGCCAACATACCTCTAAACCACCTTCAGCGACTGGTAAAGAAAATGCTTGTAAAAATAGAGAAAATTTTAAAACTCGACGCATTGATTTAGCCGCAGAAGAATTAAGCAAACTCGTGCTTGTACCTGTTAAAGATAAATTAGCTAAAAAGCGGTTGGTTGTTGTTGCTGATGGTGCTTTGCAATATATTCCCTTTGCAGCATTGGCTGACTTAACCTATGTTGATTCGTCGAAGTCGCAAAAACCTCAAACCCCCAGGGATTCAAAATCCCAGGCTAATAGCGAAAGTCCTCTAAAGAGGACTAAAGATTTATTAATTAATAATAATGCATCAAATCCCCTATCTTCAGTCCGTTTCAACGGACTTCAGCTATTAGCCTGGGGTTTGCAACCCCAGGTGGGTGGAATGCTTACCCAAAATTCCAAACAAAATCAAAAAGATCGCTCCTGTACAAAAACTGGTGGTATTAGTGTTTGTCAAGACGAAAACTCGCCGCAAAACAACTTTAACTACCAACCCCTTCTAGTCAACCACGAAATTATTAACCTACCTTCCGCATCAACGATCGCAATTCAACGTCAAGAACTCGCAAACCGCAAAAAAGCACCCAAAACTTTAGCTATTCTCGCCGATCCAGTATTTAACGCTACCGACGGTAGAGTAGCAAACCAAGCTCAAAATAAACAGTTAAATAAAGTAAATCAAAATTCTCTCGATTTACAATTAGAACGCTCTGCCCTCAAACGCTCTGCCGATACTATTAACCGTAAAGGATGGACACGACTTGACGGTACCCGCACCGAAGCCGAGACACTTTTACAACTTTTACCAAAGGGCGATCGCCAAGCTGTTTTCGATTTTGATGCTAACTATAACTGGGCTACTAGCAGCAACCTCAATCAATTCCGTATTTTACACTTTGCTACCCACGGCTTTGTTAACGACGAAAACCCAGAATTATCCGGTATCGTGCTTTCTCTCATCGATAAACAAGGCAAACCCGTGCGCGGCTACCTACGGATGCACGAACTATTTAACCTCGATTATCCCGCAGATTTAGTTGTATTGAGTGCTTGCGAAACCGGACTTGGTAAAAATATTCAAGGAGAAGGTTTAGTCGGGTTGACAAGAGCACTAATGTATGCTGGTGCTGAAAGATTGGTAGTGTCGCTGTGGCAAGTTGATGACAAAGGTACGGCAGCGTTTATGCAGGAATTTTATAAAGAAATGTTGCAAAATGGCAAATCGGCGAATGAAGCATTAAGAGCAACACAATTAAAGATGTTGCAAAATCCTCAGTGGAGGAATCCTTATTATTGGTCGGCTTTTACGATTGTGGGAGAGTGGATGTAAGTGGGAGATGGGGAGGAAATTAAAACTCTTAACTACTCACTACTAACTCCTAACCTATAAGATTTCAGATTTTGGAATAGATTCTAAAATCTAAAATCCAAAATCCAAAATCCAAAATAGTTAGGCTTTCCGTGAGTAGTATTCCACCACTAACAGTTCATTAACGCTTAAAGCAACCCATTCCCGCTCGCAAACCCCATTGACTTTACCCACCATTGTGTTTTTATCAAACTCTAAATGACTAGGAATATTTGCCAAACCGGGATATTGCAAATTAGTTTCTACCAACTGGCGAGAATTATCTTTATTTCTAACACCAATAACTTCTCCAGGACGACACTGGTAGCTAGCAATGTTAACTTCGCGACCATTGATGGTAACGTGTCCGTGATTTACCAATTGACGTGCTGCGGGGATAGTAGGAGCCATTCCCAACCGAAAAACAGTGTTATCCAAGCGCATTTCGAGGAATTGTAGCAATACCTGTCCGGTAGAACCAGTTACTCGTCTTGCTTTGCGGATATAACGCACCAATTGCTTTTCAGTTAAACCGTAATTGAATTTGAGCTTTTGCTTTTCCTCTAAGCGGATAGCATACTCAGAGCGCTTCTTACGGTTTTGACCGTGCTGTCCTGGGGGATAAGCACGTCTAGCACTCTTACGACTTAAACCCGGTAATTCACCTAGGCGGCGTGTAATTCTTAGTCTAGGTCCTCTATATCGGGACATTATGTTTCCTTAATCTAGTCCTTTTTAATTTTGCTCAGACATTACATTATATATGTGAAATGGGGTTCGGGGGTAGAAGGGGTAGAAAAAATTCTTACTCCCGTTGGGGTTACCGATTTCCGGCTAAAAATTTATCCCTCATATCAAGTCTGGCTAATTACTTACTATATAACCCTATTGAAAAGATAGCGGTTATTATCTATTACTCCTAATTCCGTGAGTTCCGTGAGTTCCGTGAGTTCCGTGAGCTCCCAACTCCGTGAGCTCCTAACTTCTAACTCCGTGAGTTCTATACCCAGAAAAATGAGATAGCATAACCGAAAGGTGTTTGGAGATTTTTCATGCTCGAATTTCGTTGGTTCAGCAAAGTTCACAATTTTCATGCAGTAAATTGTGATACAAAAATGCTTTCTCGGCTACGCTTCGATTTTAAATTATTTAAATTAACAACGAAACTAACAGCACCAGTTCTAGCTATAACTGGTAGTTTAGTAATGAATTTACCTAGTAGTGCTGTAAGCACTTCTTTTAGAGGAAATGATTATCGTGTATGTGCGGCGCGTCTTTTGAGTGTAGGTATCCCAGCGGAAGCTGCAAGTAGTTCTTGTGCTGCTGCCCTTAGACCTAGAGAAATCTCTTCATGTGTAGGTAAAATTCAGCGTAAAACCCAAATTCCTGCAACAGATTCCCTTTCTTTTTGCCGACAAGCACGTCGTCCCAATGATTTGGCGACTTGTGTTGTTGGTATTGGTACCAGAAGTCAGGAAACAGCTAATCAACCCATTTTAAGTTACTGTAGTCGCAGCTTGCTACCTGTTGAGTTCGCTAAATGCGTAGTAGGTTTACGTTCTGAAATCGACTTTTCATCCACACGAGCCATGGAAAGTTGTATCGATGCTAGCGACCAAATTAGCAATATTGTACCTTCATCAGTACCCAGAGTTACTCCCTCTACGGAATTCAGCCCCACTTTTGAAACAACTCCCATTCCTTAGGGAGGAGAGGGGAGTACGAGGAGTACGTTATTCTCCCCCTCTCCTCGGCTCCCCGTCTCCTCAGCTTACCTTCACGAGCCTCCTTCTTATCCGAACTGTATTGCCCCATGCCCTATTAACAACAAAAAACAGGTCGGGCTTGCACTGTGAGTAAACCCACCCTAGATTTTTTATTCAATTGTATTTTTGAACATATTTTAGCTACGATTGAGAGATTGCGATAATTGGCAGTCATTATTATGACTGCTTATTTACTATTCTTCTTTTTTACCGAATACCATCTGTAGAGCCATTGCCTTTCCACCTACTTGATGATATTTATCTGCCCAAGCACGGATAATTTGATCCAATTCTTCTAGGGCTTCATCTATCCGTTCGGGTGGAATATCCATTTCTTCCAAAACTCGCATTGTATTTGGCTGTCTTTCTGACCACTCTCTCATCATGCGGAAAAATCGGGCAGTATCTTCCACCATGATGTAGGTGCGCTCTTCGTCCGAAGCTGTCGCGTAATAGGGACGAGTAAGAGCATAGAAAGGCATTCCCCAAGGTGAATCAACTCGCGTCACCGTACTCGAGTAAAGCAGACGGCGCTTGATATGTTCTGCCAAAGCCTCACTTAAAGGCATTTGGTTCCTCTCTGGCATATCTTCTTGGGAACGTTTATGAAGAAATTCAATTAACTCCAAAAATTCAAAGGAGGTAATCAACTGGGCATCAGGCAGATTGGGCGGTAATTTTTGTTCAATCTGTCTTTTTTCCTCAGATGTCAGACTGGTGCCGGGAATACGCGATCGCCCCGGCTGCCAAGGAAATTTTTCCATCCATACGTAAGGAAACTGAATCAAATAGCGCGGTTCCTGAGAACCTAACATCTTCAGCAGTCTTCCTTCAGTCAGCGCTTGTCTGACTTCTTCTACAATGGCTTTCACTCGCTTTGGCTCTAAGTGATGCAAATGACCGGTCATTCGCAGGTTTTGACCCTGCTCTAAATAGGTCATATAAATTGCACATTTAGCCGCCGTTGCTGCTGCATCTAAAAAAGCCCCGTGTCTGTGCCCGCTAGTTCGCATGGCACTGAAAGCCAAATAGAGCATGATCTGATCCATCGCGCTGGGGCCAAGACGTTTGATCAGATCGGTATCGTTACGCATATTACAAACTGTTGAATAGCAGGTTTACAAAATCATGAATTACAGGAAAGTAAGTAGTATACACCCGAGCGCAGGCTATGTGTTCACTTTAGTTTATCTATTATGCGACAACTAAGGGTATTAGTGGTAGTTATAAACAACATTTTACCCGTATTTTTACAGTAAGTAGTTAAAACCGACTTGGTTCGTAAGATTGCCACCACCTTTTTTGTTAGTATCCCTACCAACTAATGTAAGTAAGTCATTTAAGGTTTCCACACCCAAAACTGCCTCTATCAGAAGGTTTCAATTGACACGGCGTTATCAACTACCTAACCCAACAAGCAAGGGTGTCCTTTTTACTTTCATTCAAAGATTTATGTTAACAGTTCTTAACTGCTGATACGGCTTTACTGTATACCAGGGAATAGGGCATGAGGCATGGGTAATTTTGAAGAGTAGTCTTAAATTCCCAACGGAGCCAGTTCCCCACAAGAGGTATTACTAATTCCTCCTTACCCTTTTCTCAACTGGACGAACGAGGCGCTTTCACCCGCTGTTGCTGTAATTTCTCGATGCTGAAGGCGGCGGCTCCGAAGGTAACCAATAGAACTCCGATAACTTGAATTAATGGTAAAGTTTCCTGAATTATGATCCCGGCGAAAATTACGGTTAAAGTTGGAACTAACGCTCCGATTAGCCCTGCTCGTGTAGCCCCAAGTTTACGAATACCGAAATTATTTAGCAGGTAACCGCAAAGGGTTAATACGCCTAAAATGAAAGCGCTTAAAACTAATTCTAAAAAGTTTGCTGGATTTATATCTAAGCTCCATTCTGTTGGTAAAGGCAGCATTAAACCGATAAAACATAAAAATAGCATTGTCGCGAAGTTAATTAGTGTAAAAGAAACTGGATGTAAGCGAGCTGCGCAAATGCGGGTTAATATCACGTAAAATGCAAAGCTTATCCCAGCTAAAATTCCTGTTGTGCTTCCTAAGGAGACGTTACCAGTAACCCCTGAGCTACCCCCTAATACTAAAATTATTCCCAAAACGATCGTAGAGTAAGCAAATGCACGGAATTTACTCGGACTGTCGCGGAATAAAAGCCACGATAATACTCCGCTGATAATTGGATACACAAACAAAAGTGCGATCGCCATTCCCGTGTCAATTTGTCCGATGGCAATGTAAAGCATTACCTGGGATAAAAATAAGAAGCATCCACTCGTAAGTGATAGCATCAGCACTCTTCTAGCTGTAATATTCGTAAGAGTGCGATTTCCTTTGACTGATTCTATTAAATTTTGTAAATCTTCCCAGACTCTTGGATGCAAGATGGGAGCTAAAACTGACATTAGCGGCACAACTACCAACATTCTCAGCATTAAAACTAATAGGCAATTTCCTAAAGTTGGCGATATTAACTGTTCTAAATCAAATATGCCGAAGATTTGAGAGTTTGGCTGAAATATTACTTTAATTGCAACGTTATAAATAGATGTAGCTACTATGGAGACCACAATCAGTAATAATCCCTTGGGACGTTGCCTAAATGCCTCGGATTGCCTCGAGAGGGATTGTTGTGGTGTGGGCAAATGTCTGGGAGCTTCCGAAGCAGTTTGAGGGGAGGTTTCTGGTAAGGAAACATTAGCTCCTCGAACGGTAGAATTTGCTGTAGTGATATCTGTTGGTGGAGGAACTATTTGGTTGAGTTCTTCAAATATATTTGACGAAACACTCTCTTGCTCTGGGGTAACTTCAGCTGAATCGGGAAAATTTTCTATGGGCGCAACTTCTTGATGGTAATCAAGTTCTTCTAATTCCCTTTGAGGAGTTTCTCTAGTAAGCTCCAATTCTTGTCGCAGACGATTTACCAGCTCGACTAAAATCGTTTCTCCTTGTTCCTGTTGCAATGACATTCGAGATAATTGCTGGGAAATACTACTTTGGTAGTCTTCTAAATCTTGTTGCAGAGTGTTAAAAGCATTATTAAAAGCATTACTGATAGATTCTTGATTAGCCGTTTGAGTGGATGTTCCAGATTGAAGAATTGTATCATTCGTTGGTTGACTAACCAATTTTTCCAGTGAAGCTTGCAACTGGACGGAAATGTGATTTCCTAAAACTTGTGCCAATTGTCGCATTAATACCTGCAACTCATCAATTTGTCTTCCTCCTTGCAACTGCTCTCTTTCTTCTTGCAGACGTTTGATATCGTCAGCTAAGCGGATTTTTTCACTAGTCAGGCGCTTGACATCGTCTTGCAATGATTTGAGCAAATTCCGTTGGATAATTTGTAATTCCTCAGTGACAGCCCTTAAGGCAGATTCTGCCTCGCCGTATGGCTTGCCTGCTCTACCCGGCTTTTCTGCCCCGTTATCAAATCGTCCCATTAGTCTTTATCCTCTGCCCCTTGTTTGAGCACCTTTGTGGCTTGCTATTGACGGGCATCCATTAAAATTTTGGCTCTTCTAAAAAAAATTTTAATGGGAACCCTTGACTTACTCGGCGCTAAGATTGTTACTAGTTTTTTACAAGTTCACTAATCGCTCTCTTTCTTTAAATCAACTGGCAGCAAGTAACATGAGAGCTTCTAAAAAAAATCTCATTTATAAATGAATTTACGAAATTGATTTTAACGGATAAACGTATGATTTTTATCATCTTAAATCAAAAAGCGGTTACGAATAAAATCTAAATTAATTGGGGATTAGCGACTTAAAAGGTTACAAATACTTATATTATTATTGTATTTTTTGTATCCCTATTATATTGACATAACTGTCATATTATGCAGAAAGATGACTCGACAAAAAATAAAAAAATAAATATTAGATGGAAATATCTCTTGTCACCTTTTGCGTTTGTTAACAATAACTTTACAGTTTTACCCTTGGATTAGTGGATTTTATTTCATATTTCAAATATCACCTTCATACTTAATTGAACGCACTGAAATTCATGATATATCTTACACTCAGAATCTCAAAAATCCGCATTAAAGCATTAAAATTATATATTGCTAACAACCGCAACCCTTAAATACTTAACTACTGACTGCCTTGTAATTATATAAATATTTAAGCAAACACTAACAAATAAAGTACATTTTTGTTTGTCATCCTACAATAGGAATAGATTATTTAAGGTGAAGAATAAGTTTTGCAACCACCGTCAGAATATTCCAGAAAACGATCGGCGATCTTGCAAAAACATGCTGAAGCCTGATTAAGCTGAAATTCGCGCTCTACTGCTCCGGTAGAGATATTAAGTAAAATTTGATGCTATATAAGACTTGTCCAAAATTATAGTTTTTATAAACAACTAAAATATCAACTTTTTTTGATGCGAACGTGCATCTACATCTATAGGTTGAGTTTTGATATTTCATTGTTCAAAGGTTTTGCAGAGTACTTGATATCATCGTATATTTACGTAATTTTCTTAGATATAGTACTGCATCTACTATTTAGATTTTCTAATCCGAGTGTCTGAACTTGAAAGTTTCTCAGGCAGTATTCTGGAGTTCCCACCACGCCTAATTTGAAAGTTTTATCGCAATACAAAACGAACGAAACTAAAAATCACCGCACTCAAAACAGCACTCACCGGAAGGGTAATTATCCAAGCTGCAGCAATTCCCTGTAAGGTTTTGAATTGCACTGATTTAATATCTTTAATTATTCCAATACCAACTACACCACCGACAAGTGCGTGAGAAGTCGAAACGGGTAAACCCAAACGAGACGCAAGAATGACTGTGGTAGCAGTTGCGAGTTCCGCACAAAACCCACTACTTGGCTGTAAAGTAATAATACTTTCACCAATTGTCGCAATCACTTTTTTACCCCAAACCGCTAAACCAAAAACAATACCAGCACCACCAATTACAAGAATCCATAGGGGAATATGTAAATCATAAACGGGGACTTTCCCAGTGCGATTGATATAAGTTATGGCAGCCAAAGGAGCGATCGCATTTCCCACATCATTTGAACCGTGAGCAAAGGCTACAAAACAAGCACTCAACAATTGGAATCTACCAAATATACGCTCAACTGGATTTTGGATTGAGGAAACTTCATCCCCATCTCCCGATCTCCCCATCCCAAGATCCAATTCTCGCCAACTATAAACGCTTAGCCCAACTACAGCAGTTACACCTACAAAAATTGGAACATCATGGTTCGGTATTTTCAAACCAACTTCCTCAATTAAAAAAGTTGCTAGGGGTTGAGTTGCTTTTGGTAAAACGATGATTCCAAATACTCCCAACAACAAAGCACTCAACCAAGGAATCCATTCATTTAACTGTCGCAATTGCTGCGGTTGATCTAAAATCCAACGCTTTATTTGACTGTAAAACAAAGCGGCGATCGCACCGCTAATAACTGGTGTAATAATCCATCCGATGGTAATCATTCCAATAGATGACCAATTAATTGCACCAAATCCAGCCGCTGTGACACAAAAACCGGCGATCGCACCAACAACTGCATGAGAAGATGAAACAGGTTTTCCCTGCGATGTGGCAATTTGCAACCACAAAGCACTTGCTAACAATACCGAAAACATCCCCGTTGCAAAAACCTGGGGTAGGTCAGCGAATAATACCGGATTGCTAAGGGTGGTCGCCAAAGTTTGGGATACCTCATTGCCGAATAAAACAGCGCCAGAAAATTCCAATATTCCAGCAATTATCAAAGCCCCCTTTAAAGTAATAGCCCCCGAACCTACCGAAGTACCCATTGCATTTGCAACGTCGTTTGCTCCCAGGTTCCAAGCGAGATAGAAAGCTAATAAGATAACTATAAAAATTGCGATCGTCATTTTTATATTTATAAATAGGGTTCGGGGGGAACAGAGAATAGATTAAAAGTCATAATTTTTAACTTATAACTGCGAACTTTCCCCATCCCCCAAGCCTTGGGTTAAGGATAAATAAGAATCTTATAAGTATCTTCTGAGGGAGTTACAGCTTGTTCAACTGCTGCGGATAAATTTTCTAAAGAATAGCTGTTGCTAATTAAAGCTTTTACATCAATACGACGATTAAAAACGATATCAGCCGCTAGACTTTGCAATCTATAAGATGAACTGTAACTGCCCATTAAGTCAATTTCGCGACGATACAAAATATTCGGATTGATGGGAATTTCTAATTCGTCGGGAAATTCGGCGAAAAACAAGATTTTACCGCCTTTGCGAGTGCAATCAAGGGCTTGAAAAAATGCTTTGTCGCTGGGTACGGCTAATAAGGTGACATCAACTCCCAAACCATTGGTTAATTCTTGAATTTTACTTGTTAAATCGGCATCGCGAGCATCAAAAGCAGCTTCTGCTCCCACATCTAAGGCTTTTTGAATTCTTGATGGTAGTAAATCGGTAGATATGGCTTTGCCACCAAAGTACTTTACCAACATAATAAACATTAATCCAATTGGTCCGGCACCAGTAATTAACACTGTTTTTCCAGGAGCAATTTCGGCTTTTTTCACTGCTTTTAAACAGCAGTTTGTGGGTTCGACAAAACTTGCTTCTTCAAAAGTTATATCGTCGGGGATGGGAATTAAGCCACCATTTTTAACAATATGTCCTGGAACTTTCACGTATTCCGCAAAACCTCCACCGCTGGGTGCAAAACCTGCCGTGGTGACAATATTCTTATAGGTCTCGCACATCGAGAAATTATCGTTCATGCAGTAAGCACAACGCATACATGGTATATGATGCATTACTGCAACTCTTTGTCCTACTTGCCATTTTTTCACTTCATCCCCTACTGCTGTAATAATTCCCGCAGTTTCATGTCCGAAAATGCGCGGTGGTGCATAAAGGGGATAACGAATCTTTTTAATATCGGATTGACACAACCCTACTACTTGCACCTGTACCAGCACTTCATCGGATTCTAATCTAGGTACGGGGATTTCTTCGTAGGATAAATTATTAACGCCTCTAAATACCTGTGCTTTCACCTTGTTTTTTCACCGCTCATCGATATTAGATGTGAACTACCAACATTGACCTTGCGGTTCAATGTTGGCTTCCGATATCACAGGCAACCGCCGCATTTTGGACTTGCGTCCTCCAATTGGACTTACATTGCCTCCGTCGGCAGACTCCCCCGTCCCAGAGGAGTATAGAATTCTGATACCTTCTGCTCTAATGTTTATCGAAGCGTTTCCATCCCTATCGTGCTGAGTACCGCAGTTAGGACATTTCCAAGTCCTAACGTCTAAAGGCAATTCAGATATTTGGTAATGGCAATTAGAACAAAGCTTGGATGACGGAAACCATCGGTTTATTTCAACAAGTACTTTACCTTCTTGCTCTAATTTGTACTTAAGAAAATTTACGAAAGTCCCCCATCCAGTATCAGAAATTGCTTTCGCTAGTTTATGATTACGAACCATACCCTTGACGTTTAGGTTTTCGACTACTACAACCTGATTATTATCAACAATTCTCCTTGATAATTTATGTAGAAAGTCTTGACGGGCATTGCTTACACGTTCGTATACCCTTGCAACTAACTTAGCTGCATTTTTACGTGAATTACTACCTTTTACTTTCTTTGCAAGTTTCTTTTGCTTCCTTGCTAAATTTTTCTCATGTTTAGATAAATGTTTTGGGTTTTGATATTTTGAAGTTTTCTCGCCATCATTTGTAATTGCAAAATCTTTTACCCCAAGGTCAATACCAATTACCTTGCCATCAGCAGATGGTTGAGATTTATCACCACCATATTCCATCAATACTGACGCATAGTATTTACCAGATGGTGTTTTACTAACTGTTACAGTTTTTATCACTCCATCTAATGGACGGTGGATTTTTGCCTTTATTGTACCTACTTTACCTGGAAACTTTAGGTTATCATCAATCTGCTTTACCTTTTGAGGATACTGGATTGACTGCCTATGGTGTTTTGATTTGAATCTAGGATATCTTGCTCTACCGCTCATATAGTTTTGATACGCACGGGATAAATTCAGACTAATTGACTGCAACACTTGAGAGTAACAGTCTTTCAACCAAGATGTTTCATCAGCCTTTTTAAGTGCTGGCAACAAGGAGTTTAAACCCGATTGGGATAAGCCTTTTCCAGTTGCTTTATAAGTTTCTATGCACTTATTTAATCCATAGTTCCACCACCACCTACTACATCCAAAATGCTGCGCTAATACAACCTTTTGTTGCTCCGACGGATACAACCGAACTTTCACTGCCCATCGAGACACTTGTTTATCACCACCTTGGTTACTGCAAACTTAGGTTTATAGTAACACCCTCACCTATAGTTGTCAAATTTCTTGCTGTATCTTTCCCTCGAATCAAAGATTCGGCGGGAGAGGTACGCAAGAAATTTAACCCCGGATTCATGAGCGAAAATGCGGTGTAGCTCCGCTTCCCGCATCCCAACGCGTCCCGACACCTCCGAAAAGCGGTAGGTGTGGGACTTCTCTGGCTATAGTTAAATTTGTGCTTAAATGCAATTTTATTTTTTTGTCTCTGACAACGATGATCTAAAAAGAACGACCAAAAAAACTAACTACAAAAAGTATTTATTGTCAATACCAGTATATAAGTAGGCTATTTTTAGTATTTTGAATCACAATACAATTTACATTGCTTAATTGTCATTTGATTTTTGTTTAATTGCCATTTGATTTTGTAATATGCCAAGTAGTATGAAATAAACGTCAATTATCAAGCTACTTGCTATTTGATAGAGGGTTTATGAATCTTTTGAATAAAAATTAAATAAACTGCTTCGCTAAGAATACAATATTAGCATTTTTATCGAATAGCTTGTAATCTCGTTGCTTAATTGAGAATATTGTCAATAAAAAATTTTGTGTAAAGTTCGGTAACGGATTTGTAAAGGAATATGAATATAGAAGTTTTATTAGTTTTGCTTTTTCTAAAAGTTTTGATTATGTAAGGGTGGTTTTGTCTTTCAGGGATGAGTAGGAAGAAAATAGCAGGGAGGGGGAAATTTTGAAAAGATTGCATATTAGATTCAGTTATGACAGTAGACTGATTCACGAGAAAGTTTCCAATTGAAAAATAATTTGAATTCTTCAGAAGTAAAGAGATAATTAGTTTTTCATCTTTTTCTTATTGTGAAAGATGTCTGGAATTAGATTTTTTTGATTCATTTTATATTTATTCTGGTAATAGCTTAGAAAGAGCGATCGCGCAAATTTTGACATCCTCGGAGGGTGCAACTAGATTTACAAAGCTCAATTTAATGGTGAGTTTTGTTTATGTTAATGATTTTAACAATAGTTTTTGATGGTACAAAATTTGAATTATTCCAAACAATATAATTTATGAAGTGATTAAAATTTATTTAATTTCCTAAAAAGACAAGATTAATGTTTTAACTCATACTTTTAATATCAAGCTAATCTCTGTATGTTTATTAGTTAAAGCACTAGTTAAATTTACTGAGGCTAGAAAATTGAATATCAGAAAAAAATCAAAACAGTTACTTCATAGAAACATATTTTATCTTACACTTCGCTGTATTTTATTAGAACTTCCTAAACTCAGTCGTAAAGTTCGTCTTGAATTTCGTAGAATTTGGTTTCGATTGGATATAAGGTTTAGGCATTTATTAGTTTTTATCGCTTGGTTTATCCTAATTTTAGGAATAGTATGTGCAGTAGTTGGGATTATATATGTAATCTATAAATCCTTTCAAATTACACCGGAAATAGATCTTCCACCGGGAACAAATATTCCATCGAAAACAAATTGGATTGACACCTTTATAGATAATAAGTTGTTTAGGAATTTAGAATCTTTAAGTATTCTTGTCGGTTTGATTATTTTTTTTGGAACTGGTCCCCAACGGCAAAAACGTTCTCATTATGAAGCTTGGCAGGTGATTAATTCCGCAGCAGGTCAAGGAGGAAGTGGTGGACGTATTCAAGCACTAGAAGATTTAAATGGAGATGGTGTTAGTTTAGCAGGTTTAACAGTAAAACATGCAGACCTGACAAATATAAATCTTGAAGGAGCAGACTTAGCTAGGGCTGATTTTGAAGGTACTAAGCTTAATAAGTCTAATCTGTGTTATGCAATTCTATACAATGCAGTCCTTAAGAAGGCTGACTTAAGTGATGCGAACCTCAGTCACGTAAGGCTAAATAGTGCACACCTTAACAATGCGACTCTTATTGGTGTTCAACTGGTAAAAGCTCAATTAATAAATGCCGAATTAGTAGATACAGACCTTAGAAAAGCTAACCTCAGCGGCGCGAATTTTAGTGATGCAGATCTCAGCGGTGCCAATCTTAGAGGAACCAATTTTAGTAATGCAGAACTCAGCGGTGCCAATCTGCAGCAAACATTCCCTTCTAATACAAACTTCAGCGGTGCAAATCTTAGTGGTATCGATCTGAGTGGTTTTATTCTCAATGGTATTAACCTCCGTGGTGCTAAGTTAATCGGTACAAATCTTAGTGGTGCCAGTTTAATAAATGCAGACCTGCGCTCCGTTAATTTTGCTGGTGCAATTCTAACTAATGTGGATTTATCCGGTGCGGATTTAAGCGGTGCGGATTTAAGTGATGCGGAACTGAATAATTTTAACTTCAATACCATTAACTTAAGTCGTGCTAACCTTCGTGATGCTAACCTTCGTGGTGCGGATTTGAGTGGTACAGATTTGAGTGGTGCGGATTTGAGTGGTGCGGATTTAAGTGATGCCAACCTTCGTGATGCTAACCTCAATCAAACCATATTCATCGGAGCCAAACAATTAACTCCTCAACAAGTTCAGAATGCTCTTAATTATCAATCCGCAAAATACGATCGTTCTTTGAGTCAGTTACTAGATATATTTTCTAATAATCAATAAGTAATAAACAGTAGAAAACACATAATCTTTTACGATGAAAAGTACAAATAATTCTTCCAATCAAAAACCTCAAGCTTTAGTTATTGGAATTAATAAATATGAATATAGGGGTTTAACCAATCTTCAAGTACCTGTTGTCAATGCCAGATATATGGCAAACAGATTAGAAAAGCAAGGAAAATTCGACGTAGAAATACATGAAGAAATAACGAGAAAATACCTTAAAGAATATATAGTCCAGCTTTTCAAGCCAAAGGGAAATAGTCCCAAAATGGCTTTATTTTATTTTTCAGGATACGTGGTAGTTAAAGATGAAGGAATTAAAGAAGTTTTTCTGACAACTAGCGATTCTAATCCTTCAGAAGATTATGAATTAGGAGTATCTTTACGGTGGTTAAAAGAATTATTACAAGAAAGTTCGGTTGAACAACAAATTATTATTTTTGATTGTTGCTATAACGAAGAACAAAAAATAGAGGGTGATAAATTAATACCGAGTTATCAAAATGGTATAGACAGATTTTTTCTTGTTTCTTTTCAGAAAGACAATAATATTTTTTTACACAAAATTAATGGTTGTAGTTATTTAACTAATGCAATTCTTAATGAACTCAAATTAGACCAAGAACATAAATGCATTGATAACAAAACATTGATAAAAGTATTGAAGGCAAAATATGAAAAAAAATTGAAAGAATATGGAGATTTTAAACGTATTTCTTTTGGGAAAAAAATTCATATTTTAGGAACAAAAGAAGATCACAAAGGTAATAATAGCGAACCACAGCTAGATAAAAATCCTTACAAAGGTTTAGCTTATTTTGACCATGAAGAAGATGCTGAGTATTTTTATGGACGGCAGAAACTGACTGATGAACTACTCGAAAAAGTACGTAAAAACAATTTTCTGGTGCTTATGGGAGCATTAGCAAGTGGTAAATCTAGCGTTCTCAGGGCAGGTTTAGTTTACCAACTCAATTTAGGGGAACAGATATCGGGTAGTGACAGTTGGATTATTGTTATTTTTGAACCAGGTATATGTCCTCTCCAAAGTTTAGCAGAAGCATTAGCAAAAGAAATATTAGTAGATAAAAACTCGTCAAATGCTGAGGAGGAGATTCAATCAAAAATAGCTGAAGCTAAAGAATATATTGATCGAGGCTCAGAAGGCTTGAAAGAATTGATTCGTAAAACTGATACAAAAGTAGTGTTAGTGATAGACCAGTTTGAAGAGGTATTTACTCTGAGGGAGAATAAAGACGAGGATAATGAAAAAATAGAGAAGTTTTTTGAATGTTTACTAGGTGCTTTAAAAGAAAAAGATACTGATAATAATAAACTTTGTTTGGTTTTAGCACTACGAATAGATTTTTTTGGCAAATGCGCTGAACGCGATTATGGAGGATTTGCAAGAAAGATTCAACAGCATCTTGTTGCTGTAAGACCTATGGATGAATCGGAGTTAGAAGAAGCTATTGAAGGACCTGCAAGCGAATTAGGTGTGGCTGTAGACGAGCGACTTACAAGAAAGTTAATAAAAGATGTACAAAATGAGCCTGCTAGCTTGCCTTTACTACAATACACCTTAGAAAAACTTTGGCAAAAACTACAAGCAGAACATAGTGAAAAAGATACTGATAATGTAATCTTAAGGGCAGAAGCATATAAGAATTTAGATTTAAAAAGAATTATTGAAAAACATGCTAATAGAGTTTATAATAATTTGCAAAAAAATGAAAGACCAGTCGCAAGGTATATTTTTCTTAAATTAACTTACTTAGGAGATGGAACAGGGAATACTCGCAAAAAGATTTTAGAACGTAAGTTATTTGAAACACAGCGCTACTCAGATGAACTGATTACTAGAGTCAAGAAAAAGTTAATAGATGAAAATTTAATTATTACTAATCATGAAATTGTCTACCACGATCAAAAAGTTGAAGAAGTTGAAGAAGTTAACTTAGTGCATGATGCATTAATACGTCATTGGCCAAAATTAAGTCAGTGGTTGGATGAATACCGTGTTTATAGACAATTAAAAGAAGATATTGAAAACACAGCTAAGAGGTGGAAAGATTCTAAGGCTACAGCTTTTCTGTATACTGGAGAATTATTAACAGAAGCAGAAAAGTTTATCAAGGATTATGGAGACATTTTAACTTTAACTAGCTTGGCGAAGGAGTTTATTGAAGCTAGTAAGAAGTATAGCGAACAGCAAACAATAATAGTTCGTAGACAAGAGCAAAGAAAAGCCCGTAATATATTTATAGGGCTATTATTAGCGTTTTTATTTCTCATTTCTTTTACAGTCGCTACCTGGCGATTGCAAAGAGATTTCATTCAGCAAAACAAAAGGTTCCTATCAAATCAAAGTGTTGCTCTAATTAGTTACTCCAAAACGCTTTTTAATGAGAAACAACAATTTGATGCATTAATAGAAGCATTACGAGCAGCAATACCGCTGAAAAAGCAAAAAATTCCTCTTCCTGAATATATAAAACCTGTATTAAGACAAGCGGTAGACGGAGTAAAAGAACGCAATCGCTTAGAAGGACATAAAGGTTCTATTTATAATGTAGCTTTTAGCCCAGATGGTACAATTTTAGCCACCGGTAGTCTCGATAAAACAATTAAACTTTGGAATGCTGAAACCGGCAAAGAAAATATACAGCTTACTGGACATAAAGGTAAAGTTTACAGCGTTATTTTCAATCCTAAAGATAAAACACAATTAGCTTCTAGTAGCGCTGATGGAACCATAAGACTATGGAATCTGAAAACTAATGAATACAAAGAGTTACTAGGACATAAAGGTAAAGTTTATAATTTGAATTTTACTGATGATGGTAAAATTCTAGCTTCTGCTAGTCTCGATAAAACGATTAAACTTTGGAATGTTGAAACAGGCAAAGAAATTCGTAAGCTTACTGGACATAAAGGTAAAGTTTACAGCATCAGTTTTAATCCCAAAGATAGTACACAATTAGCTTCTGGAAGTGCTGATGGTACAGTTCAACTCTGGAATACTAAAACAGGTGAAAGTAAAATACTCAGTAAGCGCGATTATAATGTCCTTGATGTGAATTTTAGTGCCGATGGTAAGAAATTAGCTTCTGGTAGTACCGACGGTACAGTTCATATCTGGAATTTTGAAACTGGTGAAGACTTCACTACCCTTAACAAACATAAATTTAGTGTCAATAGCGTCAGCTTTAGCCCGGATTCTTCAACTTTAGCTTCTGGTAGTTTTGACAACACTATCAAGTTATGGGATGTTACTACTGGTAAAGAAATTACTGCGATCGCCGGACATCAAGATTGGGTTAATAACGTTAGTTTTAACCCCAAAGATGGTAAAAAACTATTAGCTTCTGGTAGTGCGGATGGAACAATCAAACTTTGGGACCTTGACAAAGTTCAAAGTATTACTACTCTTACCGGACATGAGAACTGGGTTAACAAGATTACTTTTAATCCCCAAGATAAAACACAATTAGCTTCGGCGAGTGTAGACGGAACTATAA
>JBHJJJ010000398.1:0-13124 GCA_050042755.1 Rivularia sp. (in: cyanobacteria)
TAAATTTAGAGTATAGGCTGAGTAAGGAGTAAGAAGTAATGAGTAAGAAGTAATGAGTAAGAAGTAATGAGTAAGAAGTAAGAAGTAATGAATAATGGGATTATTTCAGACTTTATTGACAATATAGCCGAATTAATGACAAGATGCGTTTGCCCTGACCCCCTCTACCCCCTCTCCCAATTAAATGATGTCAGAAAAATCGATAATCCGTGCTGAAGATGTTCATAAATGGTATGGTAAATTCCACGTTCTCAAAGGTGTAAGTTTAACTGTAAATCGTGGAGAAGTGGTAGTATTAATGGGACCATCCGGTTCTGGTAAATCAACTTTTATCCGCACGTTTAATGCCTTGGAAGAATATCAACAGGGAAAAATTGAAATTGATGGTATTACCCTCAGCCATGATTTACGAAATATTGAAACGATTCGCCGCGAAGTTGGAATGGTGTTTCAACAATTCAATTTATTTCCCCATCTCAACGTACTTAAAAATATTACTTTAGCACCAATTTGGGTACGTCGTTTACCTAAAGTGAAAGCCGAAGAATTAGCAATGCAACTATTAGAAAGAGTTGGTATCCTAGAACAAGCTCAGAAATATCCCGGGCAATTATCCGGAGGGCAACAACAACGAGTGGCGATCGCCCGTGCTTTGGCAATGCAACCTAAAATAATGTTATTCGATGAACCTACTTCTGCTTTAGATCCGGAGATGGTGCGAGAAGTACTCGATGTCATGCGAAACCTTGCTAAAGATGGTATGACAATGGTAGTTGTAACCCATGAAGTGGGATTCGCTCGCGAAGTTGCCGATA
Source organism: Rivularia sp. (in: cyanobacteria) (assembly GCA_050042755.1). GTDB lineage: Bacteria > Cyanobacteriota > Cyanobacteriia > Cyanobacteriales > Nostocaceae > Rivularia. The sequence goes on from JBHJJJ010000398.1 coordinate 816, forward strand.
GAGTTGTTTTGATGGATAGTGGCACTCTTGTAGAAGCAGCTACACCCGATAACTTTTTCTCCAATCCTACCGAAGAACGAACTCGTAAATTCTTATCCCAAATTCTTTGATTATCTCAAATTCCGGACAATTGATAATCAAAAATTAAAATTATAAATTGATTTAGCCTTTACGTTTGCGTTTGATCGCAGCACCGATTCCCAAAGCAAGGAAACCAGCAACCAAACTAGGCTCGGGAACTGTTGCGATACTTAAAGCAACGTTATTAAATCCTGCAACGGTTGATGAGTTATTTGGTGGAAGTTTATAGGTGATGGTATAGTTACCCGCTCCATTATCTATAAATAAATCAGTAATATCTAAAGAAAAATTTTCACCGTCATTACCAATATCTTTGAATGATTCAGAAAAGACTGAACTACCCGATTTATTTACTATTAATTGTAAATCATTATCGCTGGGATTAAAGAAATCAAAGGATAAAATTACTTCTTTCAATTGATTTTGAATAAACTCGTCACTGAGAAAAGGTGAACTACCAGATGTTGCGCTTCCACCTGAAGTTAAAAAACCGAAATCTTCAGTAAAAAATCCGTTAAAATCATCATTGCTATCTCCTGGAGTTCCTTCTCCACCGTCTATATAATCAAATCCTGGAGTTCCGGCATCTACAGGTATGGGTATAGTTATATCTGCTGCATAAGAAGGCTTCACAGCAATTATGGTTGAAATACTAACCGCACTTAAGACTGAAGCAGTTGCTGCTTTCAACAATGAAATGGACATTATTATTTCTCCAGATAAAAATGAATAAAAAAATGTAATAAAATGATTTATTACTTTATTAATTGCCTTCTTTGTACAAACTATTACTCAATCGATAAATAGTGATAGTTGCAATATCACGGTAGGTAGAAAAATAGCAACTATCATTGATTTATCTTTGTTTAGAAGCAACCCGATAACTCACTGATGAAAATCAGAAGTAACGGGCACCCATGACTATTTAGGTCTGAATCTAAAGTTACATATTTCCACTGGTAATGTCACTAGTTCCTAGCAGTCTTTATCAAAAAAAAATACTCAATAATACGGTTGTTAAAAGTAAAAAATTATTCAAAGTCTGTATTTTTAATAGGTTTAAGCTTAAACTAGTAACGAGAAATTGAATTAACTCTTGTTAAAGATAAATCTTTTTAAACGGAGAATTACTGAATAGTTTTGTAAATCATAAGTAGCGAGGCACGGAAAATTATATTTGAAAAAGGCTGTCATGCAATAGGTATCTCTAGTTTGAGGTTAATTTACTTTTACATAGATAGTTATGTTTTTTTGCGCCTACTTACTTACACTTTTGTTCCTATTCGCTATTGCCTTATTCTAATTACTACTGTCAACGCCAACCTACTTCACTTTCACAAACGTGTCTCTAATTTCAATTATTCTCAACCGCATCTTAGCTTCCGCATTCATTCCAGCCGTGCATGATTGTTTGATTGCAAGTTTGGCGCTGTTGATTTATATAGCTATAGCCTTACCATTAGGCTTCTCTACTGGATTTTTGCATCTACAAATATACACAACTAAACCCATCAATTATTTCTTCTTAATATTACGCTGCTTGTTAACACCCGCCATTACAGAAGAATTTTTTTTTCGAGTCCTTTTTCTTCCCCATCCCACAGAAGTAGTTAACGGCTCCCATGGCTACTGGCAAAAATGGAGTTTATGGGCAGCATTAAGTCTGCTAATGTTTATTATTTACCATCCGTTGAACGCCAAAACCTTTTATCGGGATGGGTATCCTACCTTTTTTGAACCAATTTTCCTCATCTTAGCAACTCTCTTAGGGCTTACTTGTACCATAACCTATGCTCTCACGGGTTCCCCATGGATAATCATCTTCATCCATTGGCTAGTAGTAGTACTTTGGTTGTTAATTTTCGGAGGTATGGACAAATTAGATGCAAATCAAAAGTTAAACCTGTATAGGGATGGGGGCAGATAGGGAAGCAGACAAAGGGAAATATGAATTACCTACTCCTCACTCTGGTAAAGACTTCGCACCCCTAGGTTTCTACAAATACTGCTTTTTATTTGTCAGCCAAAAATAGTATCTACTCATATTTTGATGAAAAGATATACAACTTTGTTAAAAAAATATTAATAACATTAAGTTTTGTGAAATGCATGACATTTCACTGAATAGGTAATAGACTAAAATCGTAGTGAAAAAGCAGATTAATTGGAGTCTAAATCTAGCTTTAGTAAGACCAAAAATTCTGTTTTTTGTATAAACTCCATCGTCAAGGGTTCTCTTAAAAGTTTTTTCTTTAAAAAAACTTTTAAGGGTGCCCGTCAGATACTACTTACCAAAGAATATAGCAACTGTACATTAAGTACATGAAATTAATTTGAAATGAAAACACCATCAATTACTTGAAAACTGGGAACTTTATCTAAACTTTTAATTCTGTATTAAAAAGAACAGTTTATAGTTAGATGGTGAGGTTAAATAATCAATATCAAAAGCATATTAAAGGCATATTTTATAAATGCGTTTAAATGCTTTTGTAGATTTTTTGTCGGATTATTAGGAACAATCTGAGGGGAAACTCGCAATAGTTATGTTAGAAGCAATCAACAACTTTTTTGTTTTTTCTGGTCTTATGAAGTCTACAGAATTAAACAATCAACCAAAAAATCAAAATAGCCCAAATAAATTAAATAAACCAAAATTTGACTTTTTAGAACCTTTGCGTGAATGGATAGATTCTTTAGAAGTTAACAATCAAAAATTCGCACATTTTATTGCTAAATTAATACCAGCGGACTGTCCATTTGAACGAGATATCGTATTACTTGGGCGAAAACTAGCTCATATTCCGCCTTTATGCAAAGTAAATCCACTTTACGAACAATTTGTTAGTTTGCGTTTTCGCGCTTTATGTTATTTAGTAGATCAATGCGGTGAAGATATTCAATCTTACTGTTAAATACTTCTTTTGTTAACATTGAATAGCAGCTACAATATCCTTATTAGAAATTGAGCGTCAATTTTTTCAAAAACGTCTCAGCTAGGTGTTTTTGAATGGTAAATTTGGTCAACTAGCATAACAATTTACTTTGAGTTATGACGCTCAATTAATTGTTAGAAGTAGGAATTAGGAGTCAAGAGCTAGGAGTTACTAAAGTACTCTTGATTTTTTGCATATTTTACATCAATTTTGTTTGATATATATAAAAATTTATCAAATATCAGAAATTATAACAATAACAGAACTTAGTTGGTGCCTGACGAGCAACCATTAAAAATTCTTGATTGGAAAAAAGTGGTCAGTTGCGGTCATTTTTAAATATATTTAGGACTTACGCAACTGGCACATTTTTTTGTAGGGTGCTTGTACACTGACTAATTGTTTAGGCAATAATAAGGCAATCAGTATACGGCACCATCCGAGTCTTGTGACAATCGCGTAAGTCCTAATATTTACGAATATAGATATTTAATAGATAATTAATAGATAAAAGTATTAAAACTAATTGGGTCTCAAAGTAATATTCAAATTATACTCTGAATGCTTTAAGATTTTGAGAACAGGCTCTGAGTTAACAATTTATTGAAATTAACTTTGATTTGTGAAATCCGAATAACTCTGGTTCATTGATGTATTGGTTTCTTAGAAGGATCTTCAGAAGGGAGAAGTAGTGATACCAATTCTGTATAAGGCTGCGCCTACTCGAATCAGCCTCGAAGGCGTATCGCTACTTGTACAAAGCCAACGCAGGTTGGCTAAATTCGGCGCATCTTTATAAAGAAATGATATAAGTCGGGAGTAGCAACTATTAAACCCTCTTCCTATAAATAAAAAAACATTTCTTACTCCCGTTACCCTGTAAGATTTCCGATAAAACGCACCCTACTCCGAAACTCAATCTCCACCGGTAATCTTCCACTCAGTAAGGGGAGTAACTCTTACTCCTATCCCAGTCTAAGATTACCTAGAAAAATTTCTCCCTGACTCACCTTCCCTGAATTTTGTTTTTTCTTTGCCCTAAAAAAATGGGGAATAGAAGAAAAAACCATAGTTGTAGTCAAAGTACCTATCCCAAATAATGATATTGATCTAAAGTTAATAAAAATATTCAAACAAAAATCAAAGTGTTGAATAGAATGGTTGCATTAGAAAAAAAATGTCCAGCTTTAAACTACAAAATGAATTGTAGTGAATGTCCCAAAGTAAATCATGAGTGGCATATAGATAGAATTTTGCAAGATTTAGCAAAAGCAAAAGCAGAGCAAGATTTTGAGAATGGTAAAATTAGAGATAAACTTGAAACAAAAGAACTTTCTCCCAAACAATTATGTTGGCTTTATTTACTACTTTTAGGCTTTAGCGTTGAAGAAATTCAAGATAAGCTTAACAGGCAACAACTCACAGCCGATTTATCAAAAACTTTATTTAAATATGTTTACATTATCACAAAGAAAAAAATTAATAATTGGGCACAATTTAGACTTTATCTTGAAAGATACGGTTACAGAAAAGCGAGTTTAATTGAAGAAGAAACATTAGAAATTAGTCTTAGTATTAAAATTCCAAAAAATAGTTCTAATCAATATATTGAAGAACTCGTGAATAAAATTAATCAAATTAGTGGGAATGGCACGATGACACTAATTGAAAGTTATGAACAAGGAGAAATAGATGATGAGCAATAATCAGATAAATGACAATCAAGATAAAAATACTGTATTAGTCCTCAAAGGTAATTATCAACAATTTAATCAGCTTCAATCTCTATACCAATCGGGGGAATTAGAAAAACATCTGGGTATTCCTATTTTAGATTTAAAGGCAGTTTCTCCCCATAAAAACCTTGATTCTATTTCATCAAAGAAAAACCGAAACTCTACAAGTTTATTCCCATTAAGAACTGAGATTGAAAAGAAAGCAATAAATTTGAGGCAATGGTTTGACAGTAATCTTGATTCGGATTGGAAATTATTCCAAGTTGTTGCACCAACTGCTTATAGATCCACGAGTGATGAAATATCTAATGAAGCAGTTACTCGAGGGAAACAGATTAAGTTGAATGATGCAGTAACTATAGCACTTGTAATTACTCTATCTCCACCAAATGAAGATGGTGAAGTTGAGATTATCATCAAAATTTGTCCAAAGGAGTCTTATAAATATTTGCCATCAGGATTAAAAATTACGCTGCTTGATGAATTCGATGATGTGTTTGAAGAATTACAAGCAAACGAGGAAGATTCTTGGTTAGGGCTGCGATTCACTGCTAGTGAAGGTCAGTTTAGCATCAATTTTACCTTAGAGGACGTAATAGTCAAACAAAAATTTGAGATTTAAAAAAATATTCTAAATATACCAATGTCTCAACATTGTACTGTAATATCTTTAAATCTAAATTCATAGATATGGATAGACAATAGCAAAATCCTACCCATTGAAAGGGTAGGAGTATCAATTAACCGATAAACTTTACAACTGTAATTTAGAAATTTCTAATTCCAACTGCTAAGTCTCAATTTTAAACCTTACAATAATTTTTCTCTTGACTTTCCTGATTCTTATTTTTATTCTGCTGATTATTTCTTTTTGCTTTCCATATTATTGATTTAAAAGTACCTGTCATGTTTAATGAGGCAGTTTTGGGATTAATGGGAGCAATAATTGTTGAATCGCCACCTAAAAGCTGAAATCCGGAAGGAATATCGTATTTGTAAATACCTTTAGGTATAAATTTGATAACTTTTGGGTTGCTTGCGTCTATATTTACAACTGTTTGTTTCTCTTCTGGAATTGCAAGCCCTTGACTATCACAAACATTCCTCAACTTAAAATTAGTGAAACTACCTTTATCAGAGGTAAATTCCCATTCTATTAAAGTCAAGTTTTTAAAGAGTTCATCACTTACCTTTCCCCAATTACCACCCAATTCTGTATTTTCAATTTTAAGTGTTTTGTTAACTTTTTGACTCCTTGTTAGACGCGATAAATCAACAGAAATTATTCCTGCGGGATGAACTTGTGGACTTTTATTCCCTTCAACAGCTAAACCACCAGCAGATAAAGTAAATATTGATGTTTGTAAACTAGGCCCAATAAAAAGAGAAGTTTTTTCATCTAACCCAGCACCAAATAAAATTCCAGCAGATGCATCTCCTAAGTTAGCTATTTTGTTATTCACTCCAATTAAAGGTGAAATTTCTCCTCCCTCAAAATCAATAATACCCCCACTTATAATACTTGTATTTTTAATACCTCCAAGTAAACCTCTACTAACAACTTCTCCTAACATTTTAGAGCCACCAAAGAATGTCAAAAACCCTTCTAATTCATTAGAAGCATTATTAGTTGTTAAATCCGAGATTAATTTTTGTGTGGTTTCTTGCTGAAAGTCTTTTGGAAAATTGAAAACAAAGTCACGTGCATTGACAGTTTTGTCTTTATCAAATAAACCAATCAGTTTATCACTTTGTTTAAAGCTAATTCCAGCTTTTAATTTTATTTGTTCAGAAGAAGGATTCGGAATCGAAATCTCAAATGGATTGACTACAGCTTTAATACCAAAGCGATAAAATGCAACTTCTGGTTTCTGCTCAATTACAAACTTGTAGACACTAATATTCCAATTTATGTGTTTATCGGATATACGTAGAAATTCTGATTCTGGTATTTGTAATGAATAAGATATACCATTACTTTCTAATAAAGTAAAAAGTACATTTCTATCTCGGATCAATCCTAAATAATCTGCCGGTTCAAGTGATGAACTGTTGAATAAATCTATAACTTCCTGATTTTTTAAATCCCAAAAACTATTACTTGTACTTAATTTTTCTAAGTTTGGAGATTCTAAAGCTTCTTCTAATACCCTCCGTTGTGCTTCAGAAATTTTTGTTATCCATTTATTGTTCTCTAAATCCTCATTGCGAATTGTTATTTTTACAGGTTGATAGCCATATTTTCTAGCCGCTTTAACTATATTTTTATCTACAGGTAAAGGTTCCCACTCTAATTTAATTCTTGTTCGCGCACTATTATTAATAAACTTAATAATGCCATCAATAAATCCAATTTTAATAGCTCGTGCAGTTTTTGCTTCATTTGATTGGTTCGTCTTTTCTTTATTGGTGTTTGCAGTTACAGGCATCATTGATAATTGTGCAACTACAAGTGAAAAACAAAATGTTGAGGCGATAATTCTACGTAATAACATAAACTTCTTGATATTTTGCTCAATTACAAAACAGAAACAAATCTACTCAATTCGGAAATGCTTGGAATATTGAAAACTGGGCAAATTGTAGATATTCTTGCGATAAATTTACCCAGGTTAGTAAAATAAACTAGTAATTTTTACTTGTGTTTAGATTATCTCTTTATTGTTTTTCAACTAAATAAGATGCGCCGGAAATACAAGAGCCTTAGTAGTGCCATTAGTCATATTATATTCTGTAATAATCAACATACCCAATAACTTCTTTGAGCTAGTTAGTACTACTGGCGCTCCATGTACGTTATTTGTTAACTTCCGATTAAACTTCACCAAATAAGCTTGAACTCTCCATCCTGGTATCAAATATGGATATTCATCTATTCTTTTTTCTACATTTCCTGATACATTGACTCCATTGATGCTTAAACTAACAGTATCACCTTCTTCAACCTCAGAAGGTTTAGCAGCAAGTCGATTTGGTATCAATACTTGTGTATCTTTGTTTAATTCAACAAATACAACAGGTTTAAAATTACTTGATCCCAAAGGTAAATCAAAACTCTTGATAGTACCTATTTCTGCACCAGCCGTATTCTTAACAGGAGCATCAATCAAATATCTTAATTTATCAACTGGAGTTGGATTAGGTGAATCATTAAAACCTAATTCAAAAATACAGATATCAAATGGAGCAACTAATAAACCATCTTTTACTACATATATTTCACACTCAGGACTTTTTTCAATACCTCTAAATTGAGAACGATAGATTCCCATAAAACCTCTTTTTCTATTTTGATTACATATTGCAATCGGGCTGAACAAGAGTGCTATTCCCTTGTGATTTAATGTTAGCTATCGTAGATTTGCGATGTGGTACAACATAGGTTGGTTTTGTTGCACAACATAGGTTAGTTTGAATTGGTATGTATTTAGCATTGTATCTGCTGAAAATTACCCGCTATTCATGGAGGAAACTTGTCAAGAGGTAGCAAATATAAAACTACTAAAATAAAAATAAATTAGTTTATATAGTGTTATTAATTATTTCCGTTTTAACGGATAAAATCTTGCCAATTCTTGGGTACTTCAGCAGAATTCTGATAAATTACTGGTAACCAACTCGCATACAAAAAATCATTTTCTATACCTTGTAACTTTTCTCGTGCTTCTCTCACGGCAAGATACAAAGATTTACCACTAGAAAAAGCTTGGAGAAAGTTCTTTAAAAACTCCTGTGCTACTACATCCGGCACAGGCTCTCGCATAAAAATAACCTGGGGAATAGGCAAATCTACCAATTGACGAGCCAATCCAAAGCCATCACAAGAATTGAAAATTGCTAAATGTAAACCGCATTCAATAGCTTTTCTCAGAGCATTCCTCAATTCTCCTAAAGTTAATTGCTCTGTTTTATTAAGATCGATCGCACCAATACTACCATCAATTTTGCTTTCACTATGACCAGAAAAACAAAGTATATCCCAGCCTTCTTCATTCCACAGGTGCCGATTTAATTCTTCACGTTTTGGTTCTACTAAAAACTCTATGGAAGATGATGGTAATTCTTCTAATACTCTCCGATCTTCTTCTAGATTAATTCCTTCACTATTACCCATAATTGCCAAAATTCTGACTTTATTTCTAGAAACTATGGATTTAGTACTACTTACTCCAAATTGCGAACTCCAAGCTACTTCTGAAGAACGATAACTATCAAAAAAATTCCACAAATGCCAGGGTAACCGTTGCAATTCAATATTTTCTGTTTGAATAATAATTCTTATAGGGTCAGATTCATTAAGTTTTTCTCGCAGTGTATCAGCTATTTTACGAAATCCCTCGGAATTGAGCCAAGTATTAATTTTTATTTGCAAATATTGGCTTACTTGTTGCAGTTTTCTAGGAGAAATATCCGTCAAATTATCTTTTGGACGCTTTATTTTTCGGCTAGAATAACTCTGATAGGCATAAATTTTTTTCCACTGTTGATAAAGCTGAATAATTTCTGTTTCTGGAGGTAAAGTTCCTCTACAGGAGGCAAGTAATTTTCCATCTTCTAACCAAATTTGAGCCATTACCTCATGAAAACCTTTTTCATTCTGCTTACCTAAAATCAGAAAAACTAACTTATTTTGTTGTTTGTTTGCAGGAGAAATAATTTTTGATGGATAAGGATCGATCGCTGTGCCAATCATCTTTTCTAGCCTATTAATTTGATGATCTTTTTCGGCTAGGAGTAATAGTAAATGGTCTGTTGCTAAAGACTTAAGTTGATTATAATTATCAAAATATTCTCTATTCAGTTCGCAATGACTGGCAACTTCTGAAGTTTCTACTCTAAGCAAAAACTTATCTCTATTGTTTCCTCGTAGCTCTATCGCCACAATTTGCAAGTCTGCTTCTGGATGATTTTCTACCAATTGTCTGTAAGCAATAGCAATAGCGCGAGGATTAACTCCTTGGTTGTGGTAAAGGTCTAGAGTTTTGAGAATAGGAGTGATAAAATCGGAAAATTCACCATCTTTAAATGTTTCTTCCCAATTATCAGGTTTGCGTCGAGGGTTGGGATCGTCGAAAGTTGTCTCTCGCATAAAAACATATTCGCATCTAACCCCATGCAACTTGGTATGGCTAGTAATACCCCAATCTTCAATAGTTGCTGCTGTAAGGTTAGCACCCGTCAAATCTGTTCCGCATAGCTGCGTTTGGACTAACTTAGCTCTAAATAAATCGGCATCTTGCAAGTTAGCTTCACTGAGGTTTGTACCTAAAAAGCTAAAATCTGCCAGATTAACTCCAGCCAAATACACTCCTCTTAAGTTTAGATTGTCCAAGTTTTTTTGTTGTGTTTTTCCTTTAACCACCAATCGTCGTACGTTAGGATAGGAGAGATAAGTTTCTCCAACTCTAGCTAAATAGACTTTTTTGGCATTATAAAAGCAAGTACGAATCAAAATCGCTTTATCCAACTTAACGCTTTTGAGTATTGCTCCAGTAAAATTGGCATCCGTTAAGTCAGCATATCGAAAACTAGTACCACCTATGGCAGCAAAAACAATCGCAATTCGACTCAAGGATATATATTTATGATTTCCAGCCAAAGCTCGCAAACCCATATAGGTAGCTAGGGGAACTAGCGCTACTGCCATGAATACAGCAATATTTACAGCTATAGCGCTAGTGTTTGCCAAAATTGCAGCGGGGGTAATAGTAAAAATGACAACCACTACTAAAATTACGGCAACAGCACCTACCCCAGCCACTGTTAGAGCACTAGCCACAACACCTGCACAAATCACCAAGCCAACTATTACTCCTACTCCAGCCATAACTCCATACCAAACTTCTGATGCAGTACCAGATTGAGCTACAGCTATAGATACAGCGAATACCCCACCAACTACAGCAAAACTAATAGATGTTTCTAAACCTTTGTAAATAGTAATAGCTGGAAATACAACCCACAATATTCCGATTACCACAACAGGTAGAATACTGTATCTGTCTATAGTTTCAGAACTAAGCAATAATCCAGCAGAAATACTAGCAAGTGCTAAAGTAACTCCAGAAAAAGCTGCTACAAGTATTAATCCGATTATTAAAGTACTCTTTACTACATTTGATATTCCCGCAATTGCATTATTAAAGCTTGCTCCTCTCAAGTTTGCTCTTGTAAAATTTGCACCTCGAATATCTGCATAACTAAAATCTGCTCCCAAAAGATCTTCACCTTTAAAAGACCAACCTCTGAGGTTTTCCCCCCGAAAATCTCTTCCGCTCATATCCTACGTCATGCACCTCCCCTAGATAAAATAAAAACATGCACCCCGTTAATTTTATTCTTCACAACTGATAAAAAAGCACTAAAAAACAGTATTAAAAAAATAACATTCTCTCACGTATAAATTTGTTACCCCTAATATGAAATCCCAGCATATATCTAGTAAAAATATGAAGTTTTATTAATTTCAGGACAAGTTATAATTTTCCACACCACTCTGAATATATGACTCATAATTGTCATAGTAGAGAAATAAACAAAAAACTCCCTCCCTACTTGACATCACACACAAAAATCATTCAAAAATGTTACTGCATCTTAGTACCTGGCAAGAAGTTGAAACTTACCTACAGCAATCTCAGGGTATAATTTTTCCTATAGGTTCCACCGAACAACATGGGCCAACGGGATTAATCGGTACCGATGCAATATGTGCGGAATCTTTAGCCCGTGGTGTCGGCGAATCAACCCAAGCAATAGTAGCACCAACAATTAATGTCGGAATGGCATTACATCATACCGCTTTTCCTGGCAGCATTAGCTTGCGCCCTAGCACCATGATTCAGGTTGTCAAAGAATATATAACTTGTTTGGCAAAAGCTGGTTTTACCAAGTTTTATTTTATCAATGGGCATGGCGGTAACATGGCGACTCTCAAAGCTGCTTTTTCCGAAACATACGCTCATTTAGCAGATTTGCAGATTCCCAATGCTGATAAAGTAAAATGCCGAGTCGGCAACTGGTTTATGTGCAGTTCCGTATACAAATTAGCTAAGGAATTATACGGTGATGAAGAAGGTTCTCACGCCACTCCTTCTGAAGTTGCCCTAACGCAATATATTTATCCAGATTCAATCAAATCAGCCCCTTTATCATCAGAAGTCGCCAGCGGATATAAAATTTATGGTGCTGCTGATTTTCGCAAACATTATCCCGACGGCAGAATGGGTTCAAACCCGGCTTTAGCTACACCCGAACATGGTAAGCAATTTTACGATGCCGCAGTGAAGGAATTAAGTAACGACTATTTAAAGTTTTTGAGTGAGGAGTGAGGAGTGAATAGTGAGTAGTGAATAGTGAGGAGTTAGGAGTTAGGAGTTAGGAGTTACGAGTTAGGAGTGAGGAGTTAGGAGTGAGGAGTTAGGAGTTAATAGTTTATGTTTCTCCCCACCTCCCCATCTTTATCAAAAGTCGTGCAATATACTCCTCACAGGCAGCACGTTGTACTGAACCTGCAACTACACATGATACTCTATCATCAAAGACTGAGGGTATAA
>JBHJJJ010000399.1:0-17248 GCA_050042755.1 Rivularia sp. (in: cyanobacteria)
CAAAATTTAACTTTGTTCAACAAAGCTATACTTGCTCAAGACGCAGATCGAGCAGTCTTACCTACTTGCGGGGAGGATTTTCGCTTCCCTGATGAAGTGCATAAATGCTTCCCATATAACCTGGTCAAAACCTCCTGGCTACAGGTTGACCTCACCCCGGCTGTTAGCCACGCCAAACTACGTCATTATAGACGAGATAGTTCTGTATCATTCCCAGAAACTCCAAGCGTGCCAATATCTATCCGGCATGGCAGATATCGGGCGTATCTGGCTGGGGAAAATTTAAACTACAACCCAATAATACCCTGTTATTTGTTTAATAAAATATTATATTGTTTAAGTTTCATGTAGCAGTTGATTAGCCCTTGCTCCCATTCCCTAGGGCTGAAAAGTAATAAGTAATGAGTAATAAGTATACATGTTATTTTGGTAATAACTGGCATCTTTTCAATCGGGTTACATCGTAAGTAATTAACCGAACTTGGTATTACAATTATTACTTTGAAGACATCCTAACTAATACTAATATATCTAACAAAAAATATTGATGTAATATCATCACTCAGCATTAAGATTTATTTCTTAGTTTAGTCATAAAAAATCAAGACTTGCACAAACCAAATTTGTCATTGGGACAACATTGCCATACTTCACTCGCAACAAGCTCCCTATAGGCAAGCAAGGGCAAAATTCCCCTTGGTGAGTAATCACAGAATTACCTGAATTTTGAATAATTGCTAAAAATGCCATTTTACCGCTCTTTTTGCGATCGTACTTGGATAGATCAAGCTAGTAACAGCATAGTTATACAACAGGGGTTGGTAGTTTTGGTTGAAGAAGAGATTGGCAAGAAACAATATTTTCTTAGATGCTCAAATGATGGTATTTTAGAGCGTTAAATGAATTTGATTAATATCTAAATAGACAACTTATATCCAAAAATAGATTGTTTTTGGAACATCGTAAACATATAATAATCCCCGATGAAAGTTAATTTGAAACTTCTCTAATAAAAGAATGTTTTCTCAGGTAATAATATTGTGAAATTACATTTAAAGTTATTAACAGAACCATTTTTACAATTCCCGACTAAAACTTCCATAAGGGTTGTATGGTTTACAGAGTTCATGGGTGATGGACACGCAGTAGCATACGGTGCTAACCTACTAGGGAGTGTATTTACTAGAAATACCAGACCGATTCATTTAAGAGAAGATCAACATTCGCGAGTCGGAAATCAAACCGCAGATGGAGAAGTTTATCAGAAACCAGTTTTACGGGAAATCTGGCGGCATGAAGCTCACTTAAAAGATTTAGATCCGGGTAAGCGAATTTCTTATCGTATAACGAGTATTACGGAAAAAAGCGAATTAGTCAGCAGTCGAACATATACTCTTGAACCTGCACCACCAATAGGTAAACCCTTAAAGATTTTATTAACTTCCGATCATCAAATCAAGCCGATGGTGGCAGCGAATTTACAAAAAGTCAGAGAAACCTTTAAACGAATCGACGCTGTTTTCTTTGCTGGGGACTTAGTTAATATACCAGATCGCGCGAGTGAATGGTTTGATGATAATCGTGGCAATGCATTTTTCCCTTGTTTGCAAGGACGTGCTAAATATGTAATGGAATACGATGGGGTACAAACAACTTATAAGGGAGGACAAATTCTGCAAAATGCTCCAATATTTCCTTGTGTGGGGAATCATGAAGCTATGGGGCGCTTTAACACCGGAAAAACCTTGAATGAAGAATTTAACGATACAATTCCTCGTGATGTTGCGCGGGAGTTATACGGCGAAAAATATGTAGAAGATAATTCATTCAATACCAATACTATCGAGAAAATATTTAACCTACCAGAAACAGAGACAGGTGAAAAAGGGTATTATGCGGTAAGTTTTGGTGATGTGCGCCTCATAGCCTTAAATGTAACTAACATGTGGCGACATCCTACCACAGAAAACTCCCGTAGAGGGAAATATGCCGAACCCCAAAGCGAGTTAAAAAACCGAGAAAATTGGGGATATGGACAGCATATTTATGAACCGATTGCCAAGGGTAGTACTCAATATAATTGGCTGGTAAAAGAACTCAGTAGCCTTGAATTTATGAGTGCGAGATTCAAGGTTGTGATGTTTCACCATCCACCGCACACTTTAGGAGATAATATTGTACCTGCTTATACTGACCCAGTGCAGAGAATCGAACGGGATAACAATGGTAAGATTACATCGGTGCGTTATGAATATCCCAAAGAAAAGGATTATATCATCCATCACTTGATACCGCTCTTAGAAGAAGCAAGGGTACAGTTAGTATTGTATGGACATTCTCATTTGTGGAATCGCTTTGTTAGTTCTAGTGGAATGCACTTTTTAGAAACATCAAATGTAGGTAATTCTTACGGTGCGGCATATGGGGACAGAAAGCGGACAAATTTACCAGATATTGTTAATGATAATTATACAGAAATTGGCGATCCCTATGGTTTAGAACCAGTAGTACCAAGCATCAATCCTCTGTTAGACGAAAATGGTAAACCGTTACCTTATATTTCCAGTAATAAAATTACAGTTTTTAGTATTTTTGATACGGAACATGGTATTGTGAGTAGTTATCGTTTTGATACCAGTAAGCCTGATTCTGAAGTTATTAAGTTTGATGAGTTTCAGTTGAAAAAAGGGTTATGGGAATAGGGTTATAAGTAACAAGTAATAAGTAAGAAGTAAGAAGTAAGAAGTAATGAGTAAGAAGTAATGAGTAAGAAGTAATGAGTTGGGAGTAATAAGGAATTGCGATCGCCAAGTGCATGCCCCTAGTCGGACTTATCGCTCTGGGTTATATAGTAAGTAATTAGCCCGACTTGATATTAATTCAATTTTCTGCGGAGAAAATTGAATATATTCCCATTCATCTTTATGTGCCCAATGCTTAATTCTCAGATTAAATCATCATCCTTATTTTAGAACCATCCTGGGTTTTATTTACCTCAATACGTGCGGCGAAGGCTTCTTTTAAATGGGGCATGTGAGTTACGGTGAGGATGCAAGCAAAATCGCTAGCTATGGCGTTGATTGCTGCAATTAATCTTTCGCAACCTTCATTGTCTTGGGTACCAAATCCTTCATCAATTATCAGTAATTGTAAAGCGGCTCCCGCTCGCTGTGCTAATAATTTTGCTAATGCTAAACGAATTGCAAAGTTGATTCTAAAAGCTTCCCCACCGGAGTAAGTTTCATATGCTCGGGTACCTCTAGCATCGGCAATTAAAATATCTAAGGTGTCTATTAATTTGGCATTTTTCTTCTTAGATTTGCTGCTTTTACCCGCTCTCTGAGTAATAAATTGTACATGTAATTGATTGGCACTCAATCGCGAAAGTAGTTGATTTGTCTGGGCTTCTAGTTGCGGTAAGACATTCTCAATCATCAGTGCTTGGATACCTTTTTTACCAAAAGCTAGAGCTAATTCCTGATAAACTCTTTGTTGTTCTCTAACTTGCTGTAGTTGCTGCTGCTGCTCGGTATACTGAACTTGTAAATTATCCAAATATTGAGACTGCTGCTGCAATCGCCCTAAATGACCAAGTTTATCGTCGAGTTGGCGGCGACGATTTGCTAATTGCTGTTCTAAAGTTTGAATTTGAATCTTGGGGTTGGCAGTTTGTTCTAACTGCGCGACTATAGACTCAACTTGAGTAGCCAACTGTTGTTTCTCATTCAATCTTGCTTTTAACGCTGATTCTACATCTTGCGATCGCCTTTTGATTTCGGGATACTGCTCCTTGGCACTAAGTAGTTGCTGATGACGCAAATGCCAAGACTGGGCTTGTCTTACATCTATACGGATTTGATTGTGACAAGCGTTGTCGTAACCCATCGAAGCAATTTGATTTTCTAAATCCTGGATTTCTCTAGCAATTGTGGAATCAACAAGCTCATCTTTGATTTGATTTTCTAATTGACTATTTAATCCTTGAATTTGGGGTTTTCTGGCTGCTAATTGTGCTTGTCGCTTGCGTGCATCTTTAATTTGTCCCTGTTTAATTTCTGCCCACCGCCATTTTTCTACTTCGCTACGAGCAAGAGCATGGTTTTGTTCGTTGTAATTAAGCTGTTGCAAATATTCTTCTAATTCTTGTAATTCTTTTTGTTTTTGAGGTGCGTAATCACTTAGTTGTAAAGTTCTTTCTAATCTCTCTTTTTCAACAGCTATTTGCTCTATTTGTTGGTCAACTTCGCTCGTCGCTTGTATTTGTGCGGCTAATTCTCCCTTTTGTTCCCGTAAAGCTTCATAGGGAGCCAATTTACTACTTACACTGCGATATTCTTGCCTGAGAACCTGAATCTCTCGCTCTGAGACTGCCATTTGATCCCGAAATACCCATAATCTGCCTTGGGTATCTTTGTGCTCAACCTGAGTTTTATCTACTACTCGATTCCAGTGATGTTCGTCCAAAGGACGTTCGCATAAAGGACAAACAGCATCAGGGTTTTGTAACATTTGCAGTTTTTGCTCTAATTCCCCCAAAAGCCGTTCATATTCGCGCTGCTGAGCCTGTAAGCGCTCCATAAAATGCCGTCTTTCCTGTCCTTTTTCCTGTACTCGTTGCAAATAAATCTTATCTTTATCTAATTTTTCAATCTTCGTTTCTACTTCCATAACCGCTTGTTGGAGTTGCGGTTGGCGGCGAGATTGACATTGTAACTGTCGTTGAGTAGTTTGCAACTGTTCTATTCGAGCAACTATCCCTGCTTGAGTACGATGGAGTTCAGTTTGTAATTGTTGGCGCTGCTGCAACATTGGAGTTACTTCCATTTGTAGCCTATCCAAATTACTTAGATGCTGACGCGCTAATTTTAATTTTTCCAGCGCCGTTTCCACATCACCTGTATTATTCAGAGTCTGCTGAATATCTTCTTCTTGTTGCAATAACGCTTCCAATTGCGCCTGAGATTGTTGTAACTGTCTCTCAATTCCTTGAATATACTTGTTTAACTGTTGCTGTTTTTGTTGGCGCTGCTGCTGAGCGCGAGTATATTCTGCAAACAAAGCACCCATTGCTTCTTCTTGGGATTGTAGAGTTTGGTAATGGGCGTATCCGGCTTTAATTTGTGCTTCTTGAGTTAAGACTTCTTCCAATGAGGAAAGCTGAACTTTCAAACTTGATGCTTCGCCCTCAAGACGTTTGCTATCTTGAATAAGATTGTTATATTGTTGCCGAACAAAATGCAGTTGTTCTTCCCAACCTTGTCGTTGATGTTCGACAACTTGCAAACTTTGTAGCTGAATGTTCTCAAAAGCCTGTAATTTTTGCAGTTCGTTGAGTTCGATTTCTAACTCAGTTCTTTGTTGAGCGATACTTTCTTGTTGTTGCAATTGAGTTTTCATCGACTGCAAACTGCGCTCTAACTCTTCTCCCCGTGCTTTTAATTGACGCGATAATTCCTTGGCTCTTTCCTCTAAGTCATCATATTGATTTAACTTTAATAATTCAGCTAAAATTTCTTTACGCTCGCTTGGACGTTTGAGCATAAACTCATCAGCACGACCTTGACGTAAGTAAGCAGAATTTATAAAAGTATCGTAATCGAGCTTAATATGATTAATAATTTCATCTTGAGTCGCCCTTAAACCCTTAGCGGTAAGAGATTTAAACCCTTGGGGTGTTTCAATTTGAAATTCCAAAGCGCTACTCGAACCCCGACGGCGGGTACGAATTATCCTATAAATTTGTCCGTTAGCTTCAAAAATAAAATCAACTCGAACATCCTTGGCTCCAGTGTGAATTACATCATCTTCTGAAGCGGCTCTACTTTCACCCCAAACTACCCAGGTGATAGCTTCCAAAAGGGAAGATTTACCAGCGCCATTAGAACCACAAATGCACGCCGTATGCAATCCGCTAAAATCTAAACTTGCGTCTTGATAACTAAGAAAATTTTTTAATGTTACTTGTACTGGAATCATTTAGGCGTAAAGAGAGCGCTGACTTTTTATTAATAGCAGTACATATGCTGTTTCTGTAGTCTAACTATGTAAAAATATTCTTTCTAGTTTTTAATCCATCATTTTTACAAAACTTAACATTTTGAACGATTTAAGTTTTCTATTAAGCAAAATACTTTATCTTTGTTACGGAAAAAATCATTTTAGTTAAAAATTCGCCCTGGAGAGAAAGGTAATCGCACTAAGACAAGGGAGAGTAGTAAAAATTTTCGTAAAAATGTAGGGATAGATTTTCAAACAAGTTAACTCATGGTCTTTCGGTGAAGTAAGCTGATGTGCAGCTAGATTGTATAACAATGCAAAAATTTGACTCATGTTGTAGTGCGTTTGCGTTCACGCCTTTGGCGTGCGGCGAGCGCGTGTCCGTACCGAAGCAAGTCCCGGAGGGACTTAGGACATACATCCAGCTCGCTAGTACTATACAAATTATATGCGTAGCAGCTTACTAAGCACCAGTGCGTGGATTAATTTAACATTTCGTTTAGGCAGGGAATAGAGAATAGCAAAAGTTGCTCCCCTTGGGAAACCCCAAGGGGAGCAACTTTTCAAGAGAGGCATTAGAGAAGGGTTATATAACCGAAGAGTAATTATATAAATAATTTTGTTTGACTACTTAGGAGTTTACCAAGGAAAGTTGGCTAACCGATGGGCTACACCACAAAGGTAAATAAAAATTGAGAAACGCTTTTATTTCTTCTCTACTGGTCATTCCCTACTAATAGTTCGGTAATAAAGGAGTTGATAGAGTAATAATTCCTAACTTTTTAATCCATTGAGTTAAGGATCGGAAAATTGAATTTTGTTACCTTGAGGGGTAGAAATGATTGTTCCGCCTAAAGCTTCAATTTCGCGAATGGCCCTTTCACGGGTTTTTCCATCGGTTCGGTGACTTAAAATCATGGCCCAAGTAGAAATTTGAGCGCGTTTGCTATTGTGATTGTTTTTAAGATACTCTGCGGTTTCTGCGGAAATGGATGCTACTAGCTGGCTTTCGGAATCTGAATGTTTCTTAGCCCATTGGCTTGCATTTGTAAAAGATTTTCTTGCAGCTTGAGAATCACCGAGAAATAACAACTCATCAACTGCTTTGTAACGCCATACATAGTAAGAATTTTCCGGAACCCAAGGATTAAGGGACTTTAATCCTTTATTCATGATCTTTACGGACTTTCTTGGCATAGCAGCATACATAGAACTACTTGTAGAAAGTGCCAGATAGGCATTTACAAACCGAGGGTCACGCTTTAAAATTACTTCGAAGTATTGAGGACTTAACCCATAACCTGTTAAGGTACGAATTTCGTCATCTCCGAAATATTGTAAAAAATTTAGATAAATCCAATTTGCAATTAAGTTATCATAGCCAAATGTAGGAATTTTTTTGAGAAATTTGAGACGGACTTCTTCGGCTTTGATTTCTTGTTCTAAGGCTTCTACAGAGATTGTTGGTTTGCCCCAGAGTAATTTTTGCATTTGCGGAAATTGTAACAAACTAACTGCAAATAAGCATAAACAGGCTACACTTGACGAGGTGATGGCTTGATGAAATAGAGCGAACATATAACCGGGATAACTAAAAGGTATTGCATTACTACCTCATAGTTCCCTCATACTTTACAAAAGTAACAGGTTGAGATTGTTGACTTATTGTATGTAGTTTTCTGTTTTGTCTGACTAAACTCAAAACTACAGAGGGTTCTCGATCGCTGCTTTTTCGCTCAATGCCGAAGCTGTTTTGTCTCTCAGGTTTTTTTAACCTGTAGACTGACATTGTTCCTAGGTTCGACTTCACCCGAGTTATTGGTTTGTAAAGAGCTATTGTCATTGACCCGCCTTCTTGAAAGCCGTGGGCTTGAGGAGTAAACTGACAGGCCTTTCGTGATTAGAGTCGCCGAACCGCGTAAGTACCAGTTAAGTGCTTTGCCAGTTAGAACTATTTACAAGTTCCTCTACCCTAATGTGGTAAGAAGGGACATTGTGATAGTAGTGTTCGAGGAGACTTATAAGAGGTTTTCTGGTTGACGGGATTATACCAATAAAAACCAGGTCCTTTTGTAGAGACATTGCATAAACATGCATTCGTGTTTCCTCCCAGTTCTTTGAGGTCTGGATTTCCACACTAAGCCCTTGAATCTATGACTATTTTAGTCATATGTAGTTTCGTAGAGAATAGACTAGTGTACTCACTCACTATCTTTCCCGGAAAACCAAAACCGCGAACAGAAATATTAATGTGTGTGGATTGCTAGAAATAGTCTACGGATCCCTTGCAGATCTTTTTGTTTAAATGACTATATTGGGACAAGATTTGAAAATTTGTAATCATGGCAAGTAAGACGATAAACGTTAAGGAATATACTGTCCGAGCGCATAAGCGCATGATTCATACAAGAGTGTTCTCGTTTGTATGTAAAGAGCGCAACAAGCCTACAGAACGGGAAACTTATGGTCCGCGTCCGCTTTATTGCGAAGAATGTCGTCCACCTCAACCGTCTTATAGGAAGTCCAACTCGAGGTCTAAAAAAGCTAAACCAAGAGTAATGAATTATAAAGGTGAGGCTGAAATTAGTTGAATCAGAACGTTATGAAACCAGAGTCGCAACAAAAAATAGAAACACCACCATCTGCTTTACTTGAACCATTGTTAGGTTTAAGAGAATATTATGGTCGGATAGTACAAGAGTACGAACATAAAATTACCACTGCTAGAATTCAACTTGCTCACGTTGAAGCTTTGCTAGCCAATTCTTCGGCTGTAATCAATGGTAAAGGCTTTCCTGGGCTGGAGATACTTGATATTACAGCGATTACGCAAGCATCTTCCCGTCTATCAGCCGAAGCAGCTAAATCTCAACTGAATGGTATTAGCACGAGACAAGAGATCGACGATCGAGTTAAAGAGTATAGCGAAGACGAGGAGTCTGAACTCGAACCGAATGACGAAACTCCTCCAACGGCATCAGTTGAAAAGCATAGTAACCAAGAAAATGAAGTTGATGAAGCCAGCCAGTCTTCTACCCTCAAAAAAGCCACACCAGCAAAGGTTAAATATAATCCGAAAAGCGGCTCCGATATTCCGATGTTGCCCGAATTTCGGCATATTTCCCGAATAGAAGGTATCAAACAGCTTTTAGAAGAAAATACAGGTAAAGTCTGTCACATTGACTTCGTGGTGCGTTCGCTTTATGGAGATTTAGAGTCAACTGCATTTAAAGTCGTCAAAGGTAGAGTACATTCTTCGCTTACCCACGGCAAAGAACAAATGTACTGGGCTTCGGTTCCCGATGAGCCTGGTTGTTATACCTTGGATCTAAGTTTGGTAACACCACCTGGTAGCAAACAGAAATCTAAAAAAGCAAAATCTAAAGCTAGAAAGCCACTGATACCTCAGAGGACAAAAAAAATACCAATGTTGCCTCAGTATGAAGGGCAGTTTCTGATTGATGCTATTTCTTCGTTTTTGGAACAAAATTCGGGAAAAATCTATTCTGTGAGTGAAATAATTGAACAAATTTATGGAGCGCTTGATGAGGAAGAAATAAGAGAAATGAAGATTAGGAGTATGGTTTTAGGTGAACTTTCCCGAGGTTATCGGATTGGCAGATTTGCCAGAGTTCCGAATAAACTGGGTTATTACACTTGGGATTTAGATACTGTGAATGCTCAAGCAGCGTCCTAATCAATAGGTAGCGCTACCTGTAATATGGTTTACTCAACAGTGCTCGCCCTATCCATAGTGGTGAGCATTGGTTGTTGGAAATGGGCCAGGGAGATACCATAATAGGAGTTAGGAGTTAGAAATTAGGGGGTAGTATCACAGGAATTAAGAGATAAAATTTAGTTGTGAATAGGATAAATGTAAATATCTAGAGCTATATGTCTGCATATAGAGGTTTATTTTACATTTCTCATCTTCCCTATGCCCTAATTACTAATTTCGAGCATTCGCGAGCAATTTGCCAATCTTCTTGAGTGTGTATAACTAATACTCTTACAGCCGATTCGGTTGTAGCAATATCTTCGTCTACGGGTGTACTAGTGTTTTTTCCTGAATCAATTTTTATTCCTAAAAATTCAAAGGCTTCACAAGCAGCTTGGCGAATTTCGGGAACATTTTCACCAACACCAGCGGTAAATACTAAAACATCCAATCCTTTTAAACTGGCTAGCATGGCTCCAATATAGGAACATAGACGATGCACGTACATATCGAAAGCTAGACTCGCGCGTTTATTATCTTGAGAAATTGCTGCTTTTATTTGTCGCATATCGCCGGATATTCCAGAGATACCACTTAAGCCTGATGATTTATTTAAAACATCATCTAACTGTTCAACCGTACAATAACCTTGTTGTAATAGGTAAATTAAAATTCCTGGATCGACACTACCGGAGCGACTACCCATCATTAATCCATCAAGGGGTGTAAATCCCATAGTCGTGTCTATACTGTAACCATTTTTAATTGCGGCTACAGAACAACCATTACCTAAATGACAGTTTATTATCCGTAAAAATCCTAAATCTTTGCCAAGAATATCGGCGGCACGTTCAGCACAGTATTGATGGCTGATACCATGAAACCCATAACGAATAATATCTTGTTCTACCCACTCATAGGGACCGGGATAAATCGCCGCAGCGTCAGGTATATTGCGATGAAAGGCGGTATCAAAAACTGCAATTTGAGGAACTTCTCCTAAAATATTTTCTATAGCTTCAATTCCTGCTAAATTGACGGGATTGTGTGCTGGAGCTAGAGTTGCAAGATTGGCGATCGCATCTTTCACTTCAGTAGTAATTACTACAGGGAGCCTGTATTTTCTCCCACCATGTACTACCCGGTGTCCCACTACATCAATTTCTGAAAGTTGATTGATGACTTTAGTTGAACCTTGGGACATGGTATCAAGTAAACGAGCCATTACTTGAGATTGGGAATCTGTGGCGATTTCTTCGGTGAATTTGGCTCCAGTAGCTGTTTCTATTTCGATTTCTGCTACACCTTGATGGCGAGTAAAATCAATTTTACCTTCCCAAAGCGGTGCGGGTGGTGAAATAGGAAGAGTATCATTGTTAACTTCATATAAGCAACTTTTTTGAGTACTGGAGCCAGCATTTAATACAAGTATTTTCATTGCTATAGATTATTCAAGTTTGTTTCCCCGCTATAATTTTCTCGTTAATTGTTTTAAAGGACAATTGATTGCTTAATAATTTTCCATAAGTTTTTGGCGGGTAAATAAATACATTCCATTTATCAGTCAAAAGTATTAGGGAAATATGTCAGTTACGTAAGCTCTATGAATCAAAAAAGCCTCATTTAGCAGAACGAGGCTTACGATCAATTCAGTTACTTGTAATGTTTTTTGACGTTACATTGTTTATTTTTACTTATATCAGTAAATAAATTTACTATCAAAAGTAATGATTATTTCAAAAAAGTTGATACTTTTGATTTTTCACTTGTATATACAAATACTTGATTTTTGCGAAGATAGTACTTGTATTTTAGTTGTAGGTTAAAATAAATTCAGGACTTACGCAATTGTCACAAAACCCTGGTTGGTGCCGTACACTCACTGTCTTAATTTTTTGTTTACAATCAAGCATAGTGTCACGTGCAACGGCAATAAAGGGGGAAGAAAATCTACACCCCTTTTTGCCTCCCCTAGGAGGAAAATGTGCCGGTTGCGTAAGTCCTATAAATTATTAAGTACCAATATCCTTACACAAGGATTCTATTTCTTCTTGAGTAAAAATACCTTGTTCTACAGAGTTGCTTAAAATTGTCGTCACTACTAACTTAAGCTTGTCGTT
Organism: Rivularia sp. (in: cyanobacteria); assembly: GCA_050042755.1. Lineage (GTDB taxonomy): Bacteria > Cyanobacteriota > Cyanobacteriia > Cyanobacteriales > Nostocaceae > Rivularia. The sequence goes on from JBHJJJ010000399.1 coordinate 11,836, forward strand.
TTCAGCTTTTATCTTAGTAATTTCATTTTTTAAATGCGATTGTTCTCTATGAGAATGTTTTAATTCTTCGCGGATAGAATATTTCAACTCCTCGTAGAGTTCTTTCACGTAACCGCGACTAGCATTACTAGCATCATCAATATATTCCCAAATACCCATAATAATTTGATAATTTTAATAAATTTGATCGGCTGTTGTGCATCTAAAAAGTGTATTATTCTATTCCGTAGCGAAACCTCAAACAATATCACTTTTGAATGCTGGAATGCCAAAGTTTTAACTTGCTGTTGTGGATTTTTAATCCGCAACAAGTTAATAATTATGGCTTATACATACTTAGTGTGTCAATTTGAGGCTTTCTAATAATATCTTAATATTTTGGAAAAATTCTCTTGATAAGCTGATGTGCAGCTAAATTATATAATTCAAAAAATTTAAATTACTGTAGTGCGTTAGCCCTTCTCAAAGCTGAACGCGAAGGGTGTCCGTACAGGAGGTCGTGCCGGAGGGACTTAGGACATACATCTTGCTCGCTAGTACTATACAAATTAAATGCGTAACAGCTTATCTTGTGGGGTAAACATCCCTATCTGTCGATTTTTTTTACGTTATATAAATTTAGAGACGTTGCACTGCAACGTCTCTACATTAAGCTAAAGAATATTAGTTCTATTTAAGCAACTTTAGCTTGTCCATCAAGATTAGCCAATCTTTGGGCTAATAGCTCCTCTAGGTTTTCCAAAGCTTTAGAGAAACCTTTGATTCCTTCGTCTAACTTGTCAGAAGCCATTTTGTCTTCCCCATGCATTTTCTCGAAGGTTGCTTTATCCATGGAGATTTTCTCAATATCCATTGTGGAAGCTTTGGCAACGTCAAGCTTACGGGGTAATTCTTCGGTAGTATTTTGTAATTCAGTCAAGAATTTAGGAGCAATTGTTAACAAGTCACAACCGGCAAGTTCAGTAATTTCACCTAAGTTACGGAAACTAGCTCCCATAACTTCGGTTTTGTAACCAAACTTTTTGTAGTAATTGTAAATCTTGGTGACAGATAAAACACCTGGATCTTCCGCAGCGGGATAGCTGTCTTTTCCGGTATCTTTCTTGTACCAGTCAAGAATACGTCCTACGAAAGGAGAAATTAAGGTAATACCAGCTTCGGCACAAGCAATAGCTTGGTGGATACCGAATAATAAAGTTAAGTTACAGTGAATACCTTCTTTTTCAATAATTTCCGCAGCTTTGATGCCTTCCCAAGTAGAAGCAATTTTAATTAAAACGCGTGAGCGAGAAACTCCTTTCTCTTCGTATTGCTTAATAATTTCCCGTGCGGTATTAACGGTGGCTTCGGTGTCGTAAGAAAGGCGTGCATCAACTTCTGTAGAAACTCTACCGGGGATGATTTGGAGAATCTTCAAACCGAAAGCGACAGCCAAACGTTCAAAAGCCAATTTTACAACTTTATCTTGGCTTGCACCAGCACCAGCATCTTTCTGTGCTTGGATTAAAGTATCGTCAACAATGCCTTGATACTCAGGCATTTGTGCTGCTGCGGTAATCAAAGAAGGATTAGTGGTAGCGTCTTGGGGCTTAAACTTTTCAATTTGTTGAATATCACCCGTATCGGCTACAACGACAGTCATTGAGCGCAATTGTTCTAATAAATTTTTGGACATAACCTGCTCCATTAAATTAATGTGTCGAGGGTTGACGGGCAGCCATGAAAATTTTTTTCTCCTAAAAAAAATCTCATGGGAACCCTTGATGCTTCTTGCTTAATACTGCTACTACTTGCAAGATTTAGTAATCGGTAATTAATACATTTCTTCAATTAGCTATTCCTAATTACCGATTAAAGATTCCCAACTTAGCAGCAAATCCTGTTTTAGAACTTCCAAAACTATTCTATTGAGCAATTCCCAATATTAGCTGTCCGAATATATGCACTTTGATTAAATTGTTATTAAGAATTTATACTGTTTCAATTTTTGAGAGGGGAGATGGGTAGAGGGGGGAGAGGAGCCACTGCGTTGCGGAGGAACACGCACCGTTGTAGCAAGTGGCGTGGGGGAGAGGGGGTAGAAATTTTTAGCCGGTAATCAATTAGTCAGAAGGGATTAATTATTTCAATATTAGTTTATTGGATACATTACCTGATTCATCTACGTCATAAACTATAGGTTGTCCGGTTGCTAATTCTAAATTTGGAACATCATTTGGTTCAAGCCGATCTAATTCCATAATAATAGAACGTAAAGAGTTACCGTGTGCGGCTACTAAGGTAGTATCACCCTGTTTGACATGAGTTAAAATACGCTGTTTGAAAAACGGTAAAGTCCGATTCATGGTATCTTCTAAACTTTCACCGTTGGGGGGACGTACTGAAAATGAACGTCGCCATTGATGCACCAATTCTTCACCTAATTTTTCGGCTGTTTCAGCTTTATTCAATCCTTGTAAGTCGCCGTAATACCTTTCATCGAGTTCCATACTGGTAAATATGGGTAATTCTTCAGAAGCATCTCCTTCGTATTTATCCCAACCTTGCCACTGGGGATCGTCAACGGTATGTTTTATTACCGGACTTTTGCCATTACAAATTTCTTCATTTTCAGTTAAACAGATAACTGCTGTTTCGATGGCGCGAATTAACAAACTGGTAAAACAAATATCAATTTTATAATCTTTTAACTTATACGCCGCCAAAGTCGCTTCGACACGTCCCCTTTTATTCAAAGGTACATCAACCCAACCGCTAAAACGATTCGCGGCATTCCAAGTACTTTGCCCGTGGCGAATTAATATTAGTTTTGTCATGTTTAAGTTGGTTGTTGGTTGTTGGTTGGTTAGTTGTTGGTGATTAGTTGTTGGTTGTTAACTACTAACTCTTAACTCTTAACTCCTAACTCCTAACTCCTAACTCCTAACTCCTAACCCCTAACTCTTAACTCCTAACTCCTAACTTCAACTATGCCGAAATTGCCTGTCCAATAGTATGAACTTTAATTAAACTTGTGGTTCCGGATTTACCAACAGGTATACCAGATGTAATGACAACTTTATCGGCAACTTGAGCAAATCCCATTTCTACAACGGTATCGATTAAGTTCGTTAACATTTCTTCTGTTGTATTCACACAGGAGATGAGTAAGGGTTCGACTCCCCAGGAAAGAGCTAATTGACGGTAGGAAATTTCTTCGGATGTGAGAGCGATTATCCGAGTTGTGGGACGATATTTAGAAACTAATTTTGCCGTACTTCCCGATGAAGTGTTGCACAAAATAGCTTTTGCTCCTACTTCATAAGCCATGCGACATACCGCTTCTGCAACAGATTCGGTAACGCTAAGACTACCTGCTTGATAACCGTAAGACTGTTGGGTGCCATCGGGTAATGATTTTTCAGTTTCCACGGCAATTTTATCCATCATCTGTACCGCAGCCACGGGATATTTACCTACTGCAGTTTCTCCAGAAAGCATAATTGCATCCGTACCATCAAGTATAGAGTTAGCAACATCAGTTACTTCTGCTCGCGTAGGATCGGGGGCACCCATCATTGATTCCAACATCTGGGTAGCGGTAATTACGGGTTTTCCGGCGCGATTACAGCGATGAATGATATCTTTTTGAATTAAGGGAACTTGTTCTAAAGGTACTTCTACACCCAAATCACCACGAGCTACCATAACTCCGTCAACTACTTCTAAAATCTCGTCAAAATTTTCAACAGCTTCGCGTCTTTCGATTTTGGCTATGATGCGAATCTTTTTATGTGCGGCTTCAATCATTCGCTGGGCTGGCTCTAAATCCCCAGGTGTACGCACAAAGGAAACTGCCACTAAATCTACATTATTTTGAATACCAAAACGTAAATCTAATAAATCTTTTTCGGTAATCGAACTAACCGGGAGATGAGTTTGGGGTAAATTTACACCTTTACGAGAAGAAATTTTTCCCCCAATTATGACTTGTGCCCGAATTTTATCGGCTTCTCGATCGATAACAGTCAACTTGATGCGGCCATCATTTATCATGATTGGTTCGCCAATCCGTACCATTGCGAATAAAGTTGGTAACGGCAAAGGCAATTCATCAATATTATTACCTTTTTCTTGTTCGACAAAAGTAACTTCCTCTCCCTCCTCCACCATTAAGCCTTCAAGAGGAAGCATACCCAACCGAATTTTTGGCCCGCACAAATCCTGCATCAAAGCCAAGGGTTTTTCTGGAGGAGTGGGTATACTCCTGAGAATTTCGATAGTTTTACCGTGGAATTGATAATCCCCGTGGGAAAAATTTAACCGCGCGACATTCATACCCGCATCAACCAAGGCTTTCAGGCTTTCGGGTGTAGATGTAGCTGGCCCAACAGTACAAATGATTTTGGTTTTACGCATGAAAACAGTGAGCAGTCAACAGTGAGCAGTCAACACTTGTTTGTATTAATTAGACAATTGATTAGAAAATAACCGAACATACTAAACTCAATACAGTAATAGTAATGCCATAGGAACAATAATTACTGATAAATTGTATCTTTCAATCTTTAGATACACTTCCAATAATTATTAACTACCCACTGTATGTCCCTCCGGGACACGCTTCGCGAACACTGCTCACTGTATGTCCCTCCGGGACACGCTTCGCGAACATTGTTCATTGTTCACTGTATGTCCCTCCGGGACACGCTTCGCGAACACTGCTCACTGATTAAATGCCTTCTTTTTGTGCCATGGATAGCATTAAGTCAACTACACGATTGGAGTAACCCCATTCGTTGTCGTACCACGAGACGATTTTGAAGAAGTTGGAATTTAATTCAATACCTGCACCTGCATCGAAAATACTGGAGTGAAGATCGCCCTGAAAGTCTGTGGAATCTACTGGTTCATCTGCGTAACCTAAAATACCGTTCATTTTACCTGCTGCTGCCTCTTTCATGGCGTTACAGATTTCTTGGTAGCTGGTAGATTTTTCTGTTTTGAAGGTTAAATCTACTACAGAAACGTCGGGAGTAGGAACTCGAAATGCCATCCCTGTTAATTTACCTTTGAGTTCTGGTAATACTAACGCAACGGCTTTAGCTGCTCCTGTGGAGGCGGGAATAATGTTTTGAGCTGCACTACGACCGGCACGTAAGTCTTTCTTAGAAGGACCGTCTACCGTGGGCTGTGTGGCTGTCATGGCGTGAACGGTGGTCATCAATCCTTCTGCTAAACCAAAGTTGTCGTTAATGACTTTGGCGATCGGTGCAAGACAGTTGGTGGTACAGCTAGCGTTGGAAACTACGGTGTCTTTACTGGGGTCGAACAGGTCGTGATTTACACCCATCAATAAAGTTTTCACCTGCTCGGGATCTTTGGTAGGAGCAGAAATTATGACTCTTTTTGCTCCTGCTTTTAAGTGATTTGA
>JBHJJJ010000400.1:0-26082 GCA_050042755.1 Rivularia sp. (in: cyanobacteria)
GTGGTGTGTCCGGCATCTTTCTATACTAAGCCTGCCCTTTTTCTAAGACTAGAGTCTCAAGCCCATTTTTTTACGGAAATTGTAACCCCCCATTCCCCCATGCCCCCATCTCCCCCATAAATTGGAACGATAAGCGGGAAAGAAGCTTGACTGAAGTAGCTTCTCAACTCTAATATTTAAAGATTCTGCTCGCAGATGAGTTAAGTAATCATATTTTTCACGATCTGGAATCAATCGCAGTGCAAACAAATCGTGTCTTTTTTTAGAAAAACCTGCTTTGAAGTGATATAGGCTATCTTTTGTACCTCCGACACCACTCCCTATATGCATCAATTCGTTACCGCGTTGCTTTGCCCAATATCGAACGTAATCTAATAAATAATTAAATGGAGAATACTTTAAAAATTTGTTTTTAGTTCCGCCTAAATGCGCTTGAACTATTCTACGGCATTCAAACAATATACAAGCTGCGGCAATTTCTGATTCTAACTCTACTAAGCACAAGTGGATATTTCCTTTTAATTTTAATAGATCGGAAAAATATTCTTGCTCAAAGTAATAGCATTTTTTTGCTGCGACGCGATTCATAGTTTCCTCATAAATCGCTCGAAAATTTTCGGCATATTCAACTAAGTTTACCATCCTGGCAGTAAAGCCAAGTCGCTTACACTTATTTATTGTACTTTGATGACCTCTTCGAGTATTAGCCCATATTTGAGACTCTGAAAGTTTTAAATCAATGGAAATTGTTTCACCAAGTTTATTAACAGTCTCTCGCGATAATATTTGACTGAAGTTATGACTCAAAATCGGATGTAGCCGGAAAAATGCCGAACATATACCCTTAACTTTCAAATAATCATTTAATTGCTTAATAGCAAAATCTGTAAAATCAGGAGAATTTACAGCTGCTTCGCTTAATAAAACACCGGGATAACCATATGGTGATATTGCATCCCTATATTCTTCTGCTTTTGAACCTAGTATGTCATCACAGGAACGAATTAAAAAAGGTAAGAAAAATATTTTTTCACCGTCAATTATTATAAAAGCTTGTGAATTTGTTTTAGTTCTTTTTGCTTCCAAGCGGGCATATTCTGGTAAATGGTAAACATCATACCGCAGCTTTCGCAAAGTTTCTAACCACAGGGGGTTTTGGCAGTCAATTACTTGAATATTCATGAGTTAGCAGTTTAACTTTCTGCTTTTTTATCCGCCACTTGTATCTATTTATCCTGTTAAAAATCATTCTCTTCATCAATTTAAAAATCGCGATACAACTAATCAATGGATTTTTCAGTAAAGTTTGGACTAACTGTTTCATATATTGTTTCTTATTAAATAAATTAGCTTCATTTTTGTAAATCGAAAAATAAGTTAAGTCACGGTAAATTTGCTCGGACTTGATTATATAGTTGTATTCAAAATTTAAGTATTGATTTAAAAGCTCATAACACTTACTTACTTCTTTTAGCTGTTGTATCTTTCTCATACCACTAAATAATCCGTTTCTATGCACCCGATAAATTCCCATTGATTTATTGATATAGCCGATTTTGCCATGTCTTGCATTTAAAATATGCAGTACCCAATCTCCACAAACTGTATCGTAGTACCAGTCAGGAAATTCACTAAATAAACCTCTTCGATATACAGTTGAACAAGTTGGTATAAAGTTGCTTTTTAAAATGTTTTCTAAGTCAGAAAATTGACTTGGTTGAAAATCATTATATCTCCGAGATAAACCTGCTTTATCTTCAAAAATTGTCGTCACATCATGAAAACAGATTGTACATTCGGGATGATTGTCTAAAAAATCTACCTGTTGCTGTAGCTTGTAAGCAGAAGTCCAATAGTCATCACCATCTAACAAAGCAATATATTCACCTCGACAAGCTTGAAGTGTCTTTACAAAAATCTTTTGTCCGTAGCAGCCCAAGTTTTCTTCAGGTAATATCAAGCGAATCTTATCTGAGTACTGTTTGTAGTAGTCAATAACAATCTCCCGTGTTTTATCGCTAGAAAAATCTTCACCTATAACGATTTCATAATCAAAATTTACTTGTTGGTTAAGTATATTTTCTATAGCTTGTGCAATAAATTTTTCATGATTAAAAGTAATTAGAGATACACTAACTTTTATATTATTTTTTGGTAATTGCGTATTTTTAGTAGGCATAAAAAATTTCATAGAGTTTTTCATTAATTAGATTTTCCCGTGTATTTGCTAGCTTTAAAATCTGACAAATTTTACTTAGTTTCCTGTTTCCAATTGCCGTACCTGTAGATAATCCTAGTACTCTGGTATTAGTTAACATCAAACCCATATCGGCAATAGGGGAGAGTAATGGTTCAATTTGATCGCAAGTAGGATAAAAGTAAGATTTTGCTAGTATATTTTCTGCTAATAAAATTTGGTAAAGTTTTTCCCAGCTAATTCCAGTGATTAACTCATCTATTTATAGAATAATGTATTGATAATTACATTTTTATTTTTCATCATAATTTATTAAATTTATCCCGGTCATATTTGATAATTATTGTTGATATTGTTTATAGTTTTTACAGTTTATAATAATAAAATCTTCCATACTTCCAAGTGATGTCAACCCCATAGCGGCAGATAATTCCGTCATTTTGCCGTTAATACCTATGAACTCAACACAATTATTAATTGCGAAAACCAAAATTCTTCATTAAGCGAATTTTGTGAGCTAATTCTAAGTCATTTGTAACAATTGCCCCTCCTTCAAAACTATTACAAAATTTAGTTGCATTAAAACTAAATACTTCTGCGTTGCCAAAATTACCTCTAATTTGCCCTTGATAAGAACATCCAAAAGCATGAGCAGTATCAAATAAAAGTTTTAAATTGTAGGGGCGAGCAATTTCTTCAAGTGCTTCTATATCACATCCTCCTCTCCATATATGTACCTCCAATATCGCTGTAGTTTTACTTATAATTAATGCCTCTATTTTTTGTGGATCTATGTTGTGAGTTTAAACTCTTTTAAAACAATTAATTGTGGAGTATAAAATTTACGGTAATTTAAGATTGAAAGTTCGTTTTACGACCTTCCGCACGAGTAAATACCGATGACAATTTTAGTGACAAATCAGTCACTCAATTTAACGATTACTAGCCGATTTCAAAACTTTGATTTAATAGGAAACTTGGCAAAAAACCAAAACTATATATCTTTAAATACAATTTTTAGGACTTTGCTTTTCTACTATTAGTTCCTTTATATCTATATCGGCAGTAAACAGCTAATTCAAAAATTAAGATTATCTACCGTTACGTTCAGATACCAGGTAAACTAAGAGTGATTTTTAGAAGTCTTTAAATAATCACTACTTGGTGTAATTTCATATTTAAATTTAATTTCACAGTATAAATAGAATCACATATTTTTTCAGTAATAAATATTAAATTTTCTTGAAGATATCAAATATTTTTATCAAATAACTATGAATATGAAAAACTTTCCGCGTTTAAATTCAGTATTGAAAAGGGTTTCAGCAAATTTTATTGTACTGGGTGTGACCCCTCATTAAGATGCGACTCTTCGGGTGTTCATAGCTGAATAGTGTATTAAGTTCGGTATATAAATCAAGAAACAACATTATCAGTTATCGCTTAAAGTCACCAAACCAACACAAGCCAAGAGGTGGAAATTTAGAACATATCTGATGCCAGCGACTTCAAGAAACAAAATTTACTTCCGATGGTGGTATTATTTTCGACTTTACCCATATGCGCATGAGACTGAAAATTTCAGTTTCGTAGCACAAGCAGATTAAAACGCACTTATTATACAACAAATAATGTAATATGGTTAACCTTCCATTTAAAGATTCATATATCTATATTTAGTAGGATGCTCACTCTGCTGGCTCATAGTACCGCTTTATAGTCATTCGAGTTAGCAGTATTATTCACTTGTATTAGACTCAGGGATTACCGTAGTACTGAGTATAAACCTTTTAGAATACATCTCCTAGAAATTAATTAGTCCTACAAAGATATAATTATTCTCCACATACTTACTGCTAAGCCGATAACAGCTAAATGTTGCCAAAACAAATAGCGTAGGGGTTGACGAGCTATTTTCTGTGTTAGCAATATCGTTAATAAAGTTGAAAAAATCAAGGTACTACCCTGCAAAAAAGCGATGACTGCGGGGTGGGCTATGATTATGGGTAAGGATGCACCATTCAAACCAAAAGTAGCAAAAGTTACTGGTAATATACGTCCTGCTTCGTTTAAAGCCAAACGTAAATAATGAGCTAAACTACCACCTAATATTAATGGTAAATAACCATAAGCAAGTTCTAAAAAAGGTTTAGGTTTAATTACATTTATTTGCTGATATATTGTCTTTTTTAGATAACAATTAAAACGATAAAAAGCCTGCATTAACATATAAGCAGCAAAAGGAATTGCGATCGGGATGATTAAAGCGAGTATTGATAACTCCGAATGTTCCCAAAAATTATTTAAATCGAACTGTAATTTCATCACTTTTTGAATTTCAGGTAAGCGATGAAGATACACTCCTCCTAAAAGCAAAAATAACAACGCGACTTCATAACTACGAGCTATATGAGTTGTCCAAAGTTCGATACCGGGAGGACGTAAATTAAACTCAACTGAACGATGGGGACAAGCTTTAAGACAAGTCATACATAAAACGCAATCTCGGTTATCTTCTAATTGTGCCGGATGAGAATATAAAGGACAGCCATTGGTTTCCATTCCTTCGCCTTTTTGCGGACCGCCTTTATAACATTGATAGGTATTACAAGAAGCAGAACAAATACCTTGTTGCGCTCTTAATTCTGTCATTGAAAGTTTAGCAAATAAGCCATTCATCCCGCCAATGGGACATAAATAGCGACACCAAAACCGCCTTTCAAATATGGCAGAGCAAATCATTGCTCCGGCGGTAATTAATAATAACAAACAAGCGCTAAGATAAGCAGTATATTCTAAATTCCAGAGTTCTTCCCAGAGAAAAATTAAGGCAAACATGGCAAATAAAAACCATCCACCCCATTTTTCAGCTTTTTGTCGCGGCCAATTTTGTAGTTTTCGAGGAAATAACCATAAAGATAATTTTTGCGTCACTTCTCCGTAAATCATAAACGGACAGAAAGCGCACCAAATCCGACCTAAAAACGGAAAAAGAAATAGGAAAAAAGGCCACCACCAAGCCCAAAATAGATTTAATGCAAAATTTTTGTCTCGTGTTTGCGGACCGAGAAATAAAACTGCGACAATAACAGCAAATCCAGTTAACGTGATACCATAATTAATGCGATCGGGATACCACGGACTGCGAAGAAACTTTCTTAATCGAGGATAGCCATTTAATAAATTGAAGCGAAATCTTTTTTTCTTAGTATCCGCAGACCAAAATATTTCTTCTGTTAATTCTCTCGCTTCACCCGCTTGGACTATAGCTCGTTCCACCAAGCTGTTCAACTCTTTTAAATTACCGGGAAAATCATAAGATTGCAAGCGGCGTAAAGCTTCCGGTGTGACTTTCGGTTTGCGAATGCCTTCTTGGCGAGCGTAAAGACTAATATAATATTCAACTTGCGCTTTAATATCAGCTTTCCTGACTCGTACTGGTGGAGCTTTGATGGTTTTATCAACTGCTTGTTTGATTAACGGTTGAGCTTGTTCTGAAATAATTAAAATTCTGGCTCTACTGGTATAAGGTTCGGCTTCGGGTTCCCCCTCACGAGTAGTAGGTTTATAAGTATTAGTTTTGATAAATTCAGCTAACTTTGGTAATAATTCTGGCGGAGTTTCCTGGATATTATTCAGAACTAGAGTACCTTCTCCCAACCATGTAATTAACCCCGGTTTACCACCAACACGTCCAAATAAATCCGCACCGCTAATCTGTAGAATACCGCAATCTACCTTAATAATCGGCTTTCGGCGAAAGTCAGAACCGAAATGGATAAGAGCGGCAATATTATCTTTTTCTAAACCAGGCTCGCCAAATATTAATATAGATTCCCGAGTGTCGGAAGCTTCCCGGATTTGTTCTCGCAAACGTACCGCATAACGACTTGTTCCCACAACTCCCCGTTGCGCTTTGGTAACTAAATAAGGGCGTAAAGCAATAGAGCGCTCTTGTTCGTTGGTAAGTGCCGATGCTAACTGTGCAACTTCTTGGGCTAATCCACGAGAAATTGCCGTTTGAATTTGGGGATATTCACCGATTAATTCTTTAAATTTTGTCGCAGTTACTACCCAGAAACGGCATTCACTCAAAGTTGAAATAGAACATTTAGTTAATTCATCCAAAGTTAACTCTTGAAGATTAATTACCGCACCGGGAAGTAAACCGCAATTGAAAATAGGATTATTTTTATCTTTACTATTACTTTCGAGTTTACCTTCTAATAATATGTAGAGTGTTTCTGGTGTTGTTTCTTCTGCAAATAAAAGCTCGTTTTCTGGGATAACTTTTTCTTCGATGATTTGTGCGATTGCTTTTAAGGGTTCGGTTTCTAGAATTCCTAAAGCGGTGCGCTCTTGTAGCCAAATTATTTTTTCGGAAGTGTTCATATTCCCCTCGGTGCTGGGAATCCCAGCGGATGGTTAGGCTGGATGAAAATTCTGTATAAAACGCTCTTAACATTAAAGTCGTTCGTGTAGTGTAATTTTGCAAAGAGAATTAATATTAGTTGCTTAATAGCCCTTACTCTCGAAGAGTAGGGCTACAGTTGCAAAGCCCACCTGCGTGGGCTAGGAAAAATTAACCTTCTTAGCCCACGCAGGTGGGCTTTGTTTGTATAGCCCCATAGCCTGAGGGCTTTTAGGATTTGATAACACGTCTTAACTCTTGAAAACTTTTCTAATCAACCTTTAAATACTTTTTACCCAGGGAAAATGCATAATCAAAATATATAGCAATATCAGTGTAAACACGTATTAATTCGCTGCTTATGCCACCAGACTATTCCGGTCAAAATCTTCGTGGACACTCTTTTAAAGGACAAAATCTAGAAGGTGCTAACTTTAGCTATACAGATATTAGAAGTACAAACTTTACTGAAGCAAACTTAAAAGGAGTTAACTTTACTGGTGCGAAAGCTGGTTTACAAAAGCGTTGGATGTTACTTCTAGTTTTACTTTCTTGGTTGCTGTCGGGAATATCAGGTTTTCTATACCTAATTAATACAATCTTAATAGCCTACATATTTGATTCTTCTCAGAGTGCTGAGAACCAATTTATAGGCTGGGTAACACTGATTGTAACGATTATTGTATATATCATTATTATCCGCCGAGGAATATCAGTAAATCTCGCCTTTGTCTTCGCCTTCGCCGCAGCAGGAGCTTTTGACGCAGCCTTCGCCGCAGCCGGAGTCGAAGCCGGAGCCTTCACTGGAGCCTTCGCCGGAGCAGGAGCTTTCGCCTTCGCCGGAGTCGGAGCCGCAGCCTTCGCTGCTGCCGGAGCCTTTACCGGAACCTTCGCCGCAGCAGGAGCCACAGCAGGATCTGGAACCTTCGCCGCAGCCGGAGCTTTTGTCTTCGCCGCAGCCTTCGCTGCTGGCGGAGCCTTTGCCGCAACCGGAGTTGTTGTAAGTGCTTACGTAACTTGGCGGGCAATGAAGGGAGATGAAAAATATGCTTTGGTAAGAAATGTAGCAGTTGCTTTTGCTGCTATGGGAGGTACGAGTTTTCGCGGAGCTGATTTAACCGATACTAATTTCACCGAAGCTCGACTCAAAAGTACTGATTTACGAGATGCTAAATTGATTCGTACCTGTTTCCACAAGACTAAATTACTTGATAGAGTTCGTCCCGGTAATTCTTATCTACAACATCCCCAAATACGACAATTAATTTTAACAGGACAAGGACAAGATAAAAAATTTGACCGCTTTAAGTTACGGGGAATAAATTTAAAAGGAGCTTTGTTAACTGATGCAAGCTTTAATCATACAGACTTAAGCCGAGCTTGTTTACAAGATGCGGATTTATCCAGAGCTAAGTTAGTCAAAACCCAATTAGATTACACCGATTTTACCGGAGCAAAGCTTACCGGAGCATATATTCAAAATTGGAATATTACCCACGATACTAGTTTTCGTGGGGTTAAATGTGAATACGTTTATATGCGTCTCCCTACCAAAGAAAATCCCAACCCCCTACGCAAACCAGATAATAACGACGAAGTATTTGCAGATGGAGAGTTCGGCGATTTTATTCAGCCAATATTTGACACCCTCGACCTTTATCATAACCAAGGCGTTGACCCCCGCGCGATCGCAATTTCATTTAAAGAATTAGCTGAAAACAACCCCGATGCGGAATTAGAAATTGTCGCAATGGAGAAAAGGGGAGATGATAAATTTTTACTCCGCGCTAAAGCTGCACCAGAAGTAGATAAATCGGAATTAAGTGCAGAATATTTTGAAACTTATAATCATTTAAAAAGTTTATCTCCATCAGAACAAATCCAATATTTATTAACCGAGTTAAAAGTTAAAGATACCCAAATAAATTCCCAACAAAATCAGATTATTAGTTATGAAAATATGATAAATACTGCATTAGGTCGTCCTAGTATTCAAGCAGATACGGTAAATGCCGAACAAATCGGTAGTAACATTAATAATAATTCCCAAAACAAAGAGCACAAAGAAACTGAAAATTCAGAAGTAAAAACAATTTTAATTCTGGCATCCAATCCCAAAAACACCTCACAATTACGATTGGATGAAGAAGTACGAGAAATTGATGCTGGATTACAACGAGCCAAAAAACGGGAACTATTCGATCTTAAACAACGCTGGGCTGTGCGCTCCCAGGAAGTTTACCAAGCACTATTAGACTTCAAACCCCAAATCGTCCATTTTAGTGGACATGGTTCCGGTGATGACGGTTTATTCTTAGAAGATGAAAACGGAAATTTGAAGTTAGTAGATACAGAAGCACTCGCTAAACTATTCGAGTTATTCTCCGATACAATCGAATGTGTTGTTCTCAACGCTTGTTATTCAGAAATTCAAGCAAGTGCTATCGCAAAACATATTCCCCATGTAATTGGTATGAATAAAGCAATTGGCGATAAAGCCGCAATTAAATTTGCAACGGGATTTTACAATGCTATTGGTGCTGGAGAATCCGTTGAATTTGCTTATAAACTCGGATGTAATGTAATTCAACTAGATGGAATTCCAGAACATTTGACTCCCGTGCTTAGGAAGAGATAGGGAGATGGGGAAATAGGATTCAAAATATTACTTCTTATATCTTGCACCATTCTCGGCAACCGCCTTGTAATAAATTCCCAGGCTAATAGTCAAAGTCTGATAAATCAGACTGGGTAAGCGTTATTTTCTAAGGATACCTACGATACCCTGCTCCTAGGTGCTAACAGTACATTTTAATGTACTTTGTTTATGAGCCTTGAAATTAATTTCAAGGCGGAATTATGGGCTTTACAGTAATGGTGCAAAATGTCAAACTTCTTACAATCGCAATTCAAACCCCACTAAAACATCTTCCCCAGAAAGCTTTACCGAAATTTGAACAACTTCCACCGGTTGATTCTGACGATAAATTTCGACTTGTTTATCTTGAGGATTAATTAACCAACCCAAACGCACACCATTTTCTAAATACTCTTGCATTTTATCTTGAAGAGATTTCAAACGATCGCTTTCCGAACGAAGTTCAATGACAAAATCGGGTGCTAAAGGTGGAAATTTTTTACGCTCCTCCAAACTCAAACCCTCAATCCAATAAGTCGATGGTGCGTTACGGCAATATCAATATAATTCAAACGATCAAAATTTTTCATGCCGTAACACACCCTACAAACTACGTTCTGTAATGGAGAGAGGGGGAGATAAGGAGAAGATTAAGTTATTCCCAACTCCCAACCCCTAATCCAAAATCTAAAATCTAAAATCCAAAATTATTTAATCCGTCACCGCACCTAAACTACTAGAAGAAACCAACTTGGCATACTTCGCCAAAATACCTTTTGTATAACGAGGCTCCCGTGACTTCCAATTAGCACGACGTTTTTCTATTTCTGCATCTGATACTTCTAATTGCAATAACCTTGCACTGGCATCAATAGTGACTTTATCTCCTTCTTCCACCAAGGCTATAGTTCCACCAACTGCGGCTTCTGGAGCGACGTGTCCTACTACTGTTCCGTAACTTCCACCAGAAAAACGTCCATCAGTAATTAAACCTACTGAATCGCGCAAACCAGCACCAACTATTGCAGCGGTAGGAGCTAACATTTCTCGCATTCCCGGACCTCCTTTTGGTCCTTCGTAGCGGACTACAATTACGTCACCGGCTACGATTTTACCTGCAAGAATGGCATTTAAGCAGTCTTCTTCCGATTCAAATACCCGTGCTGGGCCAGTTATTTTTGGGGTTTTCACGCCGCTAATTTTCGCTACTGCTCCCTCACTAGCCAAGTTACCTTTGAGTATCGCTAAGTGTCCTTGCTTATACATGGGATTATTCCAAGGACGAATCACATCTTGGTCGCTGCGTGGTTCTTCCGGTATATCTGCTAATACTTCGGCAATGGTTTTACCGGTAATAGTTATACAATCACCGTGCAATAAATCCTGAGCAAGTAGCATTTTCATCACTTGTGGAATGCCACCTGCTTTGTGTAAATCCGTAGTCACATACTTACCGCTGGGTTTTAAATCGCACAATACCGGCACCCGAGCGCGGATAGTTTCAAAGTCATCAATGTTTAATTCCACACCCGCAGCATTAGCGATCGCCAAAAAGTGCAAGACTGCATTTGTAGAGCCTCCAACAGCCATGACTATAGAAATGGCGTTTTCTATAGATTTACGAGTAATTATTTGACGGGGTAAAAGTTGTTTGCCTATCGCTTCCACCAACACAGTCGCCGATTCTTCCGTGCTATCGGCTTTTTCTGCATCTTCCGCTGCCATTGTAGAGGAATAAGGCAAGCTCATACCCAAAGCTTCAAAAGCAGAAGACATCGTATTAGCAGTGAACATTCCACCGCAGGATCCCGCACCAGGGCAAGCATTGCGCTCCACTGCCATCAATTCATCATCTTTAATATTACCGGCGCTATGCTCTCCAACTGCTTCAAAAGCACTAACAACCGTTAAATCTTTACCATCGTGATGTCCGGGTTTGATCGTACCACCGTAAACAAAAATTGCCGGTATATTCATCCTAGCGATCGCAATCATTGCTCCCGGCATATTTTTATCACAACCGCCGATAGCAAGCACCCCATCCATACTTTGGCCATTGCAAGCAGTTTCGATAGAATCGGCAATTACCTCTCGCGACACCAGGGAATACTTCATTCCCTCAGTTCCCATAGAAATACCATCGCTAATAGTAATGGTACCGAACATCTGCGGCATCCCTTGAGCATCGCGAACGCCTTTTTCAGCCCTTTGTGCTAACGGATTTATCCCCATATTGCAAGGGGTAATCGTACTATGACTATTAGCAATACCTACAATGGGCTTAGTAAAATCATTATCTCCAAAACCAACAGCTCGCAACATCGCTCGGTTTGGCGCACGCTGCATCCCTTGGGTTACAACTCGGCTTCTGAAATTATCGGACATTTTGGTTCCCCTCTGCGCCATTATCTGTCATTGAGACGCTTTGAAACGTAGATTACTTCAAAATATCAGAAACTATTTACTGGCAATAGGTAGGTAGAAATGAATTGGTTTGTCCTAACCCTAGTGAAACTAAGGGAAAAAGTAATTGTAAGGCATTTTACAAGATTTACATTTTGTGACAATTTTAAATTTCAATTCCAATAGCTAATTAAATATAAACTGTATGAAATTCTATCTATCCACTTATTTCTAAATCACAAAACTTAATCATGAATTTTTCCATCCGGCATAATCGCGCCGTTTAACCTTGTACCATTCATATACGCCCCATAAAGATTAGCTTGTTCTAAAGAAGCAGCAGTAAAATCTGCATCGATTAGATCCGCCATTTTCAATAGAGCTTTATCGAGACTCGCACCAGTCAACTTAGCTTGATAAAGATTAGCCCCACAGAGATTGGCTTCACTTAAATTAGCTCCACTTAAATTGGCTCCATTCAAAGATGCTTCAGTAAGGTTAGCACCCTTTAAATTAGCCCTGCTCAAATCAACTTCACTCAAAGAGGCACCCTGTAAATTTACTCCACTGAGATTAACCTCATTTAAATAGGTACCGATCAAATTAGCACCTTTAAAATTCCTCTCTCCCGACTTATATCTTTCGATCAATTCGCTTACATCTATATTCTTCATCGTTTCACAAAAAGTAAAAAACCACTTTCCCAGTCTGGCTTGTCACAGTAAAAATATCAGTGATTTTTGATACTTCATACTCTTTGAGAAAAAGTTATGATGTTTTGTTTTTTCAAAAACTAAGATGGGAAGATAAGAAATTAAGACTTAGAAATTAAAAATTGCCAACTATTCACTATTCACTATTCACTATTCACTATTCACTGCTCACTGCTCACTGATTCCCAAGCTGCTTGGAAAAAGTTTAATTCGCATAACATTGCATACCTGTAAGCGGAAGCGACTGTTGCAGTATTAATCCCATAGCTATCAAGAAGACTTGCAAGTTGTTCCGTCAGAGGTTGAAAATCAGAACTGCTGTAAGTACGAATCCAATCTGCATATTGATGATTTGGAATACCATCACCCGCTAATTCTTTTCCTAAAAAAGCATATAAAGCCATGCAGGGAGACATAGCCGCAGCAATTAAACCAATATCTCCACCCCAAGCAGTGGCCAATAAAAAGTCTGTGTAGCGACGAGTTGCATTACCCAGTTGCTGTACCTGTAAATCCACATTCCACTTGCAAGCATAACTTTGATGTAGCTGCAATTCTACCAACACGCCACTAGCTAAATTATGAAACGTGGTGAATACAGAAAAATCTGGTGCTTTAGCAGCAGCGATACTGTAAGCGCGGGCAAAAGATTCCAAGAAAAAAGCATCTTGCCCTACATAATAAGCAAATTTTTGCGGCTCTAAAGTACCATCAGCAATTCCCCGTATAAAAGGATGCTCCAAACATGCTTGTGCTAAATCGTGATTATTTTTCCACAATTCATTAGAAATAGACATTAATCAGTGAACAGTCAACAGTAAAGAGTGAACAGTTATGGATTTTTAAATCCTAATTTTTAACTTCTAAATTTTACTCCCTCTATTAGAAAGGTAAAAACTGAAGCAAGAGGGAGCTAAGACTTCCCACAAAGTCCGTTAAAGTGGGTTTAGATGGACGTACTTTTCCTTCTAGGGGT
Organism: Rivularia sp. (in: cyanobacteria); assembly: GCA_050042755.1. Lineage (GTDB taxonomy): Bacteria > Cyanobacteriota > Cyanobacteriia > Cyanobacteriales > Nostocaceae > Rivularia. The sequence goes on from JBHJJJ010000400.1 coordinate 13,339, forward strand.
GTTTGTATTTCTAGAATAAATGCTTGTGCTGTTTGTAATCCAATAATATCTTTCTGGGATTTGAACAGTTTTTTAGCAACTTGAGCATCTTCAAAAGCACCTTTGCTATCCAACATGTGATAGCGAGCAATACTACGAGCCAAGTAAGCTCCTGCATAGTCGGGTTTAGCTGCGATGGCTTGATTGAAATATTGTGCTGCTTGCTGTAAGTTACCTTTTTCCGCTGAAGCCATACCCCAAGCATAAAATTGCTGTGGTTTTGCAATTTGGGATGTAATACCAGTAGCTCCCTGTAAATTAGCTTCATTTACATCCACATCTGTCAACCGTGCATTTACAAGGTAAGTATTTCTGAGATCCGCACCTAATAAATTTACACGACTGAGTTTCGCACCGCTCAAATTTGCGCCAAACAAACCAGCACCGCTTAAGTTAGCATCACGTAAATCCGCACCGCTCAAGTTTGCACGACTAAGGTTTGCACCGCTCAAATTTGCACCACGTAAATCAGCTCCAGATAAATCGGACATTACTAAACCCGCACCGCTCAAATCACAGTTTTGACATTGTTTGGTTGCTAATAACTCTCTAACGTCTTGGGAATTTGCTGCTTGGGCTGTATTGGTGAAGCTGAAAGTCGAAATAAATAGAATTGTAGCTACAATTTGGTTTTTCATAACAGTGACTGATGGAGTAGTATATTTTCCTGACTACCCAGCTTAACCTAGAAAAACTAATACCATCACGCTTAAATATCTAAGTAAAAACTCTAATTACACTTGAAAATTGTTCAACTAATAACCGTTGTACTATCAAAGCAGAAAACCCATAGAAAGGTATGCTTAGGAGCGGATTCAGTTCTCGTATTGTTGCGCTACGAACCGCACAGTTTCATAGTGTATGTTTTCTCTGGTAGATTCACTTAAAGAGAATACACCTGTTTGCGTACATAATTGGAGGGTAAATGTTAAACCGATCGCCAGCAAAAGCTTTTCCCACATGATAATCCTCCTGAGCAAACTATAAATTTGTCCACATTTTCGCTTTAGTTATAACTCATCTTTTTCTATAATCTAAGTGATAACCGAATATACACAAAGCGATCGAGGTCTTAAAATGAAGTGATGCTGGTCACAACAAAGTTAAATATCTAATCTAATAACTTGTAATTTATAACTTCTAATTTCTAACTTTATTACTAATGGATCCGCGAAAACAGCGCCGAGGTTTGCTTGTAACTCTTGCTGCTATACTCACCGGGGCCACTCTTTTATCTGGTGTGGGTATTTATTTAGCGTTGAAAAGCCTTGAAACACCCCTTTCATCATCAGATCCATCTGATTCATCAATCTTACAACCAGATATTTCACGAGCACCTGTGGAAACCATTGCCCCGCCACCTGTAGAAAGTTCTATTTCCCAATCAAATACAACAGAAATAACACCGCCAGCGTACTCCAAAAATAAACCTGCTAAAAACCTTGGTGGGGTGAATTGGGAACGAAAGGATTTGCGCCAAATGAATCTTAGTCAAGTCAATTTAGGTGGAGCTAATTTAAAAAATGCCGATTTAAGTAGTGTCGATTTAAGCGGTGCTAACCTCAGTGGTGCTAACCTCAGCGGTGCTAACCTCAATGGTGCGAATTTAAGAAATGCTGACTTGAGAGGCACAAATCTTACCAATGCAAACCTTCAAAGAGCTAACCTTAACGGTGCTTTGTTAGATGGTGCAAATCTGACTGGCGCGGTTATACCCTAAGGGAGTGATGGGGAATATCTCAACCGCTTGCGTTCGTCAAAAGTCAAAAAAGTAAAATATATAATATTTTATTCCCTTCCCTAATCCCCTATGTACCATGCCCTATACCCTAGCTTCGATAACAAAGACTTTTCTTTGAATAGTTTTAAAGTAACAATAAATTAACAAATAAGTGTTTCCTCCAAAAGGATAAAGTAAATATGGTGATAGGTGGATGTAAAGCTTTCAATAGCTAAATAAACTGAGAAATGTCAGTTGTTAACTATATCAAAGTAAGGAGAAAAAAATGGAGACAGAATTTAAGGAACCACAAAAGGTTGATACCGCTTTGCAAAACGAGATGCCAGCGTTAGACGGCACTAATCCCCAGACTTTAGCTAAACTACCACCTGCTGAAGAACCGAATCAATTGGAAATGCTTGGTGCAAATATTTCTCAATTCTTGGCAGAGATTCCTCAAGATTTAAGTAAGTTTTACAGCGCATACAAAACACCGATTATTGCGCTCGCTGTGTTTTTAGCTTCGTTTGTTGCAGTAAGGGTGCTCTTAGCGGTGCTAGCTGCAATCAACAATTTTCCTTTGGTATCCCCAATTTTTGAGTTAATTGGCATTGGATATACTGGTTGGTTTGTTTTGCGTTATTTACTCAAAGCACCAAATAGAAAAGAATTAGCCGCTGAAATTGAATCATTTAAGAAACAAATCACAGGTAACACTACTACAGAATCTGTGAGCTAAGTTTCTATAAATCTTGCGGTAGCACTTCCACAAAATTTCTCAGAACCCTGTAGCCCGGCTTCTTCAATAAACCGGGTTTCTTTATTCTTACCAATACTTTAAATTACTATATCGATCGTTATATTGTAAATGATTCAATTTGCGGTTGATGCCATTGGCGTTGATAGCGTTCAATAACCAAAGGTTTTACAATAAACTTGGGAGGAGAACCTTCTTTAACGTCAATCCTAAGCGCTGAATAAGGTCTTCTTTTATGGGAACCAGAACCATTACGACCAACAAAAAGATGCGATCGCGCTACTAATTTAGATTTTTTTTCGTTACTTGTTGGGAAATATTCCCATAAATCAGTTCCTTGGGTACGTTGCCGTCGCAAACTATGTCCGCTACCACCGCAAACAATCCAGTTGATGTTGGAGTCGGCATTACCTGTATCTAATGTTTCTAAATGTTCCATACAGTGAGCGTGCCCGTTTAAGACTAAATCCACTATAGGACGACCTTGAGTTAAAGAATTTACTTCCTCAGCGACTGCATTGAGTACGTTTCGTATACGGCTGCGAACAGCAAGAGTCTGTGCTTGTTCCCACTTAGTTGCTTCAGTGACGTAGGGAGGATGATGAAAATAAATTACTCGTCCCCTAACTTCTGATTTATTCCAAGATTCAATTAAACGCTGCTTGAGCCATTCAAGTTGTTCGGTATCGGTAACTTTAATTGGAGCAGTATGTAATTGCTTCTCAATATCAACAATCATTTCCTCGATTTGCGATAGATTAGATTGTAAGTCATCGATTTGTTCGGCATCACTGGGGTTATTCGGATTCAGCTTTTCGGAAATGTCCCTGATTTTTTCAATTTCAAGCTCTAACTCTGTGCGTCTTTTTTGTAATAATAAACCATAAGCTTTTCCTTCCTTTGTTTCTGGTAAAGGAAGAGGGTCATTAATAGTATTGGAATCTAAAGCAAAAAAGTCAATTCCACCGTAGCAAAAGCTATAGTAGCGATTAGGAAGGCGTGTAAATTGTCCTGGTACGTAACGAAGACATCTTTGAGTATCTGTTTTTGCGGTGTAGTATTCATCCAAATGAGTGGCCAATTCACCCCTTAGTTTAAACCGACACAGATAATCTAAAAATGCTCGTGCAAATGCATCACCTTTACGGGAACCGTGTCTGCCAACTTCAATATCTAATTTTGATGGAATTAAGCGACGAAATGGTAAGGTTGTGGCGGATATTAAACCGAATATAATCGGTAGATCGTAGTAATCGTGGTTTCCTAGTACTGGCAAAACAGGCATCTTGAACACCATCTCATCGTAAGCAATGCTTTTATAATCTTCGCCACCTAGAATAAATTCTCGATAGGGTTTGATGAAGTTTTGAGGATAGTATTCGCTTGAACCTACTTGATAAACAACATCCCCCGTATGCAACATAAACCGACATTCATCGTAATGGGGTAGCATTAGTTCGGCAACCTTTCTCATGGGACTATGTCCCCGGTGCGAACCCGTACCGCTATCACCTACCACCAGAAATGAAAATTCGACATCGTCGGCTTTACCATCATCTATGACTAAGCTAGTTTGGTCAATATTTCGTTCAACGATCGCGGAGTCTCTCCATTTTACTCGCTGCTTCATCTTACGAATTTTTTCGGCGATTGTGGCCTCAAATACCAATTTCAATACAATTTACTCCTAAATTCTCAACTGACAATGAATGTGTAACGTTTGTTGTACCAAATTATTGATATCCTTTTATGACAATTTCAACTTCACTCTAGAGTCAGGTTTATTTTTTGAATTTAAGTTTTAATAAAACTATAAATATAAATTTTAGTACTCAATTCAACTTCAATGCTAATCGTCATAGATGGCAGAAAAAATCTATCTATCTGCTGGATATTAGCCGTTTGAATATGTATCGCATCTGTAAGTTATGCTGAAACATTTAATTATCTCTAAGTTTATAATTCAAATTTCACCCTTCTTTGGGGCTTATCAGTTGAAGCACTCAGACAACTCAATTATCTAAACTTGGCGTTGCTCAATCCAAATATGAATTGGCGAGTAATCTTTCTATTAATCTTGAAACAGTAGGAGAGCTTTCTATGAGGAGGTAGAGGGAAAATAAATGATAAGGGAGTCATTAGAGACGGAGACTCCCTAAAATGTATTAGAAGATGGAATCTCAAACAGGAAAACCGAAACGGTAATTCACACTTACCGCGAGCAATATATTACTTGGATAACTAATTAGATAATCAGCTTGATTGAAGTAATGATATATCAATCACAAAAAATTAATTATTCTTTATAATTTTGCTTTTTATTTTACCCCCCATTTTACCAGTTATTAAGACAATAACTTCCTGATTAAATGTAATTTTTTGCCTATCTAGATTTTTCTGTGAAATATTTAACAAAAATTAGTTAAGTAATGTAAAAAAAACACTAAATTGACTTGACCAAAATTGTACAAGTGAAGTTTTCGATCCCCTGACTGCGGTAGTCTATATAAGGAATATATCTCCTCCCAACCACAAATTGGTTTATGACATCAGTTGTTTCGAGTACTACCACAACTATTCGCATCGGTTCTCGTAAAAGCCAGCTCGCTCTCGTTCAGACTTACTGGGTACAGGAACAACTTTCTAAGAGTTTTCCAAATATCAAGTTTGAAGTTCACACCATGTCTACCAAGGGAGACAAAATTCTGGATGTGGCATTAGCGAAGATTGGTGACAAAGCGCTATTCACCAAAGAACTGGAATTGGGAATGATGAATCGAGAGATTGACTTTGCAGTTCATTCTCTAAAGGATTTACCGACTCGTTTACCAGAAGGGCTGGGTTTAGCAGCCATTACCGAACGAGAAAACCCGGCTGATGCTTTGGTTGTGCACGAAAAGCACAAAGATAAACAAATCGAAACCTTGCCCGAAGGTGCGGTTATTGGTACATCTTCTCTACGACGTTTGGCGCAATTGCGGCATCACTTCCCCCACTTCGAGTTTAAAGATGTACGGGGTAACTTAAACACCCGCCTCGCCAAACTTGATGCGGGAGAATACGACGCTTTAATCTTAGCCGCTGCAGGATTGGGACGCTTGGGAATGGCAGAGCGTATTCATCAAGTTATACCTAAAGAGATTTCCCTCCACGCAGTTGGACAAGGTGCATTGGGCATTGAATGCCTTTCCGACAACCAGGAACTTATATCCTTGCTCAAGGTAATTGAACATCCTCAAACCCGCGATCGCTGTCTTGCAGAAAGAGCGTTTCTACGGGATTTAGAGGGCGGTTGTCAAGTACCTATAGGTGTAAATACCCAAATAAATGGTGACGAATTGACTATGACAGGAATAGTCGCCAGCATCGATGGTACAAAGCGAATCCAAGACACCGTTTCTGGTTCCTTGTCAGAGCCTGAGAAGCTAGGTAGCGAACTAGCCCAGCGATTGCGCCAACAAGGAGCCCAGGAAATCTTAGATGAGATTTTTGCGACTCTTGAACGTGGTTGAATTTCAGTTATGAGTTGTGAGTTAGGGTGTGTTTTTGAACCTTAGTAGCCCTCATAGAGGTTGTATATCCTGGGGCTACTAAAACAAAGCCCAGATAGTTAATGGGTCGATTTGCCTGTTTTTTTTATCTTCCTTAATGCAAATTTCGTATATTTAACCGCACCGTAACCGGGTGTTGAAGATTTGGCTGCATAGGTTCCAATAATTCGCAACCAACAACTATCAATTAACAACTAACAACCAACAACTGATAACTTATAACTGACAACTGATAACTGATAAATGAAATGCGGATTCTATTTGTAGCAGCAGAAGCAGCCCCTGTAGCGAAAGTTGGTGGAATGGGTGATGTTGTGGGTGCATTGCCGAAAATTTTGCGAAGCATGGGGCATGATGTGCGGATTTTCATGCCTTATTACGGCTTTCTGCCAGACAAGATGGAGATCCCTTCCGAACCTGTTTGGAAGGGTAATGCCATGTTCAATGATTTCGCGGTTTACGAATCGGTGCTTCCTAGTACTGATGTTCCTTTGTATTTATTTGGACATCCGGCTTTCGATCCGCGCAAAGTTTATGGCGGTGATGATGAAAATTGGCGCTTTACATTCTTTGCGAATGGTGCTGCCGAGTTTTGCTGGAACTACTGGAAACCCGAGATAGTTCACTGTCACGATTGGCATACGGGGATGCTTCCAGTGTGGCTGCATCAATCTCCCGATATCAGTACTGTATTTACTATTCATAACTTAGCTTATCAGGGTCCCTGGTACTGGTATTTAGAAAAAATTACCTGGTGTCCCTGGTATATGCAAGGACACAACACAATGGCGGCAGCGGTGCAGTTTGCCGATAGAGTAACTACGGTATCACCAACTTATGCTGAGCAGATTAAAACGGCTGATTATGGCGAAACATTAGAGGGATTGCTGTCATTTATTAGCGGTAAGTTATCGGGTATTGTCAATGGTATAGATACTGAAGTTTACGACCCTAAAACAGACAAGTATATAGGTGAAAATTTCACTGGTGAGAGTTTAGATAAACGCAAGGTGAATAAAATCTCTTTGCAAGAAGAATTAGGATTAGAAGTTAATAGCAATGCTTTTCTAATTGGAATGGTATCCCGTTTGGTGGAACAGAAAGGCATTGATTTAATGATGCAGGTTCTCGATAAATTTTTATCCTATACAGATGCTCAGTTTATAGTATTGGGAACGGGAGACAGAAATTACGAAACCCAACTGTGGCAAATGGCATCTCGCTTTCCTGGACGTATGGCAAGCTATATACTATATAACGATGCTTTGGCTCGTCGTATTTATGCTGGTAGCGATGCATTTTTAATGCCGAGTCGTTTTGAACCCTGCGGTATCAGTCAAATGTTAGCGATGCGTTACGGTTGCGTGCCGATTGTACGTCGTACGGGTGGATTGGTAGATACAGTATCGCATCACGATCCGATGAATCATATAGGTACTGGCTATTCCTTTGACCGTTACGAAGCCCTAGACTTGTACACTTGTATGGTGCGTGCTTGGGAAGGCTTTCGCTTCAAACCCCAATGGCAGGAATTGCAGCAACGGGGTATGAGTCAGAATTTCAGTTGGAATCTTTCTGCTAAACAATATGTAAGTCTGTATCGTTCAATTTTTGGCTTACCCGAAGAGGAAGAGAAGAAAGAAGAATCGGTGGTAGTGAAGTCTTAATACAGCAATTAATCTTCCCCGCTTTAATTATGGCGGGGTTATGGAAACCAAGCCCGCCGTGGCAGCGAGCGGTGAAAAATCAGGCTTTTTAACCCACCATTACGGTGGGTTTTGTAATTAAACTACTGCCGTATAAGGCTGCGGGCTTTTATCGTTTGAAACATGCCCTAATCTAAAATTCCTGCATCCAGAATCTAAAGAGGTATCGCAATAAAACGACATAAATATAGTCAAATATAATTAAATATAGTCAAATATGTCAATCAAGAAATTTGATTGTATAAGATAATATTAGTATGTATGAATGAAGTCGAACTTTATGAGACTTGTAGAGAGACATATAATCAAAAGAAGTAATCCAATGTGGTTTGAGATAGATAATTTATGTTTTCTATCTAAAAATCTCTATAACTATGCTAATTATTTAGTTCGTCAATCATTCATATTTGAAAAAGTTTATTTGGGCTTTAATAAACTATATCATCTAGTAAAAGAGCAACCAGATTATCAAGCATTGCCCAGAAAGGGCTGGCCAAGGGCTCCCATGAGAATTTTTTTCTTCTAAAAAAATTCTCATGGGTACCCGCCAACAAGTTCTCAAGGTTTTAGACCAAAACTGGAAATCGTTTTTCGAGGCAAATAAAGCTTATCAACTTGATCCAGATAAGTTTAGTGGTAAACCCAAATTACCCAAATACAAACATAAAACCCAAGGACGTAACTTATTAATTTACACAATTCAAGCAATTAGTAAAACAGGATAAAAAAAAGGATTAGTCAAATTATCTGGTACAGATATTTCTATTCCAACTTTTGTGCAAAATATAGTTCAAGCTAGAATAATTCCTCATATTGGTCAATATGTAATTGAGGTAGTTTATGAATATTCAGAACACCATACAGTCACAAACCCTGAATTAGTAGCAGCCATAGATATTGGAGTAGATAATTTAGCGGCATTAACATCAAACCAAAAAGGTTTTGTACCTGTTCTGGTTAACGGACGACCATTAAAGAGTTTGAATCAATTCTACAATAAAAGTAAAGCTGTTCTTCAGTCAAAGTTACCAGGTGAAAAATCAACATCTCATCAAATTAAAAGATTAACTGCTAAACGTAATAACCAAGTAGATAATTACCTACATGTCTGCTCGAGATGGATAATTGATTATCTAGATTCTCGCGGAATAAGTAAGTTAATTATTGGTAAAAATCCCCTGTGGAAGCAAGAAGTAAATAATGGGAAAAAGAACAATCAATCTTTTACTTCGATTCCTCATGCTCGGTTTATAGAGATGTTGAAATATAAAGGAATAATCAAAGGGATTACAGTTATTACTTCTGAAGAAAGTTATACTTCAAAAGCTAGTTTTTTGTCTGGGGATACCATTCCTAATTATGGTGATGAAGGTAGTAAAAAAATCCAGTTTAGTGGCTACCGAGTTTCCAGAGGAATGTATAAAATCAAAAGACATAAAATTAGAATTAATGCGGATGTGAATGGCAGTTATAATATCATGCGAAAAGTAATCCCAACAATCTTTGATGGAGGGATAGAGGGCGTTGTAGTTCGTCCACTCAGGATTACTCCTGGTAAAGCTAAAAATAAGTCTTGTAATATTTGACTATATTTTTAGTAACTATTTATCTCCGTAATTGACAAGGGTTAGTTTAAAAATAATCATTTTCAAAAGAATAATCGTAATTTTTCAGTATATTTGCTGAACTTAGTATGAATAAAAAAATATAATATCAATTAATAGCGGATTAAATTATCCGTATTTATTCTAATTATTTTACTTTTAATAAAGATTACTCTAAACCCCTACCCATTTCAAAATATTTCTGTCAAACTTAATAATTAGTTACGGAGTTAAAGCAAGACTACTAAAACTAAATACTGTTGATTGCAGTTGTTTAGAGAAAGTTAGTTAATGTTAGGTTAAATAGTTTTAATCAGATTTTTCGGACTGTAACCTTTTAATAACTTAATTATCACATTTTTATTCGGTGAAAATTTTAGTTATGAGAAGATAGTGTCAGGGATTAGTGCAAATACCATCTTTAATAAAAGAAGATTGTACCTTGACCCTAGAGAATTAAAATGAAAGAAGTTTTAGGATTGATTGAACAGAAAAAAAAGGAGTTTGCAAGCTTACCATTGCTTAACTATTTAATCGATGAAAGCATCGATCCGTTGGAAAGAGTTGCTTGGGCACCTTGTTTTGCACCATTTGCAATGATGTTTAAAGATATTAATGCTTATGCACTTAGGAGAGAACCAACTAATAACCCTATTCAGGAGATGATTAATAGACATTCTTATGAAGATGGTCGCCACTGGCGTTGGTATTTACACGATATAGAAAAGTTAGGAATTAATGATGATTTGAAGTTAACTTTCAGTGAGACTTTGGACTTTCTTTGGGGTGAACGAACAAAGAAAACGCGGCAATTATGCTACAACTTATTTGCACTTTGTGTTTTTGAAGAAGATTTAATAGTAAAACTAGCAGTTATTGAATCTATAGAAGCTACAGGTAATACTGCTTTACCTTACTTTGTCAAATTGGGCGATCAACTAGAACAAGTCACTCAACAAAAATGTCGCTACTTTAGTAAATATCATTTGCTAGTAGAGACAGGTCATATCCAATCTGGGATGAATCATGAAGAAACAGAAAATTTATTGAATAATATGGAGATAACAGAAGAACAAAAAGCCAAAGCTTGTAATGCTGTAGAAATAGTATTTAATAGTTTCTTCGAGTGTTTGGAGGAAATGAGTAAATCTTCAGAGATACCTAATAACAAAAAACTACAAGAAAAAACTGTTACGGCAAAAAAAATGCCATTATTGATATCAACCGTTGTATGACCTTCTTTAATTCATTTAAAAAATGATTGGCAAACTTACTTCTAATAATAATATATCTTAAACAGGATAATTTGCATGTTTTGAAAAGCGGAGAGTTTACTCCGCTTTTTCAAATTTAAAAGATAAACTATAGATGCTATTAATTTAATTCTGTCTAGAATATTTTTGAGAGATAATTAAGTTAATGGTGCTTTTTACTCAATATAACTGTCTTCTACCTTATCTTTATTAAAAGCTTTCTCAAGCTAAAATCTATTTGCATTCAGGAATCTACCAATTTACAGGGAAAATATAATGCTATATCGTAATTTTCAAGATCAATCCGAGTTAGATGCTCAATACGATGCTGAAAAATTAGGACTTGATTTGGCTTCTTATATTAATTTTTACATTTCAAATAGTGAGAAAGTACGGGAAGAACTGACGTGTTATCTTAATATTCCCTTTGGTCCAACCTTAGTCGAAAACTTAGACATCTTTCCTGCATCTGAACCAGACGCACCTATTTTAGTGTTTATTCATGGTGGTTACTGGAAAATGCTTAGTAGTAAAGAGTTTAGTTTCATTGCCAAAGGTCCTGTTAGTGCTGGCGTAACAGTTATAGTTATCAATTATGAGTTATGTCCAAAAGTTACTATTGACGAGATTGTTCGGCAAAATAGGGGTGCCATAAGTTGGATTTACCGTAATGCTAAAAGCTTTGGTGCCGATCCAAATAAAATCTATGTATCTGGGCATTCAGCTGGTGGTCATTTAACCGCTATGATGATGTCTACAGATTGGGAAAAAGATTATGGTTTACCCAATAATATAATTAAAGGTGGATGCGCTATTAGTGGTTTATTCGATCTAATGCCCTTCCCTTATACTTGGTTACAACCTTCTCTGCAATTGACTTGGGGTCAAGTTCTTCGCAACAGCCCTATTCGTCATATTCCCGAACAAGCAGGAAAGCTTATTGTTACATATGGTGAAGAAGAAACCTCAGAATTTCATCGTCAGTCACAAGATTTTTTGAAAGAATGGAAAGCAAAAGGACTTGAGGGTAAGTATTTACCACAACCAGGGAAAAATCATTTAACTGCAATTTATGGTTTCCTTGATGCCCAAAGCCTACTGTGTAAAGCAATTTTAGAATTAATTACCAGCAAAGCAGTAGTAATTGGACTTACTCAAAGTTGAGGAAAAACTTGTCATTTCAAGTTTTAAAATACCCGCAACCTCTCTTATGTAAGGGAGGTTAAATTAGTTTAATTAAATATGGATCCACGGCTATTATGGGCTTTACCCAAATATATCCATTTGTATTTACTATGTAGGGCTTGGGTTGCGGAGGATTTTCATACAAACAACAGAGTTGAGGTTAGTTCAATCAAAGTACGTCGTCTTGTGCTCCTGCATTTTAGATTTTAGGTATGTACTCCGTGCAAGTTCTGTGACGGTATATTTTAAATTTTCAGCAAATTTCCTTTCATAGGTGTTTAAAAAACTGAATATTGGGGAACCCTAGATATACGAACAAATTTATACTCTTCTAGGAAGGATTGTGTAATGCTCACATCTACCTTGGTTCCCGGTTATGACATTATGGAAGTCATTTACGAAGGAATCAATACCATTATTTATCGGGGTATATCGCATCTAAACCAGCAAAAAGTCATTCTTAAAATCCTTAAAGAAGACTATCCAACCTTAGATGCAATTACTCGACTCAAACATGAATACAAAATTACTGAAAGTCTTGACTTAGAAGGTGTTGTCAAAATATTAAGGCTTGAAACCGATGAAAATCGTTTGTTACTTGTGTTGGAGGATTTTGGTGGAAAGTCTCTTAGGCAAGTACTAAGCAATCAAAAATTAGAATTACTCGAATGTTTAAATATTGCCGTGCAATTGGGGAAAGCTCTAGTATCGCTGCATTCTCACAATATTATTCACAAAGATATCAAAGCTGATAACATCATTATTAATCCTAAATCAGGACAAGTTAAGCTTACTGACTTTAGTATAGCTTCCAGACTTAGTAACGAAAAACTACAACTAACTAACCCCAATCAACTTGAAGGGACATTAACATATATGTCCCCCGAACAAACTGGGAGAATGAATCGTGCCCTTGACTACCGCACCGA
>JBHJJJ010000401.1:0-16276 GCA_050042755.1 Rivularia sp. (in: cyanobacteria)
ATTCTCAAACCTTCAGAAATTGCTTCTCACACTTCTAGTCTCGTCGCTAAAATTTTTGAGAAGTATTTTGATAAATCATATTTAACGGTAATAGAAGGAGGTGTAGAAACTTCCCAACAGTTATTAGCAGAAAAATTTGACCATATCTTTTTTACTGGCGGTAATGCTGTCGGTAAAATTGTTATGGAAGCAGCCGCGAAACAGCTTACACCTGTAACCCTAGAACTTGGTGGTAAATCTCCTTGTATTGTAGATACCGACATCGATCTTAAAATCGCCGCTAGACGCATCACTTGGGGAAAATTTTTTAACGCCGGACAAACTTGTCTTGCACCAGATTATCTTTTAGTTAATAAAAAAATTAAATCTAATTTATTAGATGAAATCAAAAAATGTCTTCAAGAATTTTACGGTGAAAACCCGGCTATTAGTCCTGATTATGCCAGAATCATCAATCAAAAGCAATTTGATAGATTGGTCAATTATTTAAAAGATGGAAAAATCATCATTGGTGGCGAAACAACTTCTGAAGAACGTTATATTGCTCCTACTGTAATAGATAGTGTTTCCTGGGAAGATGCAATAATGCAAGCAGAAATTTTCGGTCCCATTCTACCAGTAATTGAATTTGACGACTATAGTAACGCCATCAACATAGTCAACTCTCAACCGAAACCTTTAGCTTTATACGTATTTTCTGAAAATAAGAACCTGCAAAAACAAGTAATAAGAGAAACTTCATTTGGTGGGGGTTGTATTAACCACACACTAATTCATTACACCGCTCCATCTTTACCATTTGGTGGTATAGGAAATAGCGGTATTGGTAGATATCACGGTAAAGCCGGTTTTGATACCTTTTCTCACTTTAAGAGTGTAGTAAAAAAACCTTTTCTTCTAGATGTAAAATTGCTTTATCCCCCCTATAAAAACAAATTGCCTTTACTAAAAAGAATTTTTGGATAAAGATTAGTCATTCAGAACTGCACATTGGACATTAGCAATTAAAACTATGGTTCTTCAGTACTTGGTATGCTATTGAAATAGTCGTCTTCGGGCAGTCGGTAGTCGGGAGAAACTAAAGTAAAATTATTAATAAATAAACGTATATTTTATGAAAAATTTAGCATACAAATAACTGAAGAGCCAAAACTATTAACTCCTAACTATCAACTGCTCACCGCTCACTGTTCACTGTTAACTGTAACGTTCTTCCTTAAAAGGTTCACCGCGACGATGATAACCATTACGTTCCCAAAAACCTAATTCTTCACGATCTAAAAATTCTAAACCATTTATCCATTTAGCACTTTTCCAAGCATAAAGGTGAGGAACTACTAACCGCATGGGGCCACCATGTTCATCACTTAAAGGTTCACCAAATAGTTGAAACGCAAAAAAGTTTGCTTCCCGTACAAAATCTTCAATTGCAATATTGGTAGTGTAACCACCGTAGCAATGTTCCATAATATGAGTTGCCTCGCCGTCCAACTCAATGGCTTTCATAAAGTCAGTGACTTTAATACCAGTCCACTTTACATCAAGTTTAGACCATCGGGTTACACAGTGGAAGTCCGCTGTAAAATCATTATGGGGTAATTCCATGAAATCCGACCAATTCCATTTTTGAGGTTTTGCCAAACCCCATACACTAAATTCCCATTCCTCAATACTAACTTGAGGAGTCGCACCATAAGTAAGTACGGGAAAACCCTTAGCTAAATGTTGCCCGGGAGGAACTCGATCGCTATTTTCAGAAGTCGGTTTTTGAAAAAATTTTCCCAGCATAGGAGGAGTGAAAATATTTTTCTATAGATAATAATATATCTTGTAACGAGCAATTATGAATAGTTAAATGAATTATTCTCCATACCACCGTTGGAAGATTTGAAATCATCCATGACCAGAGCAATTTTAGATTGTACCCAACAGGATTTTAGATTTTGGTTTCAAGCAAGACAGTTTGCGGTAGAGATGAACTTTTCGATAATTGTGAAATACTGCTACATCTACTACCGCCGGAGCTACGTGTAAGCGAGAGGCAACTCGCCCGCGAATTACTCTTCCTCTTCTTCCTCTTCTTCATCAGATGGATAAACAAATGTAGAGCGCCCAGTCAAAATTGACTTACCAAGAGAAAGAGCTTTCTCTGCTTCGACAGTTGCTTTGTGTCTCCAGGTTGCTCGACGTTTATCCCGTTTCGATTTGGATGTTTTCTTCTTTGGAACAGCCATAAAAGCAGATACCGTAATTTTTGACAACCTTTTTATTCTAAGACATTAATAGGTAAGTAGCTCCCCAACTCCTATTTTTTTGAACGCGATCGCTATTTTATGATTTTAGCTCCCGTTCAACTCCCTCGAAAGGCTCAGTTGGGCTGATTAAATCACCATCTCATTCACTCAACTTTCAACTCTGGTACGGGAATTGGAACTGTTTGGGGTGTTTCTTCAACAGCATTAGTTTCTCCATTAGAAGCGGTATTAGTCGCACTTTCCCCAAAGAATAGTAGCGTCCTTGCCATTTTAAAATATTTTGCCCAACGCTGCGGATCTGGACGATTGCGCCACTGGCTACGACTGACGTTTAATTCCAAAACAGGTGCGATCGCTCCAAAATTCTGGACGGAAATAATTATGGATACATCTGTGACTAAAATATCTTTATCGAAACTACGTTGAGCCGCTGCCCTTGCTACTGCTTCTGCCCTCCGTAGCAAGCTTTTGTAATTGTCTCCCGGTAGACGATTAATTTCTAGATCAACTCTATTCGTATAAGCTTGCACAATTTCAGGGGCAATCGCCGACGATACCAACCACATCGGTACTGCTGTACTCAGCAAAAGTACGGCATTAGTTATCCGGATTTTCTTTGCGATCGATGGCATAAGTGGAATGAATGTTTTTAACCAATTTTTGCTAACCATTATTTATAGGCTCCTAGCAGTCTTCTATAAATGAACGCACTATTAACATTCATTGTGTTTGCATTATCAGTAATAATAATGACTTATCATCTCAAAAATTGATGATAATCACTTAGACTTATAGACATAGGTTAGCTTTGTTTTTTCGGCAAAGCAAATTACATTAATTACCCTCGCAGCACTCAACTGTCAACGATTGGTACTCCACAAGTACTGCTCGTCTTATGTATAGCAGATTGTATTTGAATGAGATACAGGACTCCTTATTATTCTTCTAAGTTCAAAGTCTCTCCCAGTCTGGGAAAAAAGGCTTTGAGAAGAATTATAGAATGTATTTAATTCAATTAATGAGGGCTATATATTTAGTTTCTAATTTTTTTTATTCAATAATTTAAAAAGGGCGCATGGCAAAACTATGGGCGATTGCTATTGGTATCAATCAATATCAGTATTTACAAGCTTTGGGCTATGCTCAAGCTGATGCTGAGGGAATACGGGATTTTTTAGTTAAACAAGCTGGAATGCCTTCGGAGCAATGTCTGTTGATGACTGATTCTTCCGTACCTATTGGAGGTAAACCGACTTTACCAACAAAGAACAATATTCTTCAGTTACTCGAAGATTTAGCCGCAAATTCTTGGCAACCACAAGATAAATTATGGTTGTTTTTTAGCGGTTATGGGATTAACTATAATGGACAAGATTACTTGATGCCCGTTGAAGGTGATTCCAAACACGTTAGTGAAACAGCCATCGAAATGCGTCAGTTGATGCAAACTCTACAGGTTGCTGAACTTGAAGTATTATTACTACTTGATTTTAACCGCGCTTTTGGCACCCAGGCAGATTCTTTGATTGGACAAGAAACTATTGAATTAGCCCAAGAATTACAAATCTCCACCATACTTTCTTGTCAAGCAGAGCAATTTTCTCACGAAAGTACCGAACTCGGACACGGTTTTTTTACTGCCGCGCTCTTAGAAGCTTTACGTTACGGTAATACTAAAAACTTGGCTGGCTTGGAAAGTTATTTAAGTATTCGTACTCCTGAATTATGTCAGCATCATTGGCGCCCAGTTCAAAACCCCATTACCTTTATTACATCGCCATCACAAATTCTACTTGAACCAGAAAAAGTTAAAAACGATACTACAGAACCACTTAATACCCTAGATTCCACAGAAACTTTTACTGCACGCCCAGCACCAAAGCTTGAGGAGAAAGAAGTTGCAGAAGTATTAAGCGAAAGCTCCTCTGTTTCTACCGATTCGGAGACTCCCCAAACCCAAAATAATTTCATCAAACCAGAGACTAAGAATTCATTAGGTAAATCTCTGCTGTTTGCTGGTGGAAGTACTTTAGTGGTTTGCGGATTACTTTTAGTGGTTTTTCTACGTCATCAAAGTGACTTATTTCAAGTATCTGATAATAATAGCGATGGTAAAACCTTTGTCAAACCTTTACCAGGTAATCTTGCAAGAGTAGAAAAAGAACAATCGAATCAGCAAATTGCAAACAGTTCCAATTTGCAAGCAACTAAGGAAGCTATGTTGGAATTAGAAAAAATGTCTCTTAAGCCCAATCAAGCTAGCGACTTAAGTAAAGCAATCGCCATCGCTAAAAATATTAAGAAAGGTGAAGTAGCTTATAAACAAGCTCAAAAAAATATTACAATCTGGAACAGCATGATTTTAGATTTAGCAAAAAATCGTGCTCAAAAAATGGAATATGTTAGCGCGATCGCTGCTGCTGAGTTAATTAGTCAAGAAGAGTCAAATTACCAAGAAGCTCAAGCAAGTATCAAACAATGGCGACTTGAATCGAAACAATATTTAAGCAACAAAACTCTCTTGTCAGCTGCGACAGCTCTAATTCAACCTTCACAAGCATCTACTTACAATCGCGCCATTGAAGTTGCTAAAAGAATACCACAATCTCAACCGGGTTTCGCCATCGCTGAAAAATCTATTAATAAATGGAGTCAAGAAATTTTACGGCTTGCGAAAACCCGTGCCGATAACAAGCAATTTTCTTCAGCAATTGCAACCGCTGCTTTGGCTCCAGAAGATACAGCTGCTTATGCCGAAGCTCAACAATTAATCAAACAGTGGAAGAAAGTTGCTACAGAGTAAGTAAACTGGCACGAACGGTAATTCGTTTTTACATCCATATACTCCAATCTCTTATTTAACAATACTGCGAAATGTCCTCGCCACATTCATCAGCTAGATAGCACAAGGAACGAAAACGCAAGGCAACCACTTCTTCATACAATGGATTTAGCTTACACATTGGAGGAATGTGAAACAAAGTCTTACCAAATAACTTCACATCTCGCTCAAAGGGACATTGAGCCGGAATTAGCTGGCAAATACGATGAGCAAACTGGCGATCGCGCACTTCGATATTGTTTATCCAAACCCGCAGGGGTTTTAAAATATCGCACCTAGGCTTAGTGCTTGAATTATTGTGTTCGGTTAAATTTGCTTCACTTGGTTGTTGTTGATTAAATGATACCCAACTAGCCAAGAATATATTTTTTGTGGTATTGTTAAATACCTTCATTGTTTTTTCCTCTAGTTCTTTGAGGGTGTTTAATTTAATTAGCGAACATCTACGACGAGTCGAGGGTTCCCATAGGATTTTTTTTAAGAAGAAAAAATTCCTATGGGTGCCCGTCAAGTTACTGTATTAAGTTTCCCGCTTACTACGACGAAGATTGCAATTATTTTGTTCGCTGTCCTTTGCTACGTCAAGTTAAGCGCAATTTTCCTGAAATCGGAAGTGTGATAGTTCTATCTTTTTTATAACTTGACGCACTTAAAATTTTAGTAAAGTCATCTACCTATGGATGTATTGTAGTGTAACATTTACAAAATTTTACGCAAATCAATTTGATCGGTAAAATTGATTGTTTCACTGTGGGAAAGGCTATCTCAGGTTAGCGCAGCATGCTTATAAGTGGCTAGTATTTACATCATATCAAAGAGCTAAGATGAGGAAGAATTGTAGCGTTATTCAGCATTTATGGTCGATAAAAGTCTATTTTGGTCTTTTTTAGCCAAATTGAGGGAAAATATATCAGCATTAATTATTTAGAGAGTAAAAGAGATAGTTATTATCTCTATGAGATATTACGCCTGTTGTAAACGATTCCAAGTATATTATTAAAGTGCTTTTATCCCTTATATTGATAATCTCAATATTTTAACTAGTTCTCGAATATACCTATTATCGGACGTTTTGACTCAGCTATCTATTGATCCTGGATTATTCTTTTTAGATAGAATTTTCACAAATCGATTTACGTCGATCCGGGATTGCGCAAACTTTATTTATAAATTTATTTTTCTCTGAAGACTGTTATTACTTAGTATTGAAGACTCTATTAAGGCAAGCAAAATTTCTGGAAATTATTTGTAGTGTAGAAATAAAATTTCTGTATAGTGTACTTGGAGCATATATCTCGCTCTGAATTTGTTACATAAAATACAAATATGCAGTACGATGTAAACCCAATGTCAAATCCTGCGAGATATTAAGGAGCTACCCTAGCATAAAATTCAAAAATTTTGCTGAAATTATTTATGGGTAAAGGTTGCAACCGTCGCACAACAGTTGGTTATAAGCTGTGGTGTATTCAGTTTATATATGAGACGCAACCAAAATGCCCGCACTACAATATTTTGACTTTTCCGTTTTAGACAATGCCCGCTGCACATCATTTACCCAAACTTGAATCAATTTTCTTGTATAAACAACTTAAGAATCCTTACTATAAAGTCCCCCTTAACTTTTTGGAAAGGGGGTATAGACTTTAAGGTAAGGTTTGAAGGCTTTTGATTTAATCAAAAATGCCCTTTCCCTCAAATTAGTTCATAATTGAATTACAGTTAAAATTTATGACGCAACTTGCTGAGCAGTAGTACGAGTACGTCGTCTTCTACCATCAGAAACTTTTGCAGGTGGCTCATCAGGAATCTGCATTAACAATGTAACTGTAGGCTGGCATCGCAACTCTCGCCGCAAATTACGCGCCAAATCCCGTTCTATTACTTCCTGCAAACCACCCCAATCAATATTCGGCTTTTCACCATTCAAAGGGCGAGCAAATTCTTGCCAACGTAAAGCGAGTATTTCTTCAAATCTCTGTTGTATCCATTTTTGCACCATTGATTTCTCCATGCTAGTGACTACACCTCGCAAGTGAATCTCAGGCTTAGCAAACATTTTACCGTTCCAATCAACTGCTGCAGCGACAGTAACGATACCTTCTTCTGCCATACGTTGGCGTTCTAGCAAAACTTTATCACTAACCATACCAGAGCCGGAAGTATCTACTAATTCCAAACCTGATGGTACTTTACCGGCAACGCTAATAGAATTATTTTTTAATTCGACAATATCGCCATTGTTAATAATAACCATATTATTAGCAGGAACACCCATACTTTGAGCTGTCTGTGAATGTTTAACCAACATCCGATGTTCGCCATGAACGGGCAAGAAGAACTTGGGCTTTGTCAAGGCAAGCATCAACTTTTGGTCTTCCTGACAACCGTGGCCGGAAACGTGAATTCCTTTAGAGCGCCCGTAAATAACATTTGCACCTTGCTGCATTAATTTATCAATAACACCAACAACTGCAATGGTATTACCAGGAATTGGATTGGCGGAAAAGGCAACTGTATCTCCTTCTCGAATCTTGATGTGGGGATGTTCTCCTCTAGCAATGCGAGTCATCGCTGCCATTGTCTCGCCTTGAGAACCAGTAGTTAAAATCAGTACGCTTTCGTCCGGTAAACTACGGGAAACATGCAAAGGTTGAAATAGTTTATCTTCACACTTGATGTAACCAAGATTGCGAGCGTGGGCAATCAAATTTAACATCGAACGTCCGACTACAGATACTACTCGGTTATGTTTTTGCGCCAACTGCAAAATCATGTTGATGCGGTGCACCGAAGAAGCAAACGTAGTAATGAAAAGTCTGCCTTCGGTTTCCATGACAATTTTTTCTAAATTTGGATAAACCGAACGCTCTGAAGGAGTAAAACCAGGTACTTCTGCGTTAGTCGAATCGCTCATTAAGCAAAGCACGCCTTTTTCACCGTGTTCGGCTAACCGTTGTAAATCAAAATGTTCCCCGTCTACAGGAGTGTGGTCTACTTTGAAATCTCCCGTATGAATTACAACTCCTAAAGGAGTATGTATTGCTACTGTAAAACTATCAGCTATACTGTGGGTATTACGGATATACTCTACCAAGAAATTTTTTCCAATCCGCACCATATCTCGAGGTTTGACACTTCTTAATTCAGTGCGATCGCGAACACCAGCTTCTTCTAGTTTGCGCTCTAGCATTGTCATTGCCAGTCTTGGGCCATGAATGACAGGAATGTCAAACTGTTTCAAGTGAAAGGCAATACCGCCAATATGATCTTCGTGGCCGTGGGTAACAACCATACCTTTTATTTTGTGGCGATTCTCGCGCACGTAAGTCATGTCTGGTAGAACAATATTAACTCCGTGCATTTCATCGGTGGGGAAAGCCAAACCTGCATCTAATAAGATAATTTCGTCTTCATACTCGAAAATACAGGTATTTTTTCCAATTTCATGCAGTCCGCCCAATGGAATAATTTTAAGGGCAGAAGTTACTTCTTTCTTAGCCATTTTTTCCTTCGTTAATAAGTTAGTTGGATTTTTCGCAAGCAGTTAAAAGCTAATTAAAGTTTTATAAAATAAACTCTTATTACTATCTTTTCCTGCGTAGTCTTTCTTTGAGCAAGATTGAATCAATGTTGAATTGTCAAAAACGGATTTAAAATACCGCCAGAAAAAAATTGCTGGTCAATTACAACACTACACTCTACTAAAAGACCAAGTCTGCTGACAATGATTATATGTATTAAGTTTTACATGTAATCCGAGGACTACATTATTTAAGCTTTCTTCAAATCCAGTTGTTGGAGAACTGTTTCTAATTGTTGAGTGAATTCTAATTCAGTTTCGTATAAAGGTAGACGAGTCGAACCAACTTCCCACCCCTGAAGCTTCAAAGCCGTTTTAACCGGAATGGGATTTGCAGTTGCAAATAATACTTTGAACAATGGGAAAAGTTTGAGATGAATCTCACTAGCGGCTTGAACTTTACCACTACAAAAAGTTTGAATCATCTGCTGTAGTTGCAAACCTACCAGATGAGAAGCCACACTTACTACACCCTTTGCTCCAATAGATAACAACGGCAAAGTCATGTAATCATCTCCAGAGTAAATCTGAAATTCTTGCGGTGTCAAGCGTCGCATTTGACTTGCTTGATCTATATTTCCAGTTGACTCTTTTATGCCCACAATGTTTTCTATTTCAGCTAAGCGGGCTACTATTTGGGGCTGTAGATTTTGACCAGTACGACCAGGAATATTGTATAACAATAACGGCAACTCAGGTGCTGCTTCGGCTATGGTCTGAAAGTGACGATAGAGTCCAGCTTGTGGGGGTTTATTGTAATAAGGTACAACTTGTAATGAGCCATGTACCCCTATTTTAGCTGCTTTTTGTGTAGCCGAGATTGCTTCTTTTGTGCAATTGGAACCACATCCGGCAATGACTTTTGCCTTACCAGATACCGCTTGTAATATTACCTTGAACAATTGATATTCTTCATCCCAAGTGATACAAGGAGATTCACCCGTTGTTCCGCACACCACAAATGTATCCGTACCGTTGTCAGCCAGATGTGCCGCTAAATTTTCTGCTACATCATAATTGACGCTGCCGTCTTCCTTAAACGGCGTAATCATTGCAGTTATAACTTTTCCAAAATCTACCACCACTAATTTACTCCTAATTACAGAAAGGTAGTTTTTACATCCGTTGGTGGCTGTCTATATTCAATAACTTGAAAGCCATTTCTTTTTCAAGGGCAAATAAAACCTCATTCATTACTTGTTTAATCCTTAAGATAATATGTCTCAATTCATCGGATAGCGACTTTTGTCAATCATTTTTTTTACTTTAAATTACATATCCATTATTTTCATATTCTTGGATAATAAATTGAATCTATACAGGCGTAGAAACTCTTATTGTCTAATGATTAAGCATATTCTTCTCTACTAATAATTCTGCAATTTGAACTGCATTCAAAGCAGCACCTTTACGAATTTGGTCGCCACACACCCATAGCTCCAAGCCGCATTCATTAGAAATATCTTGACGAATTCTTCCCACTAAAACTTCATCTTTACCTGTTGCTTCTATTGGCATAGGGAAATAATTTGCTTGCCAATCTTCTAATAATTTTACACCAGGAGACTTATCTAAAATATCTCTTGCTTCCTCTATATTAAAAGGTGCTTCAAACTCTAAATTAATTGCCTCTGAATGAGCGCGTAACACGGGAACTCTAACGCAAATTGCAGTAAATTTAATATCTAGATTGTTAAAAAATTTGCGCGTTTCGATAACCATTATCATTTCCTCTTCGCAATAACCCGCCGAGTTTAATGGGGAATTGTGTGGGAATAAGTTGAACGCTAAGGGGTAAGGAAAGACTGTTGCCACAGGTTCTTTTCCTTCTAAAATATCTATGCTTTGACTTTTAACCTCTTCCATAGCCCTAGCACCTGCGCCGCTAGCAGATTGATAAGTAGCTACAACAATACGTTTTATTGATTTTAATTTATGTAAAGGAAATATTGCTACCGACATGAGAATAGTAGTGCAATTAGGATTAGCAATAATACCCTTGTGCTTAGCCGCAGCTTCAGGATTTACTTCCGGTACAACTAAAGGAACCTCGGGATTCATCCGGAAGGCGCTGGAATTATCAATTACCACAGCACCAAGTTCAACTGCTTTGGGTGCCCAAATTTTAGAAATTGAACCACCAGCCGAAGCCAATACCAAATCTACATCCTGTAGGGCGGCTTCACTGACTGCTTCTATTGTTAAATTTTCCCCTTTAAATGGCAGTTCTTTGCCAGCACTACGTTCTGAAGCTAATAATTTCAGTTCCGCTAAAGGAAATTTTCTTTCTTTAAGTAATTCTAGCAATTCAGTTCCGACAGCACCAGTTGCTCCTAAAATGGCGACACGATAGGCTTGAGACAAATTGGCTTCCTCCTCCCATTTATACCGTTTGTAATTCTTTTTGCAATTAATTATTTAATAAATATATTCATACCGATAAATCTTAATTGTATTTAAACGAATTTCATCGCATTTGTAAATTATTTTCAATATCAATAAAAACTATATATGCTCTCTTTATAACTCATTCCTTAGTAAAAAGACACTCCTGCTTCATACCTACTACTCCTCATACAATACTGAACTTTACAACAATTATTAATTAATTATCTACCCATATTTTATAAATACATAAAGTATATATTATACACCATATTTGGTCTGGAGAGTAGAAATAAATAGCGGAACTTTCGGCATTGCGACGGCTATGTGGATTTGGGGATTTTAAAAACGCTCTTACCCTCTGAAGGTTGATGTACTATGATTCAGATGGACTGCAAGCCGAGTCTCCGGCGAATAACAATGATATAATTCACCGGATTGTGGTTGAGTGAGGAATTAATTCCGCTTAAGCACAAAAGCCTAATTAATCTTGACAAGACAAGTCAGGGAAGTACAAGAGTTTTGTTCAAAATTAGGATATCACGGTAAAGCGGCTTCTTAGTAAGAGCCCCGATCGAAGGAGATTAGTGTGAAATGATTCTATATCAAATTAGCACCCGAAGCGAGAGTGCCCGGCTTTGGGCTTTTTTCTAGGATGTTGAATAGGTCAAAAATATCGATTCCCCTCTCCATCCCGGCGGATAAGGCTCAGGCCTGACTTAGTGTAAAAAAAAGTAGCAGAAAATCACAGACAAGTCTATGAAAGTCACCCAGGAAAAATTGCCAGCCAGTCAAATTGGTCTAGAAATCGAGATTGCGCCGGAAAAAACCAAGCAAACCTACGAAAAGGTAATTCAAAATTACGCTCGGGAAGCCAATATTTCTGGGTTTCGCAAGGGTAAGGTACCCCGGCAGATATTACTACAGCGCTTAGGAAAAACTCGCATCAAAGCTGCGGCGCTCGAAGAATTGATTCAAAATGGCATTGGTGAAGCGATAAAGCAAGAGAATATTGAAGCTATTGGTCAACCCGAACTGCGTTCTTCCTTTGAAGAATTAATAAGTAATTATGAGCCAGGAAAGCCTCTAATGTTCTCGGCTGCGGTAGATGTTCCACCTCAAATTAATTTGGGCGAGTATTCAGGCTTACAATTTAAAGCTGAGGAAGTTAAATACGACTCCGAACAAGCAGACAAAGTTTTAGAAAACGAACGTCAGCAGAAGGCGACATTGATTCCTGTAGAAGGTCGTTCGGCACAAATAGGAGATACTTCTATTTTAGACTTTAAAGGCTTTCTGGCTCCCGAAGAAGGCTCAGATCCTGAAGCCGAACTCGAACCGATACCGGGTGCCGAAGCTACTGACTTTGAGGTTGACTTAGAAGAGGATAAGTTTATTCCCGGGTTTATCATTGGGATAGTAGGAATGAATCCTGGGGAAACCAAAGAAATTTCGGCTCAATTTCCAGATCCCTATGCCAATGAAGAATTAGCAGGAAAAGCTGCTAAGTTCACGGTGACGCTCAAAGAACTGAAGGAAAAAGAGTTACCCGAATTAAATGATGATTTTGCTCGGGAAGTGAGTGAATTTGAGACTATAGCCGAGTTACGCAATTCTTTAGAAGAGCGGTTTCAAAAAGAATCCGAAGACAATGCTAAAGCGAAAAAACAAGAATCTTTATTGAATGAACTGGTTGAGCATGCAACATTTGACTTACCAGAGACGATGATTCAGCAGGAAGTCGATGCAATGCTTACCCAAACAGCAATGCGGTTACAAGCGCAAGGTTTGGATATTAAGAAATTGTTCAATCAAGATACTATTCCACAATTGCGCGAACGTTCCCGTTCTGAAGCTGTCGATCGGTTAAAAAGAACTCTTGCTTTACGCGAAGTTGGCGAACGCGAATCTATTAAAGCGAGCGAAGAAGAAATAGAAGCCAGGAAAAAAGAAATAATGGAAGAATATTCCAAAGAGGATGTTGACCCAGATAAAGTACAAGAAATGGTCGAAAATGAATTATTAACAGAGAAAATAATTGACTGGCTTTTGGAACGTTCTTCAATTGAACTGGTACCTGAAGGCTCTTTGAAGCCCCAAGAAACCTCTACAGAAGAGGATGGTGATGCTGTAGAACCACAAAAACCTGAAGTTAACGAAAATGATTCTTCAACTGAGGAACAAACCGTCTCAGCTACAGTACAAGAATAATGACAGTTTATAGCACTCAGCCATCGGTCTGGGATAAAGATACATACATCTTTACCCCAAAAGTGTCTGGGTCAATAGCCGATCGCTGAGGGCTACCTATAAACTTTGGTAAAATTTAAAGGAGGCGTGGATTATTTTTAATAAAACTTAAAGCTGACAACATTATGTCTTATAGCCTTTTATAAATTTATTCGATCTACACACTCTTGATTTATATAAGGCATAATGGTTAACACATACTATCTTATAGAAATTCGGTTATCGTTATAAACAAGCAGCAATTGCTGTTTTTTGGCTACTGTTGTCTTATGTGTCATTAATTTATTTATGCTTGTATCGCAGTCGGGAAATTACTCAGTTAGTAGTTTGAATCAATTATCTATTTATTCGCAAAGCGATTGCCTTACTTCAGTGCTGCCGACGGTGGTAGAACAATCAGGTACCGGAGAACGAGCTTTTGACATCTACTCGCGCTTGCTACGAGAGCGAATTATTTTTTTGGGGACTCCCATCGATGATGCGATTGCGAATTCGATTGTTGCCCAACTTCTCTTTCTGGATGCCGATGATTCAGAAAAAGATATTCAAATTTACATAAATTCTCCTGGCGGCTCTGTTACAGCTGGTATGGCAATTTATGATACAATTCAGCAAATACGTCCAGACGTAGTCACTATATGTTTTGGATTAGCTGCTAGCATGGGTGCTTTATTGCTAACAGCAGGAACAGCTGGAAAGCGCATGTCTCTTCCAGATTCGCGGATTATGATTCACCAACCCTTGGGCGGCGCTCAAGGACAAGCGGTGGATATAGAAATTCAAGCAAAAGAAATTCTTTATCATAAGTCTAAGTTGAATGAGATTTTAGCATCTCATACTGGTCAACCCTTGGAAACCATAGAAGCTGATACCGAACGAGATTTTTTCATGTCGGCAATTGAAGCTAAAAACTACGGGTTAATCGACCAGGTTATCTCCAGACAAAATCTTCCCGCTGCAGGGGAAAACGTCACTACTGTGAAATAAGAGGCTGGTATGACAGGTAAGTACGACTCCCATTTAAAATGTTCATTTTGTGGCAAATCTCAAGAGCAGGTACGCAAGCTAATCGCCGGACCGGGAGTCTACATCTGCGATGAATGCGTTGACTTGTGTAACGAAATACTAGATGAGGAACTACTTGATACTAATGGTGCGACAACTGCGTCCCAGCCCGCACCACGTTCGGAACAAGCACCTCAAAAACGCCGTACCCGCTCTGCCAGTCTCTCGTTTAATCAAATACCCAAACCGCGAGAGATTAAAAAATATCTAGACGAACACGTTATCGGTCAAGATGAAGCCAAGAAAGTCCTTTCAGTCGCCGTATACAATCACTACAAAAGATTGTCATTGGTTGGTGGATCAAAAGGGACACCAAAAGATTCGGATGAAGATTCAGTAGAACTTCAAAAATCTAATATTTTATTGATTGGCCCTACAGGGTGCGGTAAAACTTTACTCGCACAAACCTTAGCGAAAATTCTTGATGTACCCTTTGCTGTAGCTGACGCTACCACCCTGACGGAAGCTGGTTATGTGGGGGAAGATGTAGAAAATATTTTACTTCGATTGTTACAGGTTGCTGAGTTGGATGTCGAAGAAGCACAGCGGGGAATTATCTACATTGATGAAATTGACAAAATTGCTCGCAAGAGTGAAAACCCCTCAATAACGCGGGATGTTTCTGGTGAAGGCGTACAGCAAGCTTTGCTGAAAATGCTCGAAGGAACGGTTGCCAACGTGCCACCCCAAGGAGGACGCAAGCACCCTTATCAGGACTGCATCCAGATTGATACGAGCAATATTCTATTCGTCTGCGGTGGTGCTTTTGTAGGTTTGGAGAAGGTGGTAGAACAGAGAACGGGTAAAAAGTCAATTGGCTTTTTGCAACCGGGAGAAGGGCAATCTAAAGAGAAGCGAGTAGCAGATACCGTGCGCCATTTAGAACCGGGAGACTTAGTTAAGTTTGGGATGATACCGGAATTTATTGGACGAGTACCAATGGTAGCGGTAGTAGATCCCCTTGATGAAGAAGCGTTGATGGCAATATTAACCAAACCACGTAGCGCTTTAGTCAAGCAGTATCAGAAGTTGCTGAATATGGATAGCGTCCAGTTAGAGTTTAATGCAGAAGCCCTCAAAGCTATAGCTCAAGAAGCTTATCGTCGTAAGACTGGTGCTAGAGCATTGCGGGGTATTGTAGAAGAATTGATGCTGGATGTAATGTACGAATTACCTTCCCGTAAAGATGTGAATGTTTGTACGGTAACTCGCGAGATGGTAGAGAAGCGTTCAACAGCCGAACTGTTGGTACATCCCTCTTCCCTACCGAAGCCCGAATCAGCTTAAATATAATTAGGAGTTAGAAGTTAGAAGTTAGGAGTTAATTCTTAACTTCTAATTTTTTATTTTTGACTGGTACCCATGACACTTAGCTTTTGATTGATGGCTTATATTAAAGTTCGTGGCATAGAGCATTACTACGAGTGGATAAGAAAATCTGATAGTTTGGAAAAACCAGTAATGGTGTTTATCCACGGTTGGGCTGGTAGCGCTCGATATTGGGAAACTACCGCTGAAATTCTATCGGAGCAATTTGATTGCTTACTCTATGATATGCGGGGATTTGGGCGTTCCCGTGGAAAACCTATTTTAGACTCACAACCCCTGCAGGAGGGAACAGAAGCAGTAACAGAATTAACCTACGAATTAGAAGAATACGCTGAGGATTTGGCAATTCTTCTTGATGCCTTGCAGTTGCAGCGGGTATATATTAATGCCCATTCCATGGGCGCATCGATAGCCACTTTGTTTCTTAACTGTTATCAGGAACGTGTGGAAAAAGCAATTTTGACTTGTAGCGGTATTTTTGAGTATGACAAAAAAGCTTTTGATGCTTTTCACAAATTTGGTGGCTACGTTGTCAAATTCCGTCCCCAGTGGTTGGGAAAAATTCCA
>JBHJJJ010000402.1:0-15985 GCA_050042755.1 Rivularia sp. (in: cyanobacteria)
AGGTTTCAAATTCGGGGTCTTCGGCTGCTCGTAATTCTTGAGAGATAAAGTCGTATGCTCGCAAGTTAAAAGCTAAACCCGCCATGCCAATTGCACTCATCCATAAGCCAGTTACCGGTACAAACAGCATGAAAAAGTGCAACCACCGCTTGTTAGAAAAGGCTACCCCAAAAATCTGCGACCAAAAGCGATTAGCTGTAACAAAGGAATAGGTTTCTTCTGCTTGAGTTGCGCTAAATGCACCAAAAGTATTAAAGTTTTTGCCGTCTTTAAAGAGGGTATTTTCTACAGTTGCACCGTGAATAGCACATAATAAAGCACCACCCAACACACCAGCTACACCCATCATATGGAAAGGGTTGAGCGTGTAGTTGTGGAAAGCTTGGAAGAATAGTAGAAAACGGAAAATTGCAGCTACTCCAAAGCCTGGAGCAAAAAACCAACTTGATTGACCTAAAGGATAAACCAAGAATACAGAAACGAAAACAGCAATGGGTGCAGAGAAGGCGATCGCATTATAAGGTCGAAGACGTACAAGTCGAGCAATTTCAAGTTGCCGCAGCATGAAGCCCATTAAACCGAAAACACCATGAAAAGCGACAAAATTCCATAATCCGCCAATCTGACACCAACGGACAAAGTTTCCTTGTGCTTCTGGTCCCCATAATAGTAGTAAAGAGTGACCCATACTATCAGCAGGAGTGGAAACAGCCGCTGTCAGAAAGTTACAACCTTCTATGTAAGAACTGACTACACCGTGGGTATACCAGGAAGTTACAAAGGTTGTACCAGTAAACCAACCTCCTAGAGCCATATAGGCACAGGGAAATAACAAAAGACCAGACCAACCGATAAAAACAAAACGGTCTCGTTTTAACCAGTCATCAAGAGCGGTAATCCACCCCCAGCCTCTCTGAGTGCGTTTGATTGCTATAGTCATAGTATTTTTCCTTTTAATTTGTTTGTAGTAAGGGCTTTAGCCCTTATAGACAAGGACTAAAGTCCTTACTACGAACTAATACATCTTTACCAATCAGAATTACCATCGTTTATAAAGTAAGGAGTACCAGGCAAGGCAAGAGCTTGAATGATTTGGTCAAAATAAGGAGTAACCAAAACTGCATCCTCTGAGCCAAGAAGTTCTTGTGCTTCTTCTTTGATACAGTGTAATGCCTCTACCCAATTGGCTAAGGGTATACCCAAAGACTGATACATTTCCTTCATACCGACAATACCAATTTCTGTTAAAGGTTGTTCGTTACCTGCTAAAACACAGTAAGCAACTAAACGGATATACCAACCTTGATCGCGCTGACATGAGGATGTCTTTCTCATATTGCCACTGTTACTGGGGGTGTTAGGGCAACGCTTCCAAAATTTATCGCTGCCTAGTTCTACCAACCTTCTTTGATTTTTTGCCAAAGTTGTAGCAATCCGAATCCGCTGCGTTCCTGTGTGGCAAAAATTTTCAATCATCCGGATTTCTCCGGGGGTAGGAAAACGCAGTTCATCCGAAGCATTAAGAATCACTTGCTTGACTATACTCATAATTTTCCTCGGTTTGACATTCAGTCATTGGCTGTTGTAACTGCATCATTGTTTCTACAACTGGTTCGGATTTTGAGTTATTGTATATATGTCCGGAGTTTTGCTGTTCTATATGTGCAAATTCTGACCAGAAAAGTTGCTTTTGCACGTTACGCTGTTGGGGAATAAACGCATCTAGTTCAGATGGTGATGAAATTGAGGATTTAGCCTGTAAATTTACCGCTTCTGTGGATGTAGAACGGCGCATGGCAAAACCTCTAGGTGTAATATAACGCTCATAAGGAACAGTATTTTCCCCGAAAGCTTCCATATATTCCGAACTGTTGATGATTTCGTCTATCAGAGCATAAAACCACTTGGTGGCGGAAATATCGTAATAGCGATTCATTTCTTCTCGACCATAAGTAGGACGACCTAACAAGCGCCGATGAATGTATTCAATCGCCTTAGTAATGTAGAGTTTTTCCCAATACATCTGACGAAACCAATTAGACTTAGCTAACTGGCGGATAAACTCTCGCATCGTAATTTCGCCACCTTTGAGTTTGATTTCTGGCGTTGTTAAGCGTTGGCCTTGCAAAAGTTCGCGCCCAAATACCTGTCGATAAGCTCCGTTAATAACTGCTTCGGCGGAGTGTTTCGCCAAACTGATACTAAGTTCTTGAGGCTTCTTGCCGTTCTTGCTTTCATCCGTGTTTTGACCGTTTTGTAGAGACTTTGTATTGAACTTCTCTACATGTTCTAGCTTCATGACACGAACCGAAGCACCCGTTACTTGAGAATCGCTCTTACCATTGTGAAAGCACGAATTACAATTAATCAAAATCCGGCGAGTATCTTTGTTGAAAAACGCAGGTTCGGGATTGCGGGTTTTTTGAGGGAAGATTGCACCAAATTGAATTTCTAACGGATCGTTACCACAACCGTAAGGATGTTGATTGGGTAGAGGTTTTTGATATTTACCAAACAGGGTTACAAACTGAGGAAGTTTGCGGACGGGAGCGCTATATTTGAATAAATCAATTTGCGGGGCCCAATTACGACATTCCTGAGCTTCTTGACCTAAACCGCGCAGATACGGTACTGTTTCCTCGCCAAAATAATCGGAGTATTCCTGAGAATCCACTAAAGTATCTACCAATTTAGGTAAACCACCTTTAGTAATAACTGCAAAGTATTCTTGAAACTCTGCTAAAGAACTCAAACCGCGTCCTAAAAAGTGCCGCATCGCCAGTTCTATAACGCGACTGATTGTATAAGGCTCGTAAAAAAGCGTCCGGTAGAGACGAGATTTACCCAATCTGCGGACAAACTCACTCATCGAGATTTGTCCGCCCTTGAGTTGCGACTCTATTTCTATACTAGGAAAAGCATATATTGCAGTAATATCGCGCTCAAAAACTTGACGATAAGCAGCTTTAATCGTATTTAGCTTTTCTGTTTCCGATAGAACCGACTTCATCACAAACTTTGACCGATTTTCCGATGCGATCGCATAGCTTTGAGGCAGTACCAAACCCTGTTGCTCGTTAGAAACTCCAATTCTCAGTCTGTCGGAAGGCTTTTCCTCTAAATACTCATAAATTAATACATCAAAATAATACTTAATGATGTTGCTTGCTTCAGTATTATCTTGTAAGTAGCCCACCGATTTCCGCCGCATTTCTTTGAGAGCAACAACGGTAGCTTCTGTCACATCTTCTGGAAAAACCCCACGCAATCCCCGGACAATGACCGTAAGAATACTAGGATCGCCAGCAACAATGGCATAAGTAATGTAGCGTAAAAACCACGACAAGTCCCGCATAGACCTTTTCATTCTTTTAGGTCCGTAGCGAGAAATATTTATGAAACGAAAACCTCCAGGAAGTGGTTCTCTATCGCTTGCGAGGGTTCGTACTTGTTGCCACCAAGCCTTAATAGGAGCAAAAAGATTTGGGGATTGTATTGATTCGAGACCTTCTTTAATAGGAATAACGCGATTTCTGATTGCCGCACTCAGATAATCCTCACCAATATAGTACCCCGAACCCGGTAAACCTATTTGCTCTTGAGGTTTTTCCAGATAATCCATTGGCGAACCACCAATAAAAATACGGTTTGCTCCAGCAGAGACAATTTCGTCTGCATTACTAGTTAATATCTCTGCAATCTCTAACCGCAACTCACCAGAACTAAAAAACGATCCTAGTTCTTGAAGTTCAGTATTTCTGAAGTAACGGTCTTGTTGTTCCGTCTGAGAAATAACTGATATAGGTAAACTTTGATACTGTTGTGGATTGATAACTCGACTACCACCACTTACTTTTACACTCATATTATTTTTTCCTTTATAATTTTAGGACTTACGCAACCGGCACATTTTGATTGTAGGGTGCTTGTACACTGACTGATTTTTAAGGTAATAAGACGGTGAGTGTACGGCACCAACCAGGATCTTGTCACAATTGCGGCCATTCCTGAATTTATCCCCCAATGCCCTATTATCAATGACAATTCAAGGCATTAATGATTGAATCAAGTAATCAAAATAAGGTGCGACTACACTAGCATTTTTTGAGGAAAAAAGTTCTAAAGAAACTTCTTTGAGAGAGCGAATAGCTTCTACTAAATTTGGCAGGGGGATTTCCAAAGATTCATACATCTCCTGTACCCCGATAGTACCTATTTCTGCCAGAGGTTCTATATCTCCCACCAGAAGTGATTAAGTTATCAGACGAATATACCAACTTTGGTCTCGTAAACAAGAAGCTCGATAGGTTTTATTGCCACTATTACTAGGTGTATCGGGACATCGTTCCC
Source organism: Rivularia sp. (in: cyanobacteria) (assembly GCA_050042755.1). GTDB lineage: Bacteria > Cyanobacteriota > Cyanobacteriia > Cyanobacteriales > Nostocaceae > Rivularia. Next base: position 4,351 of record JBHJJJ010000402.1, read on the forward strand.
AAAACCTTAAACTCGCTTTATCTACAAGTTTTTGTTCATTTTCCATGAGAACTGTAGCGAGTTCGAGCCGAGAAAGTCCACCTTCATAAAAGTCTTGGATGGCACTTAATTCTCCCGCGCTTAGATAGCGAGCTTCTCTATCGGCTTGAGCAATTGATCTTGTAATGATGCTCATGAGACTTATCAAGAAATTGTTAAAAACAGAAATTTCGCGATTATAGTTGATAGTTAATGGTTAATATTTAACTATCAACTATTAACTGCTAAAAAGCAATATTTATGAATTAATGAAATACTCGTACCGTTTCTGTATAAAGATGCGCTTAATTTAGTCCACGGAGGTGGGCTTCGTAAGTGTAGCTCCAGCTTTTAAGCCCAGAGCGATTTAGCGCAGCCTCATACAGAATTGGTACCAGAACTTACGTTAGCGTTCACCGGGGGTGCGGCTCAGCGTGACGGGACAGTGTCATAATACCTGGTTGGTGCCGTACCCTGATTGCCTTATTATTGCCTTCAGAATTTTAATCAGTGTCACACACCCTACAAGAAAAATGTGCCTGTTACGTAAGTCTTAATACTTTTCAACTCAAACCAGCAGCAATGTGATCGAAGTAAACACCCATTTCTTTTCCTGCTTCGCTGCCAAGCATACTAGCAACAACTTCCTTCATTGCTTGTACTGCTCGGATAGTTCCACCAATGGGAACTCCCAGAGAATTGTAAGTTTCCCTTAAACCATTCAAAATACGTTCATCTAAAATAGAAGTATCACCAGCTAACATCGCGTAGGTTGCATAGCGGAGAAAATAGTCCAAGTCGCGCACGCAAGCAGCATAGCGACGACAAGTATACATATTGCCACCAGGAGCGGTAATATCTGTGTAAAGTAAAGACTTGGCAACAGTTTGAGTGACAATATTTTTGGCATTCGCACTCACAGCAGTCGCAGCTCGCGCTCTCATATCGCCGCTATGGAAATAGGCTTCAAGTTTTTCTAAGAAAGTATTATCGAGATATTTGCCTTGAACATCAGAGGAATTAATCAAAGCAGTAATTACATCTTGCATAATTAAAGTTTCCCTACACGAAGTTTGTATTTTTAAGTCAGAGATTATAGTCAGCAACGCGATTTTAGATTTTGGATTGATGTATATTACAATCCCAAACACACAAATCTTAAATTGTCAGGAAAGAGCCTGAATGATGTAGTCAAAATAGGGCCCGACTTCAACTGCATCTTCTTCACTCATCATGGATACAGCTTCTTCTTTGATGCAGCGCATAGCTTCAACTAAATTCCTCAATGGAATCTCTAAATTGTTGTACATTTCTTTTATGCCAAGAGTACCTATTTCTTCTAGGGGTTTTTCACTACCAGCCAAGATCGAATAAGCAACTAAGCGTACGTACCAACCCTGATCGCGCTGACAAGAAGCAGTTTTGCGATCGTTCCCGCTATTACTTGGGGTATTGGGACAGCGTTCCCAAAATTTCATGCTGCCGTTTTGAACAATTTGTTGTTCGTTGTCTCCCAATATTCTGGCAATGCGAATTCTCTGATCTCCTGTTTTGAGAAAATCTTGAAATACTCTGAGTTCTTTAGGAGCAGGATATCGGGCTTCACTATCGGCGCTAAGAATCAATTCTGTGACAACACTCATTGCTTTTTCCTCATTATTAGTTGTTGGTTATGAGTCATTAGTCAGGGGATATTGACTAATGACTTGAAACAATTTCCTCAAGCAGCTAATGCTGGAGCTTTTAGCGAAACAGTTACGGGAACTGATTCACCAGATGCAAGATCCAATGGAAAATTGTGAGCATTCCGTTCGTGCATGACTTCAAAACCAAGGTTAGCTCGATTTAATACATCAGCCCAGCTAGGAAGTACCCTACCTTGAGAGTCAAGGATTGAATTATTAAAATTGAATCCGTTGAGGTTGAATGCCATCGTACTAATACCTATGGCAGTAGCCCAAATACAAATTACAGGCCAAGCTGCAAGGAAGAAGTGCAACGAACGACTATTGTTAAAGCTGGCGTACTGGAATATCAGACGACCAAAATAGCCGTGGGCTGCAACTATGTTATAAGTTTCTTGTTCTTGTCCAAACTTATAGCCGTAATTCTGAGATTCAGATTCAGTTGTTTCACGTACCAGACTGGACGTTACTAGGGAACCGTGCATGGCACAGAACAAAGAGCCTCCCAGAACTCCAGCCACTCCCAACATATGAAAGGGATTCATCAGTATGTTGTGTTCAGCTTGGAAAACGAACATGAATTTGAAGGTGCCGCTGATACCCATTGGTAAACCGTCAGAGAAGCTACCTTGTCCGATGGGGTAAATCAAGAATACGGATGTTGTAGCAGCAAGAGGGGCGCTGTAAGCCACTGCAATCCAAGGGCGCATACCCAAACGGTAAGAAAGTTCCCATTCACGTCCCATATAGCAACAAAGGGCTGGGATATAGTGGAAAGCAATCATCTGGTAAGGGCCACCGTTATATAGCCACTCATCCATAGAAGCTGCTTCCCAAATCGGATAAAAGTGCAGCCCAATAGCATTCGAGGTGGGGACAACGGCACCAGTGATGATATTGTTGCCATAGAGTAATGAACCTGAGATTGGCTCCCGGATTCCGTCAATATCTACGGGTGGAGCCGCGATGAAGGCAATCGTAAAGACGCAAATGGAGACTCCTAATAGAGGAATCATTAGAACACCGAACCAGCCGATATACAAACGATTTTCGGTACTGGTTACCCAATCGCAAAACCTATCCCATAAGGGAAAGCGGCTATCAGGTTGTTGTGAAACTGTAGTCATAAGTGCGACAGTGGTATTAAAGTACTACAAAATGTGAAAAGTTTTAAATTGCCGTTTGTGTGAGATAACATCCGAAAACTGATTTATATAGCCCGACATTAATTATTAGCTCTTAGCTACAATTGCGGAAATATATTGAAACTTGTTAATAAATAGCTTCTCTCCGTAAATTTTGAAGAACTCCCCATCCCTACAGCTAAATAAAACAGATGTGATGGGGTGTCGTAGCATCGAAAAAATAAGTCTGTTAGCTATTTCAGCTTTCAGCTTGTTAACAGCACAATAGTAAATAAAAATGAAGAACTGATGAAGTCTATTTTTATCTTTACAAAAAGTAATAATTTTCTAATACTCCTCTCGATCAATTCCGACGGCTGTGTTTATCTACCGAGGTATTGTAGAGAGGCTATATATAAGGTTTATACCCAGTTTTGGTGAGAAAATCTCAGTGGTAATTAATGAAATTCAATACTAGCTCAGTTTAGTAACATATAAATTTTATTTTTATGAAAAATAGATTAAACACTCACTATATATAAACTAAAGTAAAGAAAATTATTTTTTATTGAAGCTAGATAACTTTTAGGTAAGAAACTCGTTAATAATTACTCTCAATACAATAAAAGCATTTTTACTGCGGCAGTTTGACATTAAAAAAAGATAGTAATGACCGGTACCTCAGAGTAAGTAAGAGCCAGAGATAGAGATTTTACTAAAACTTCCATAGTTGATTGTGTTTTGCCATCCTTACCTATAGAGAATAAAAAATAAAAAGAATGATTTATCTCAAAAAAGTTTTTTTATGCGGACTTTTTAGCCAATGATTACAATTTTGTAGAAAAAAGCTTATTTTCCAAGTTTAAGAGGTGATGTTAAATGAGAATTTTAGTAGTAGAGGATGACAGTTGTATTGCCAAAGCTTTGGAAAAGATTCTTAGCAATCAGCACTATGTTGTAGATATTGCCGATAATGGTTTACTTGGTTGGGAATTAGTTGAAGCCTTTAATTATGACTTAATTTTGCTGGATGTGATTTTACCCGAACTCGATGGCATTAAATTTTGCCATAAGTTACGAGAACATAACTATGAAATGCCCGTTCTTTTATTAACAGCCCAAAACTCTAGTACTGATAAAGTAGTAGGATTAGATGCTGGAGCAGATGATTATGTTGTAAAACCTTTTGAAGTCACAGAATTATTAGCTCGGATTCGGGTTTTACTGCGCCGCAAAAATACACGAATAGAAGCAGTGTTGGAATGGGAAAACTTACGTCTTTCTCCTAGTAGCACAGAAGTAACTTATAACGATAGTATAATAAACTTAACTCCTAAAGAATATCGTTTACTGGAGCTTTTTCTTCGTAATAGCAATTTTGTGTTTAGCAGAAGTGAAATTTTAGACCATTTGTGGTCTACGGAAGAAGCACCTAAAGAAGATACAGTGACTGCTCACATTAAAGGTTTACGACAGAAATTGACCAGAGCAGGGGCACCAAGCGATCTGATTGAAACAGTTTATGGTTTGGGTTATCGCCTTAAAGAAGCTGCAAACGGTAAAATAAAATTTTCCAGGGAAGAACCTAGAAATAAACAAAGTGATAAACTGCAGCAAACTAAAGAAACATTGACTCAAACCTGGGAAAAGCTCAAAGTAGAAAATATTCAACGTATCGCAGTTTTGCAGCAAGCTGTTAGGGCATCCCTGGAGAATAATCTAGACCAAGAATTAAGAGGAAAAGCACAAAAAGTAGCGCATAAATTAGCTGGAAGTTTGGGCATTTTTGGCTTTTCCGAAGGTTCTCATCTAGCTAGAGAGATAGAACAAATTTTTACATCGGGAGTCGATTTAGATCAAAACAAGGGGCTTTATTTAAAAGAACTAGTAAAACTTTTAGAATGGGAAATAAAACAACCTGCGTTTCAGAAAGATTCTAAACCAGTGCAATATAATGAATCTTCTGTAATAGTGGTAGTTGATGATGATGAAAAACTAGCACGTAGCATAGTTAAATCAGGTATTGCATCGGGAGTACGCATAAAATTAGTACAAAATTTATTGGCAGCAAAACAAGCATTAAGTAAGCCTCAAATTGATGTAATAGTGCTCAGTTTTTCTCTGGCAAAGACAACCGAAGACAGCCTAAGTCAACTTGCCCAAATAACAAACTCTAAACGAACAATACCAGTAATACTATGCACAGATAATGACAGTTTAGCTAACCGGGTTAAACTGTCTCGATTATTCGCTCATGTATTTTTACCAAAACCATTACTTCCCGAGCATTTATTGGAAGTAGTTTCTAAGGTTTTGACACAGGAACGTTCGCAAACAGCTAAAGTAATGGTAGTCGATGATGACCTACAAGTTTTGGGGCTTTTGCGAGAATTACTAGAGCCTTGTGGATTAAAACTTTCTACATTAGATGAGCCATTATGGTTCTGGGATATTTTGGCAGAAAATTCACCAGATCTATTAATTCTTGATGTGGAAATGCCTCATATTAGCGGTATAGAACTGTGCCAAGTAGTAAGAAATGAACCCCGTTGGAGCGGATTACCTATTATGTTTCTCACAGTTCACAATGATTGTAATACTATACAAAAAGTATTTAATGCAGGAGCGAATGAATGTTTAAACAAGTCTATTGTTGGACCTGAATTAGTGACTCACATCTTCAATCGTTTAGAGCAAGTAAAACTATTTCAAACTATTAAGGCTACAGCTAATTAATTGTACATTCTCCATTGTTCAGCAGATGACACAGTTTAATAACCAAAGTTCTCAAATATCGGATAAATCCCCCATCAATGGCGAAAAGCCAATCGCCTCTGTGGAAGTACTGTTGCACCGGATGATGAATCGCATCCGTCAATCTTTGGAATTACCTGCAATTCTGAGCGGAACTGTGGCAGAAGTACGTACATTCTTGGAGACTGACCGAGTTAAAGTGTATCGCTTTGATATAGATGGTAATGGAGAGGTGGTTGCTGAATCGGTTGTCGAGGAGCGCCTACCATCCCTTCTAGGACAACATTTTCCCGCAACAGATATTCCACAGGAGGCACGTGAGTTAATTCTCAAGGTACGTCAGCGTTCCATTGTCGATGTAGCAGCGGAGCAAATAGGGTTAAGTCCATTAGATTGTCCGGAAACTGGAGAGCCAGTAGCAGAAGATGATATTCGGTTTCGTTCTGTAGATCCATGTCATATCGAATACCTTACATCAATGGGTGTACAGTCGTCTTTAGTGGTGCCGATTTTACACCACGATCGACTATGGGGGCTATTGGTATCTCATCACAGTTCCCCAAGACAGGTTACACACAGAGAATTGCAGATTGTACAGCTAGTTGCAGATCAATTATCAATTGCGATCGCGCAAAGTACCTTACTCGAACAAACCCGCGCCCAAGCAGCACAAGAAGCGACAATCAACCGAGTCGCGAAGTTGTTGCATTCGATGACACAAATGCAGTTGCAACAGGCATTGGAATTAACTGTATCTGGTTTGCAAGGGGCAGGTGGTAGAGTTTACATTGTTCCGCAAAATCTTCAACAGAAAGCACAGTTGTTTGTTTGTGGCGAGTGGGGACTTGATAAAAGTGGCGAACAGCTTTTTGAGGAGCATCCTACTTGGCAAGAGTGGTTAGATACCCAAGCAACTGTCGGGAATGGAATTAAAGCTCGGGTAATTCCAGATTTACACCAAGTTGCGTTACCAGAATATTTAGAATCGGTTTTTTCAGGCAATAAGATTCGCAGCTTGCTAGTTATTGAATTGCAATCTCGCCAGCAAAGATTGGGTTACTTAAGTATTTTTCGCCAAGAAATTGAGATAGAAACTTTGTGGGCAAGAAGACCAGACCGCGACGATCTGCGACAACAGCGTCCTATAATATCTTTTGAGACATGGCGAGAATTAAAGCAAGGTCAAGTACAAGAATGGACTGAGGACGAACTTGAACTTGCTTTGGCTTTGGGGAGTCACTTTGCTACGGCAATTCATCAATACGAACTGTATCAGCAAGTTCACGCTTTGAATGTAGACTTAGAACGAGATATTCAAGAGCGCAAGCAAGCAGAGTTCAAAATTTCTGCCTTGAATGCCGAATTGGAACAGCGAGTGCAGGAGCGAACAGTAGAATTGCGACGAGAAATTAACGTTAGCGAGCAAGCAAAAGCCTCACTCGAACGCCTTAGTCGCCAAAGTCAATTAATTTTGAACTCTGCTGGTGAGGGAATTTACGGTTTGAATCCCCACGGTAAACTAACTTTTATTAATCCTGCAGCAGCGAAAATGCTGGGCTATCAGGTAGAAGAATTGATCGTTTCAATCGCGAATAAGGATTTAGATACTTACCCAACTTACATTCTTCCTGAATTTCCACATCAGTCTGGAGATGGATTTATGCATGCCATCTTAAATCACTCTAAACCCGATGGAATCCCTTACCCTTGGCTAGAGAATCCCATTCATGACACCTTAGAAACTGGGGCAGTACAGTATATTACCGACGATATATTTTACCGTCGCGATGGAACAAAATTTCCCGTTGAGTATGTTAGTACGCCAATTTTAGAAAAGAATAAGATTGTAGGTGCTGTTGTAATTTTTAAAGACATTACCGAACGACAAATAATAGAAAGAATGAAAAATGAATTTGTTTCGGTTGTCAGTCACGAACTACGGACACCCTTAACTTCCATTCGCAGTGCTTTGGGTTTACTTTCACATGGTTCCCTGAAAAATCAACCCGAGAAAAGTCAACGGATGTTGGAAATTGCCTTTGATAATACCAACCGTTTGGTACGTTTAATTAACGACATTCTTGATATTGAACGCATTAATTCTGGCAAAGTAACCATGGAAAAACAAAATTGCAATGCCTCGGAATTGATGATACAAGCAGTGGATGAAATGCGAGCAATGGCAGAGAGAGCAGAAGTTAAACTTGCTTTGAAACCTGTTGAAGCAGAGTTATGGGTAGATCCAGATCGAATCGTTCAGACACTAACCAATTAACTCAGTAATGCAATTAAATTCTCACCGCCACGTAGTACAGTTTCCCTCAATGCTGAGGTACAAGATTCTCAAATAATATTTCAAGTCAAAGATCGAGGTAGAGGAATTCCTGAAGATAAACTGGAAACGATTTTCGATCGCTTTCAACAAGTTGATGCCTCTAACTCTCGAAATCAAGGTGGTACGGGTTTAGGATTAGCAATTTGTCGCAGCATTGTGCAACAGCATGGTGGCAATATTTGGGTTGAAAGTATCTTGGGGAAGAGTAGTACTTTTTACTTTACATTACCTATTACTCCTTTGCCGGCTTTATGATTACTGCCGCCCTCGTGAGGGGGTAGAGGAGCCACTGCGTTGCCGAGGTGCCCTCGGTTGTAGCAAGTGGCGTGGGGTAGAGGGGGTAGAAATTTTATAGTAAATCTTAGAGCGGGAAGGGATATTCATTATTCGGCGTTGCAGAATTAAATTATGAATTATATTTATGTAAATTTTGTAAAAAACATAAAACCCTTGTCCCAGACGTAACACTGTTACATTTTCCACAATGTGAAATCACAATTTCATATTGCGATTCAGAAACGCCCATTATTGATTATAAAAAACAAATGAGCAAACGAATTTTGATAATTGATGATGATAGAGATATCCGAGAAGCTACTCAACTGTGCCTAGAAATTTTAGGTGAATGGGAAGTCATGAGTGCTGGCTCTGGTAAAGAAGGTTTAGTTACAGCAGCAGCCGAGCATCCTGATGCTATTCTTCTAGATGTAATGATGCCTGAGATGGATGGTTTGACAACCTTCGAGAAACTACAAGACAATCCTGTCACTAAAAATATTCCTGTGATTTTACTCACAGCAAAAGCTCAACCTGCTGAAAAGCGTCATTTTACTCAGCTTTGTGTGGCGGGAGTGATTACTAAGCCTTACGATCCTTTTACTTTGGCCGATCAAATTACAAAAGTTTTAAAGTGATAGAGATTAATAGATTGAGAGTATTACATCTGCTTTGGGCGTAATACCCCGAGCCGGATTGCTGAAATTTCGCCCTTCGATGGTGAAAAGTTGGGACTGAATGCGTCTCCATAAATTGATATTGAGCAGCCGTATTGTCCAGCAACAGCGGCTGGATGCATTGAAGTGCAAGGGTTTTTCACAATTAAGAAATAGCCCTTTCTTAGTTTCTTACTTGGTGCAGTTCTGCCATTTCAAAAGAGTTTAAGAAAATATAGCAGTTGCGTAAGTTCTGATTTTGATTAACACAGTCCCGCTTTATTCAATGTTAATTTGATAAGACCTGAAGATAAGATTAATTAGAATGCCAAATGTACTCATTCTCCCGCATTACCACTATGAAAATGAATTTGCTAATTTTCTTAATGAGGTAAATGTGACTCAGGCAGATTTCAAGTTTTATCTTCTGCCTCCTGAAAATACGATTGAGTCCCCAATCACCAAACCTATGGCGGATTACTGTGAAATTCTAGATTATCTAAATAATCAGAAAAAACGAATGAACTTGAATAGAGATGATCTTCTGCTAGCTTTCTATGATGGCGTGATTACTGCTTCAGATCGTGGTCTTACAAATCTTTTTATTGCTGGAGCTAATACAGAAGATCCATATCCGTGTACGGCTGTTGTTTCTTTAAGATTCATTTCTTGGGGTATACTTGAGCAAAAATATGATTATTCGCTTCAGCGTCACGCCCTATTTCATCTTGCAATTTGTGCTTTGATTGGTGCCTATACTAAAGTCCATGCTCATTATCAAACTTACGGATGTCTTCTAGATTTCAACAATCAACTTGTTGATTTCAATCGTAAGCTTCAGATGGGTTATTATCTATGCTCTACTAGCGAAAGCGGTTGTTATAATGCGGTTAAATCTGCACGCTATGGTAAATCAATTATCAAACTATGTACGGTTCTTAGAGAAGGCATTGATCGTAAAAAATTACAAATCATTATTCAGGAGTTTATTATGGGTAATAAAGGAGACACAAATTATATTAATCATGGTAGTGTTGCAGCTATGGGTCATAAAGCCAAGGCAGATAACACTAATATTTATAATTTAGAACAGCATAAACAAACTCTTTCTGAAGCAGCCGCAGAAATTCAAAAACTTCTCAGACAATTGGAGCAGAACAATCCCACAGCTACTGAGCCTGAAAAAGTTGACTACATCAATGATGAAACTTCTCGTAGCTTCAAACGTCGTGTAACTGGTGCATTACAGGCTAGTAGTGAAACAGCGATAGATGAGTTTATCTTAGAAAATAAATATCTTAAAGTTGCAAAAGCGGCTATTAAAGGTTGGCTACAACCAGGTAGTTAGTCACAAATATATCCCTAGAAATAATTCAGAAAGTGTTAGAAGTCGCTTTAAGTATATAATACTACAACATATCCCAAAAATAACCCATAACATTATCGCCTTTGGTAGTAAAGGAGTCTTAGCTGTAACTGTCGGCGCGATTCAAGATGTGTTTAGACAATGGAATTAAATACATAACAACTTGTATCCTCAACTCCCCAGCAGATGCGGTACGCGGCATCACCTCTCACAACCCCTGCGATACTTACCTCACTCAAGAAAGCACCGAAGGAATTTCTTATTTTTTGCTTACTTGTTTGAGGTAGGTAAATCTCTAGGAAAACCTGTAACAAGGCTTCGTTGTATCGGTTACGACCAAAACCAACAATTGCAATCATACTTTCTTCATCGCTTATTCATACTTTTTACATACCCTACAAGAGAAAACTGGTGCCGAAAAGACAAACAAATTAATGTCTTTGACAAGGTAGCCAGAAAAAAATTATTAGTAAGGTAAATGTGAATAGTGAATCATCGATGTGTCGTACTTATTATTGAAAATGAAGATGCTCTACAGGAAGTAGCTCAGCTTTGCTTAGAAACAATAGCGGGCTGGGAGGTTGTAGCGACAGACTCTGTAAATGAAGCTATTGTTCAAGCTACAACCAAACAAGCTGACGCAATTCTTCTGGATTTAAATGAAATTGCATTTGATTTTGACTGGAATACTATATTGCAAGAGTTGCAAAAGAACCCGACAACTCATCAAGTTCCTATCGTTTTATTAACTTCTACCGAGAAATGTAACGAATTGCCTCAATTAAGTGAAATTGGAGTAACTGCAGCGATTATTAAGCCTTTCGATTTATCAATCTTAGCTAAACGAGTCGCTGCTGCCCTTAGCTGGGAGTGTTAAGAGACGAATTTCCAATTTTTTATTGTCAAAAATGTAAGCTTTTGTAAATATAATCTTCTTCTTCATAAGTTCTTCAGAACTTTTTCTTATTCTCCCAATAGCCACTAATTAATTACTTACACGCTGTATATTTTCTCGACTCTTCAATCCCGAGTTGAAAAAAGAATGTAAACTCTGCTCTTAATAACCGAATAATTAGGAATGACGAATTATTCTCACCTCTATATTAGACTAAGGAGCCATTAATTAAATGGTACAGTCTGAATTACAACGCACAATTACGACCTCAACTGATAATCTTGTCGATAAACGTCTCTACCAAAACAATGTATTACAAAAAAGCGATCGCTCTTCGTTGTGGGAAAGATTTTGTCAATGGGTAACTAGTACCGATAATCGCCTTTATATTGGCTGGTTTGGACTGGTAATGATACCCACTCTTTCCGTTGCGGCGATGGTTTTTATGGTTGCCTTTATTGCTGCTCCTCCCGTAGATATGGGTGGCTGGGGAGAACCAATTTCTGGTTCTTTACTTGATGGTAAT
>JBHJJJ010000403.1:0-12974 GCA_050042755.1 Rivularia sp. (in: cyanobacteria)
TAGGTAGGCAAGAGGCAAAAGGCAAGAGGCAAAAGGGTTCTAGGAGATTAAAGGGTACTGACTTTTTTTCAATTTTCAAGTAGGATTCCTATAGTTGTTAGTTGTTAGTTGTTAAGAATATTTTTTCATACCCAATTCCCAATGCCCAATGCCCAATGCCGAATACCCTAATATATGAACGAATTTGAACCATATTTATTTGATTTACAAGGATTCTTAGTTGTTGAAAATGTTATTAGCAACGAAGAAATTGCTATTTTGAGGGAATTAGTAGATAAGCAGGTTGCACTCAAAAATCAACCCGAAGCCTCTAGGTTGCGGTTTGATAGTTTGCTTTCATGGGGGAAACCTTTACGAAACTTAATTAACAATCCCCAGATAACTCCTTATTTATCTGAGTTGCTAGGAGAAAAATTTCGCTTAGATCATGATTATCTTCACATTATTCGTGAAGGTTTAGGTCCCATAGGCTGTAATTTGCACGGTGGGGGAACACCCTATGACCCAACTCAGTATTACTCATTCCGAAATGGTAGAATTTATAATGGCTTACTGGCAGTTGCTTACGAATTAAACGACGTAAATCCCGGTGATGGAGGATTCGCTTGTATCCCCGGTAGTCATAAAAGTAATTTACCTTGTCCCCAAGAATGGCTCAATTTAGAGTTTCCTGATAGTAGAGTTAAATCAGTTACTGTAAATGCAGGAAATGCCATTATATTTACTGAAGCTCTGACTCACGGAACTCTTCCTTGGCGAGGAAAAAACGAGCGTCGCACATTATTTTACAAATATTCTCCTAATTCATATGCATGGCACAGACATTACTATAATGCCGATGATTTTGGAGATTTAACCTCATCTCAACGAGAAATCCTCAAAACACCCGGAGTTTTCCCTTGAGAATAATTATCAGCTATTAGTTACGAGCATCTCAATTTTTAACAAATACTTTACCCGTCACCCTCGAAGGGTGCGGCTATATAAACAAAGCCCACCTGCGTAGGCTACGAAAATTATTAGCCCACCCAGGTGAGCTTTGTAAATGTAGCCTCAGGCTTACAGTCTGCGGTTACATTTACAAAATTGGGATACTCTCACTCCTAACTCCTAACTCCCAACTCCTAACTCCTAACTCCCAACTCCCAACTCCCAACTCCTAACTCCTAACTCCTAACTCCTAACTTCCTTACTCCAACAACACTTCCCCCATCCGAAAGATCCATCTCTACTCCTTGGGAGTCTAACCATTGCGATAGACATTTTTCGAGCTGCTTACTTTTGAAATCCCACAACTCATCTTTTTCTACTTCTCGTTGTAAAATATCTTGAAAGCGTTGAAATGCTTTATAATTATCGATTATATTTTCTAGCCGATTGCGAAGCCATTTGCTTTGAATTGTAGCGATAAATGCTTGCATATCATAGCAATCATCCCGTTCGTCATTAGATGGTAATCGAATAAATCTATTGTTGTCGGGAAAATCTTCTATGCAGTAACCATCCAAATACAGAAAACTACCATTAATATCTATGGGATCGGCATCACCGTTGTCTAGTATAATTTTCCCAGTTGTGGTGTCTAAATAATAAATGCACTCACCATTAGTAGAGTTATTGATAAAAGCTTCTTTTAAATCATTAATTTTGATAGGTAACTGCATAGTCGATTACCTGTGATGGCGCATTAATTAAAGATTAAATGGTTTTCCGAGACATTCTAATCTAATTTACAAGATATGAGCACCCCAGGAGGGGAAGTCAAAAATCAAAAGTCAAAAGTACTAAATCTATCTCCCAACAAATGAAATTAACACATTTTGAGGACTTTGGTTGAAAGCTCTACTATATAAGGGTTTGAAAATGTGTTAGTTAGGAGTTTCCTAAAGGGCGGGTATTTGTAAAAAATCCACTTTCTCAATTCCCATAAATTATTTAGAAGTGCTATATACTTTTTAACAATTTTTTCTCAATTATGCATTAAAATATTTTTCCATTGCGTAATTAATAAAAATTTCTCCTCTGCGCTTTACTTGTTGTTTCTTGATGACAGAGAAACCCAAACGTAGAAAAAATGGTTTCGCAGTAATACTTACTTCGCTATATAAACGATGTATTTCTAATTCGTAAGCCTTTGCTTCAATTGCACGGTAAATTTTACTGCCCACACCCATTCCCTGATAATTTTTATGACAATAAAAACAATCTATATGTCCGTCAGATTCTAACTCACCAAAACCTGCTATTGTACCGTTATGATCGGCTACATAAGTAAATTTATCCGAACAAACACTTACCCAATCTCTAAAATAAATATCATCTGGTGCCCATGCTTTCACCTGATTTACTGAATAGTCGCGAATATTTATTTCACGTACTGTTTGGTGAAATAATTGTGCAATTTGATCGGCATCTTGTTTGTTAAATAATCTTATTTCTATTAAATTTGGGGATTTGGAATCGATCATAGGGAATTGGGAACCATCGCAGAGTCTAAGCATTCAGAGTAACAGCATTTATCTATAAATAGGGTCATTAATCTATTCTTGTACACTGACTGATTCGTGAGGTAATAATAAGGCTGCTCCGGGCTTGTGACAATTGCGGCTATTCCTATATATTACAGAATATTTTTTGGCTTCTCGATAAGTTGATGCTTGCACGTCTACAAAGCCTTGTTGCGACTCACTATTCCCTACTCCCTTGTCTTTTATCTTCCCTCTCACCGCACTAATTCACTACAATACAATGGCTCTACCATGCTCAAATAAAATAAAATCCCAGACAATGTTAAATCGATAGGGATTTATATATTAAAAAAATATGAAATAATTATTAGTTATTCAAAGAGTGCCATTTGAGATATTGTATTTCTGCCCAAGCTTGGTTTTGGTGAAACATTTGAGCTATCTTTGACCATGTTGTGCGTGAAACTTGAGCAAGATTATACTTTTGTAAGTCGCCAAATTCGCAAAACATTTTATATGCCCAAGTTGGCTCGTATCCCATTACTCTTGCTATTCCTATCCAGTCTGCTAATGAAAATTATGAAATGTCAATTTCCGATTTATTCTTCAAGTCGTCGGAATTGATAGTCTTGGCTAATAACATGGCATTCCTATTAAAAATTTATTGTTAGCAAACAACCAAAACTATATAGAAGCTGGATTACTTGGTTGCAATAAATCAAATCCACCTCGGTTTTCACATATTTATTTTGAAATGTCAAGTAAGTTTAAATGCAATTTTTGAAGAATATTATTTTGCCTGTAAAGTTTAAAATCAATTCCCAACGGAGAGTACGTTTTCCGTCTATAAACTATAAATTCGGAGGCTACAAAGATTAAATCAACTATATTCTAGCTATTTAAGTGCATTTACTCTCAAAAAACCGCTTTGAATTTATATCGAGAAATGCTATATTCATGGGCTGGATAAAATAAGCTTTTGGATTGCTTCTTGTAGCTTTAAATACAAACTTTGACAATTTTGTGGTTCAAAATTGTAAAACTAATTTATTAAACTAGTACATCGCGGCGGAAATAAAACAACCATTTCAAATTGCTCAAAAGCCTACTCAATAAATAAGTTTATTGAATGCCAGATTTTTGAATTCCGCCGTGGTGTACTAGTAGTTAAGCAACAGTAAAAAATATTATCCCAGACGTTTCAATCCCCCGCAGTACGTAGCGACTACCCTGGGAAACTCCACAGAGAATACTTATAAAAAGGTACAGGTGTTGAAAAACCGGGTTTTAAGTTTACAAAAGTCTTGAATTTGTTTGATTCATCAATATTTATGGGAATAATCAACATGGTGTTTCCACCAAGACTACAAGTTAATCAAATAACATGAGAGCATTATTCCCACATCAAAATAAAATTTATTTCCGCTTAAGTATTGTATTTTGTAGCATTTTATGCATATTATTAGTTTTAACACCGGTAGCCTCAGTGCATGGTCAGAGAAGCTCAAAGCAGAAGATTGAGCAACTCAAAAAGCAACGAAACCAAATCAAGCAAGAGCATCAAAGTACAGTCAAAGAAAGAAATCGTTTAAATAATTTGCAGCAAGAAGCTGAAAAACGTCTTGGTAGTTTAGAGGTAAACTTACAAACTACTAATAACCAGATTGAAGATAGCGAAAAACGTTTGGAAATAGCAAATCAACGCCTCCAACAATTACAAGCAGATTTAGCTACAGCGCAAGTTTCCTACGCTCAGCGTCAATCATCAACTATCGCCAGACTAAAGTTTTTGCAACGCTCCTCCACAAATCAAGGTGTCGCTCTTTTACTACAAAGCCGTAATTTTAACGACTTTCTCAGTCGTCGTCGTAACCTAAAGTTAGTTTATCAAGCCGATCGCAAAGTTTTGGCAAAATTAACAGAGTCAGCGAATCAAATAAAACAGCAAAAAACTGATATAGAAGAGAAAAAGAATGAAATTGCTTTGATTCGACAAGAATTATTAGGCCAAAAAGCCGATTATCAAGGGCAAGCGCAACTACAAGCCGAATTAATACAGCGTTTAAATAGCGATCGCATTGCATTAGATGCAGCAAGAATCCAGTTAGAAAAAGACTCGCAATCTATTGCCACCTTGATTGAAAAGAAAGTAGCAGAAGAAAAAGCCAGAATCGCAGCAGCTAAAGCCCGCAGTAAACCTAGAAACTTTGTCCGTGGGAGTGGTATCATGTCATTACCCAGCGACGGTTATATTAGCAGCCCCTACGGTTGGCGTACGCACCCACTTCTCGGTCGTCGTCGCTTGCATACTGGTATGGATTTTGCAGCTGGTTACGGTAGTACAATACGGGCTGCAGATTCCGGAACTGTTCTATATTCAGGTTGGTACGGTGGTTATGGCAAAACTGTCATCATCAATCACGGTAAAGGTATAACTACACTTTACGGACATGGCAGCAAATTATACGTAAAATCGGGACAAAGCGTTAAACGAGGGCAAGCTATATCAGCAGTAGGTTCCACAGGTTTATCTACAGGTCCCCATTTACACTTTGAAGTACGGAAAAACGGTACCCCAGTAAATCCTGCAAATTATCTTTAACAATTATCGGTGAGTGTTAGATGCCGTTATAGCTTATAACTTCTTTATCAATTGCGTCAAACAATTACATTGCCATCGCTAGATTTAGGATTACAAATAAATAAAATATGACTCTGATTTAAATAAATACAGGTCATATCTGATGAGTAATTTAGTGAGGATTGGTGATGTCTGCACTAGTGTTTGCGGTTGCTTATCTATCTGCTAAATCTACTTCATTCAATTCATCGAAACCTGTGTAGAGACGTTACAGTGTCAATCTCAAAATCTAAATTCATAAACTGAGTAGGCAACACCAAAAATTAAGCAGCAACTGGGGTAGTCAATTATTCTAAGCAAGCGATCGCCGTTTCGGGTTCTAATCTTTTGGTGTAATCTACATTAATATAAGCTAGAGCTATGCGTCCATTTTGGTCGATGACAAATGTTGCAGGAATGGGTAAAATCCAATCATCAGTACCATTTGCTTGTGGTAAGTTAAGATCCCATTTTTGGTAAAGTGCTTTCAACTCTTCACTTAACTCAAATACAATCCCGTAAGCTTTGGCGATATTAAGTGCAACATCGCTCAATACATCAAATTCAAGATCGTTTTTTTCTGTGGTACTTAAGGATGCATCGGGGAAACATTAGCAGAAGCAGAAGCTAGTGTCAGAAAAAGACACAACCCTTCCGGTGTACTTAGGGTAAATTGTCCGGTATCTTTTGGACAGTTGCAAATTGTGCCGCGTATTAAAGCTTTTTTACAACGCTACCCTGATATTAAACTGGATTTGATGATGAATGATGGTTTTGTTGATTTAGTTTCAGAAGGGGTAGATTTAGCAATTAGAATCGGCAACCATCAAGATACATCTTTAATTTCTCAGTGTATTGGTACTACTCGTCGCGTTACTGTCGCTTCTGTTGAATATTTGGAAAAAATAGGAGAGCCAAAAAAGCCAGAAGAATTAGTCGATCGCAACTGTATCGTTTATACTCGACTTTCAACAGGGAATGAATGGCATTTTCAGAGTAATGAAAAAATCATCAAAGTAAAAGTTACAGGAAATTTTCAAACGAATAATTCCGTTGCCATTCGCGAAGCTATTTTATCGGGTATTGGTATTGCTGTATCGCCGATTTGGTTATTTGGCGACTGTATTAATAATGGAAAAGTCAAGGTTATTTTAAAAGAATATCAACCTACACCTTTACCAATTAATGTTGTTTATAGAAGGGGTAGATTTTTACCTGCAAAGGTTCGCTGTTTTATAGATTTTTTAGCCCAAGAGTTTAAACTCGATCCTTGGGTATCTGATTATGGACAAATAAAAACAAATCGGTTAGCATGAAAATCCTTTAATTATCAAGTGTTTTAGCTTGTATATATTAAAGGAAAAAGATAGTTGAAAATGATCAGTAAAATCACGGAATTATCAATATATGCTAAATTGGAAACTTGCTTCTGAAGTTGGCTATTCTAAGTTTTTTTACAGATATTTTATTAGACAATTTAATAAACGTATTCTCCAAAGAGATAACATGATTAAATTGAACGAGGGAATATCAATGAATCTTCCTCGTAATAGTAGATTTGGAACAGAATTATTTCTAAAAAACGGCTCTGTTGATTGGGGAAGCGAAGAATATTTAATTAAGTACCTGGATAAACAAAAAAGTTTTTTAGATATCGGCGCGAATATTGGTTATTACTCATTACTAGTTTCTCCTTATTGTCGTAGTATTTATGCTTTTGAACCAGACTTGAGAAGTATCGCAGCGTTAAAAGCAAATGCTGAAAAAGTTGATAATATCACGATTATTCAAGAAGCTGTTTATTCAAAAGCTGGTGAAATGCAGTTTGATATAACCGGGCTACCTGAATTAAGTAAATTGAATAGTAAATCAACAGCAACCGCCACTAACTGTATAAATGTTAAGGTTGATACTTTAGATAATTTTGCTAGCAAATATCCTGATTTAAGAGTTACCGCAATCAAAACCGATGTAGAAGGTGCCGATCTTGAAGTATTATTAGGTGGAACCAATTTAATTGAAAAAGAACAACCTTTAATTTTATCCGAAGCTTTCCCAGATAGTCGCGTATTTAAATTTGTAAAACAGCTAGATTATCTAATTTTTGCGTTTATTAAACCGAAAGATAAATCAAAATTCCATTTAAAACCAAAGTTTATCCAAATAACAGAACAACCTCAAGATTTCCGTCCAAAGATGATATTTTTGGTTCCAAAAAGGCTTCATCAGGAGTTTTTTGAATTAGTAGATTAGGAAGATAAGATTTAGGAGTTAGGAGTTAGGAGTTAGGAGTTAAGAGTTATATTAATTCCAGTATTACTCCCTCTCCTTAGTAAGGAGAGGGTTGGGGTGAGGAAAAATAGGATTTATAAGTAATTAATCAAATTTGATATTAGGAGTAATTGGTAATAGATAATAACTAAATCTTGAACACAGGGTTTCTATAGTAAGTAATTAATCAAATTTGATATTATCTAATTTAACGAATGCCCGAATGCCCGAATAAGACATGAAGAATGATATCGAAATTCGGGTTGAATTCCCCACCTAGCATGGTGTAAGATACGCCCCACGCTCTGCGTGAATGCGTTGGGGTTTAAATCTCCATTGCAATTCCAGTATTCTTCATTCTTCATTCTTCATTCTTCATTCTCTTTAATCTTTAACTCAATTTAAATTCTACAAATAAAGGTAAATGATCTGAATTAATATCGTCACCAACAAAACGGCGAATTGTGATAAATGATTTGCTGTGCAAACAGGTATCTATGGGAATTCTGAATATTGGAGGTAGAATAGAATGCCAAGTAGTTTGTATCCCAAATCCACGCTGAGAGTTTACCAAACCACTTTTACTTAGTAGTTGGCGAAATTGTCCATACCAGGGAGTACTATTAAAGTCTCCAATTACGATTAAATCTTGTTTATTACTTTGTAAAATCCTTTGACTCCAGTTAGCAAGGGCATCAAATTCAATCTTTAGATATGCTACTGTTTCAGCATTGCGGGGACTAATTACATGGAAACAAAGTAAGATTATTTCCTTGCCACTATAAGAGATTGTAGCTTTCAATAGGGGACGATTATTATCATTTGGTAGACTAATAAATCCTACTCTTTTTAGTTCGATCGGTTTTGTATTCTCTCGAGGTACAAACCAAGCGATTCCGTGACTGGTATATTTTGGTTGTGCAGCAATTAAACGGTAATTTGTCAATCCTCTTCTAAGTTTCCTGATTGACTGGGGAGTCACTTCTAATAAAAATAAAATATCTGTTTTCTGCTTATTTAAGTATTCAATTGCTTTGGAGACATCTGTTTTTTTACTATCAAGAGTTGCATGAATTAAACGGATTGTTTCTGGGGGAGTGCTTAAATCTTGAGTAGAATTTTGATGAGGAGGAATAAATAAAGGTAAAATGAATACAAAATTTATGATAAACGTAATAATACATAAAATATTCCAGATATGAATACGCTTTTTTGAAGTCAAAAAATTCACAAACAGCGCAATTAATAAAATCAGCCAATACTGAACTCTTGCATGTTCCATCATCGCAAAAATCCACCATTTATCTCCAGCAAGACTTAATATTGTGGCAACTACCGCCAATCCTGC
This sequence comes from Rivularia sp. (in: cyanobacteria), assembly GCA_050042755.1. Lineage (GTDB taxonomy): Bacteria > Cyanobacteriota > Cyanobacteriia > Cyanobacteriales > Nostocaceae > Rivularia. The sequence continues at coordinate 8,708 of JBHJJJ010000403.1, forward strand.
TAAAATTTTTGTCCAGAATTTAATTAACCACAAAATAATTTAGGTAAAAGTAAAAGATAAAAATAAATAATTCCTAACTCAATAACAGATATAGTTACACCTACACCTAACGGCAGATGCTATCCTAATTCCGACGTTGAATAACAGACGTAGCAGTGCTACCTCTCTACAACTGATAACTTATTTAAAAATGGTGTAATGGCTTCGACGAATTTAACTGTTGATTCATAGGGTAAAACGTTTCTTCCGGGAATTTTGATTGCGCTTCCTTGAGGTAGATGTAAGCTGTAATCGGCTATTCTTTTATCGGTATTATCTTTTGCACCTGTTTTGCCGATACTCGATGCAGTATCGCCGAAAACAGCTAATGTTGGCTGCATAATTGATTTTATTGCTTTTTGATAATCTTGTCGCCAAAATCCAGCTAAAAACGAAAAAACTGCATAACGACTAGCTGGATTTTTTGCACCTTCACACAAAGTATCCAACCATTCATCATCAACATCTTCAACTGACGCAAATAATTGTTTGACGGAAAAATCTTCTAAAAACTTCTTGCGTCTGGCGTAACGATAAAAAAGATTCCCTGAAGGTGAATCAAATAGCAGATTCCACAATACTTTCTGCTGCCATAAAGGAGTTGGCTTAGTCATTATACTCCAAGCAGGAGGTCCAGATAATATAAGTGCAGTAATTAAATCTGGTTCCTTTTTGACTAATTCTATAGCAACGGGAAATAAGGCACCCTGTACTACTAAAGCGACAGGTTTTTGCACTACAGTTTTAATAAAGTATTGTAATTGTTCTGCCCAATCTTTGGGAGTATAAGCTATACGAGGCATATCGCTTTCACCACATCCCAAAAGATCGGGATTGTAAATCAAATTGCGATTACCTTTTTTGTACCATTCATCGCAAAACCTGTGCCAAAATTTTCCCGATAAACCAACACCAATGGGATGAATTAATAACAAAGGAATTCCTTCGGGTGTTGAATTTATCGGAGTACAAACATCGTAGACACAGCGGAAGTTTTTCCAAGTATAAAATTTATTGGAAGATATTGTTTTCTCTCGATCAATCATTGCTGCCAATCAAAAAATAATTTGTGGATGAATAAATTGATATCCAGCTTGCTTTATCTTTTCGTTGGATACCTTAGCATTATAAGGACGGCTTTTTGTTTGAGAAGGATCCCATATTACGTCCGGTTTATTATAATTTTTAGACAGGTTATCGATTAATTCTCGAACCGTAAGATGGGCATCATCAACTAAATTATAAATGCCTTGCAACTGCTGTTGACGTGCAAATTCAATTGCACTGACAATATCATCTAGGTGAACCCAATTTGTGGTATCCTCTCCATTTCCGGGACGAGTTTTACCAAAAGTTCTATTAAATATTTTTACCAATTCTCTACCTTCACCGTAAATTCCTCCCAATCGTAGGATACAAACACCCAGGCTCGCGCTCGAAGCTGAAAGTAAAATTTGCTCGGTTTTATTCAAAATTTCGCCGCTATTATTACTTGGTACGGTTGGTGTTTCTTCAACAACACAATCACCATTTCTATCTCCATTAACAGAATAGCTAGCTGTATATATCAACTGCTTTACTGTGGTCGTCTGCTGTAAAATTGGAACTATAGTTTCAGCAGTTGTGACATAAGTATCTTCATAGGTATCACTACCTTTTGCACCAACACTTAATAGCACAACATCTTGATTTTGCAATACAGATTTTAAAGCTTGTGTATCGGAACCTTTGACAATTTCTACCTTTTGGGCTACTTCCTGTAATGTTGCTACTCGAGTCGGAGTTGTTGTAGTTGCAGTTATTGCAAAGTCACTATTTTCTTTCCAGTATTTAGCTACTGCATAACCTACATATCCGCAACCAATAATTGCAATGTTCATAAAACCAAAGCACCTTTGATTATCAACGATCAATTTTTACTCGCCCCTAGATGCCCCAGGCTTATACCAACCATAAATGCTTAACAATTGTATCTCCCTCCATCCCAGACGCGCTTAGCATTTCACCCCTCGCTGCGATTAATTATGAATTATACTTGCGTTTTGGAGTTGCGGCGAGTGCTTGAGATGTGTTTTGAGCGCATTTTCATTTACGAAGTATGGCTCCAAGGGGTTTACAATTTAGGCATTGTGTCGTCTAAGCGGCTTACTCCCAACGGAAATGCCCGACATAACATGAGTTAACTTGCCTTAAAGCCTTCCGTCTGCCCGCAAAGAGTCTATCTCCGAGCATAGAGTGGGTTGAGGGATAAAGGTTCAAGCATACAGTAGGGCATCGCAATGAATTATGAATTGTCTCCTTACACCTTCAAATTCGATATATGAGCTTTCATAAAATACCGGAATCCCGGTATCTGAAAATAATGATAGCAGCTAATAACTATTGCGCTAGTTCTCTTTCAATAGCCGCAATCAATTCGGGAGAATTTGGCTTTACGCTACTTTTAAACCGGGCTACTACAACCCCAAGCTTATTAACTAAAAACTTTTCAAAATTCCAAGCTACAGGTCCTATTGGTTCCACTAAACTCGTAAGCTTAGCATAAAGTGGATGCTGTTGTTCTCCTTTAGCATGGAGTTTATCAAACAACTCAAAAGTTGTACCGTAATTTATGGTACAGAAATCGATAATTTCCTGATTGCTTCCGGGTTCTTGTTCTCCGAAGTCGTTACATGGAAAAGCTAAAATCTTTAAACCTAGTTCTTTGTAATTTTGATTTAACTTTTCTAGTCCTGCGTATTGGGGAGTATAACCGCACTGTGAAGCCACGTTGACAATTAAGAGTACTTTACCAATATACTCGCTTAATCTCTTATCTTTCCCATCCATAGTTTTGACTACAACGTCAGATATTGTGCTACCCATTTTTCTTGTTGTTTGATAAGGACTATTGCCAAGTTTCTCACATTGCAGGCACTTCACAACAAAATTAGAAAATGAGTGATTTTATTTACAAGTCTTGGCACCCTGTTGCTTCCGTATTTATCTTAATACGCTTGTAATTAAAATATCTGTAGTATTCGACCACATAATTTACAAAAATTCCCTTTAAATCCATAGTAATAGAAGGATTTTTTTGAATATCGTAGATACAAAATCAAGAAAAATTGTATATTTATCATTTTTAATTGGAGTTAAATATAACAAATATTTACCATTAACGATAAATCATCAAACACCGTAGCTACAATGTTTATTTATGTACCATTTCAAAACCTATTTTCAAGTATTTAGACTTACAAAATAAACTTAGTTGAGTGTAGAATCAACGAATAAGTTCTGGAGTTAGTTTAGGTAGGGAGCCTGTTCTGGATTATAGGTAAGATATTAGACACAAATATTTCTTAATAATTTATTTATGAATCGAGCCATCGGGCATAATTGCTCCAGATAGATTAGCTCCAATGAGTTTAACAAGTAGGCGATCGCCAGAACGAATTCTAGCACCTCTGAGATCGGCACCTCTGAGATCGGCACCGCTTAAGTCAGCACCAATTAAGTCAGCACCTTGGAGATTAGCTTCTTTCAAATCGGCTAAAAGTAAATTAGCTCTAAATAAATTAGCATCGGACAAATCAGCACCTCGTAGAACGACTTTATGCATAAAAGCATCGCTGAGGTTAGCGCCGTTTAATTTAGCGTAACTGAGATTTCTACCAGATAAATCCCTTCCCTTGAGGTTAGCGCGACTAAAATCTCGTCCGCTCAAATCATGTTTTTGTGAAGGAGGTTGATAAGTTTCTTTGGCTGTAGATTTAGGAGTCCATTTTTGTTGGTAAGGGGCATAGGAATTAGATTTACTAGCAGATGCAGCAGTCTTTTTTGGTTGATAAGGCGCGTTGGTAACAGGCTTAGACTTATATTTCGTCTTAATGGAGCGTAACTTTTCGCGAGCTTCATTAATTTCCTGTAGTTTCTTACGTGCCTTTTGCTGTAAACGTTCTTTTTCTTGAGGAATTCTATCTGGGTGCCAAATAAAAGCCAAATCCCTATAAGCCTGGTTTATCTCTTCTAGCGACGCTCCAGGCTCCAATTCCAACACTCTATAGTACCGCTCCAGTTCTCTCATAAGGCGTTTTAGGAATGGCAAATCTTCTTAATTATGAGTTATTTAGTCGTGTATCTGCGTAATTGTTTGTCAAATTTTCCGATTCCGCTGCCATCTTAGCTACAAGTAGATAATTAACAATACCTATTTATACGATAGTTAGCAATTACGAGAGGGGGA
>JBHJJJ010000404.1:0-11549 GCA_050042755.1 Rivularia sp. (in: cyanobacteria)
AATGATAAAAATCAACTTTGTCTTGCCATTTACTTCAGTTCTTCTATGGTGTAATTTATTAAACTTTTCTCCAGCTTTAGCTGGCAAAAATTCTATTTTTAAATCAATAGATTCTCAAATATTTTTAGATTTATCTGCAGATACTCTCACTAAACATAGAGATATTTTTACTCAAAAATATAACCAAGGGCAGATTTATTTTGATCGAGTGACTGACGTAAATCAATTACAAGATGTTAGTCCTCAAAATTGGGCTTATGAAGCCTTGCGTAGTTTAGTAGAAAAGTATGGCTGTATAGGTGCTTCCAGAAGAAGAGATATTTAAATTTCTAAATCCATGAGCTATCCATTCTTCCCAATTCCCAATTATCCAGGAATTAATAAAAGCATTGATTGATTCGTTTTATCAATTTTGTCATCTTCCCAAAGCATGGAATGATATTGAATATTACGCCAGGGTTCAATCATGTCGGTGTAATGACGATTAAAGGCGTGTCCAGATTGCCCGGTGCTATGAATTGCTTGAGAATGATCGAATTTCCCTAAATCCACAATCATTCGTAATGAAGGAATATGGGTTACTTCAAAAGAAGATTTATTGCTTTTCCAACGGTTGGCATTTACGGTTTCTCCATCGCCAGGTGCTGCGTATGTTCCCCGATTAAACAGTTTTTCAATCAAAGCTACTCCAGATTGACCTAAAGTAACGTTACGAAAGTTAATTTTATGCAGTTTTCCCCAAGTCCATTTTTGGGGGTTGTTACCCAAAGTTTTTTCTAATTCATCTACAGTTTCAACTAATGCTTGCTTAAAAATATCATCCCGGTTTTCAACTTCTGCTGTATTGCGATTATCCCACCACAAATTATTTGGTTGTTCGACTAAATTTTTAACAACAGCATACCAGCGATCGCTACCATCGGGATGGTAATCTTGGGGTAATTCGTCATGGAATGTCACCGCCAGTAACTTTTTCCAGAATGTCTCGAAAATAGCAGATGCGGGTGATTCTATTTCTAGTTGAAAATCCCAATGCAATAACAATTGACGAACATTTTCCACAGAAGAGTCATCAAAAGAAATTGACTGTAATATTGGCATCAAATCCCGGGCATTTAAATTGAGTTTATCACCTTGTATCAACTCCATATCAGCTAAAGTTAACGGTGCCTTTGTATTGTTTATCATTTCTTCAATACGTTTTGCACGATAACCGTGAACCCAATCTTTCGTAATTACGTAAGGATAATTCTGATCAACTACGGCATTATTTGCAGTAATAATATATCCTCGCGGTGGATTAAAACTATGAGGTAATTCTTCAAAATCAATATATCCCAGCCATTCATATCGATCGTTCCAACCAGGTACAGGATAACGCCCATCCCCTTGTTTACGTATAGGAGTTTTCCCAGGCATTTGGTAGCCGATATTCCCATCAATATCGGCATATACCAAATTCTGGGCAGCAATATCAAATTTACTAGCAGCAGCGCGGAATTGTTGCCAATTTTGAGCGCGGTTTATTTCTTGTGTAGCGGTAATTAAAGTGGAAGGTTCTAAAACAGTCCAACGCAAGGAAACAGCATAATTTTTAGGAACTTGCGCTGATGAATTTTCACCAAATTTTTGTAACTTAGGAAAAACATCAGAAAGAATTGGACCATGTTTAGTGTAGCGAACAATTTGATTTACCGATTCAGCGGAAGCAACTTTAATTTCTTCTTTGACAAGTTGCATATCCACCCATTTACCATTTACCTCATATTGATTGGGATTTTCGGGGTTGATTTTTTCAATATACAAGTCCATAGTGTCGGACATGACATTAGTTACACCCCAAGCAATACGATTATTGTGACCGACAATTACTCCCGGTACTCCCGCAAAGGAAAAACCTGTGACGTTATAAGGACAATTTTCTGTTGTTGAAACACAATGCAAACCTAATTCGTACCAAATTGAAGGCATTTGTACCGCTAAATGTGGATCGTCAGCTAAAATCGGCTTACCCGTCGCCGTGCGTTTACCGGAAATAGTCCAACTGTTAGAACCCACACCCATTCCCGTTGCACCGAGAATTTCTTCCATAGCAGTAACGTTACTGGCAATAGATTTTAAATGAGGACTAATTTCTTTGAGAGGGATTCCATCTGTATCTGATTCTTCTGCTCGATTAATTCCTACTTGATAATTAGGTACAATTACAGGGAAATCTTGAGGATAAGGTGGAAAAAGTTCTTCCACTCGTGCTTGGGGAAGATTATTAGAGAGAATGGTTCGCTCAATTTCATCACCTAAATTTGTGCTGAGATCGTAAGCCATGACTTTACCCCAGAGGATAGAGTCTATTGAATTCCACCGTTCCGGGCTATATTGGCCATTGAGGAGTTTCAGTACGGCATATTCCAAACTTAAAGCGCTACCTTGATGATTTATCAAGTAAGCATTTACACCTTCTGCATAAGCTTGTAAATTCGCTTTTGTAGGAGCATCTAAAGTTTCAAATTCTTGAAGAGCTAACTTCTTCAATCCCATCGTGCGTAGAAACTTATCTTTATCTAACTGCGACTCTCCAAACATCTCCGATAATCGTCCAGAACCTATATGTCGCCAGAAATCCATTTGCCAGAAACGGTCTTGAGCTTGGACATAACCTTGTGCTAAAAATAAGTCATGGGAAGAAGCAGCGTAAATTTGTGGAATTCCCCATTCATCTCGCTGGACTTTAACTTCATTTTCGAGTCCCGAAATTGCAATTGTTCCATTTTCTTGGGGAAAAGATTTTCTCACCGTGTAAGCAGTCAATCCCACTAAAGTTAGAACTAATATCAGAATTAAAACCCCAATATTTCTGAATACTGTTCTAAAGCCATCTTTTTTTAGATCGTTCATCTACTCCCCAGTGGCATAATTGCGGTTAAACAAGCGACATTATAAAACTTTGCAGAACACTTAACTAGCAAAAGAGATGAAGGAAAGGGGGAGAAAAATTTAGTACCACCTGAGTTAGGAGTTATTTTTCGGTGTTGCCTACTCATACCAATTCTGTATGAGGCTGCGCTAAATCGCTCTGTGCCTGGAAGGCTGGAGCTACACGTACAAAACCAACCGTTAGGTGGCTAAATTCGGCGCATCTTTATAAATATTTGGTATCAGTTTATGAATTATATCAACGTCCCAAACATGAAACTTATGTAGAGACGTAGCAATGCTACGTCTTTTTCAATGTGAAACCACGTTTTCATATTTCGATTCAGCAACGCCTATTTTCCTTTGGTGGTGAAAATTGTCGTAAACATCATTAATAAACCACCGATGAGAATTAATAACCCAAGTATTCCTGTAACTAAGTCGAGTGTGTTGGTATTTTCCATGATTAGTTTTTTACTCAGAATAACTAAAAAGCGCTATTTGAAAAAATAGTTTATCTAAACCTATATCTCCGATTAATCAAATTTTGTTGGTCAGTCAATAATAATTTATGACTAACCACTAACAACTACTCCCCCAACCACTTATCGATTACCTATAAAATTTCTCCCCCGCTACCCCGCGCCACTTGCTACAACGGAGGGAAACTCCGCAACGCAGTGGCTCCTCCACTCCCTCCCTCAACGCCGGTAATCATAAAGCCGAGAAGGGAGTAATTCAAAAATCAACCCCACGCTTAAGCTCTACTCCATGATTTGCATAATGCTTATGACAGTAGACTTCCGAATGAATGCTGGCTAGTTCAAAGTATGCTGGCTGATTTTGGCAACGCCCGGTGATAATTACTTCTGTATGGCGAGGTTTGCGAAGCAATGTTTCTAGTATTGGCTCGACTGGGAGTAATTCTAAATCTACGGTGGGATTTAATTCGTCGAGGATAATTGTTTTATATAATCCCGAAGCTATGGCTGTTTTAGCTATTTCCCAACCTCTTTCGGCTTCTAAATAATCCAATTCTTGCCGACATTTACGCCACACTATAGCATCCCTACCGCAGCGTTGATGGTCTACAACTTCGGGATAAGATTGCTGCAATGCTGCGATTGCTTCATCTTCAGTGTATCCACTACCACCTTTGAGCCACTGCATAATTAATACCCGAGTGGAGCCGGGATGATTAATTCCCCTACCAATAGCTTTTAAAGCTTTACCCAAAGCACTAGTTGATTTTCCTTTGCCCGAACCAGTATACATCTCAATACCTTCTAAACCTTGAAGTTTTCCTGTGGAATGGTATTGGGGTTTCATTTCCGAATGTAAATCGGCAATATTCAATAACTCTTGTGGCGCTCCTCTTCCAGTGGCAATCACTTCTAAGTCTTGAGGTTTTGACTTTAAAGTTTTTACGACTTCCGATACTTCTAGTAAGCCCAAGTCTAATACAGGGTTTATTTCATCCAGTACAACTACTGAATATAGCCCCGAAGCAATAGCGCCCTTGGCAACATCCCAACCTCTGGTTGCTTCGAGTTTATCGAAGGAGATAATTTCATCCTTGTTAAAAAATTCTGCTCTACCAGTGCGTACTTGGTCAATTAAATGGGGAAAACCCCCCTGTAAAGCTGTAATAGCGCCGTCTTCATCGTAATCTCTTTCTGGTCCTTTAAGAAACCGAAGTAGTAATACCCGATTATAGTTGTTTGACGTATTGATACCCAAACCAATTGAACGTAAAACTACTCCTAAAGCAGCTTGAGACTTTCCTTTCCCCGCGCCATCATAAACGTGAATTTGACCTGTAAGCCTTGTAGGGCCTACTTGAGCCGTGCGAATACCAATCCCGTTCCTTGTCATTCTACTAGCTGTAATGTGGCAATCTTTTATCTTACCCAAGGTCATGTAATATCAGAAAGAGATATTATTTTTTTTATCTACAACAACAGAATAATCGCGATCGAGCCTATCATTTTTCCATATATTTCCCATCCTATCCATGTTAAACCAGTATATATGTACCGAAAAACAGCTATTTATTCCTACTTTTTCTAATCTAAAAACATAAATTTAAAAAAGTTATAGATATTACAAAGAAACCTTATAGTAAATTTACCCGATTTTATGGTCAGCAAAATGCTTCGCCGTTGACTTTATGCGCTCATGGGACATTATTGCATAAGGACGGCGATGTAAGACTCATCCCAAACATGGCAGAGCCTATTTGATGTTAGGCTCCGGAGATCAAAAGCTACAATGTCTCTTCTAAGTTAGAATTGTCTTTTTCACCATATGGATCCGTGAAAATTATCGAGACTGTCTTTTTTAAGCCAGTCTATTGCCGCCGTAATACTGACAATTTGCCTTGCATTAAATAATTCTTAACAGAAAGACCATTTCTGAAGTATCAAAACTGAACACGAATGTGTAAAAAAATGGTAAAAGACGTAAAAGAAGTTTAATATTATTTTCTGCTACAAGCTTTACATTACAACCGTAGTACCTACAATTACACCGAGTTTGGTAACAAGCATATGTTAGAGTTTGACTTTTCCCAATATTTTCGAGCTTTTCCGTTTGGCGTAATCTTATTTGACTTTCTACTGTTATTAGTTGCTATTCCCATAGAGACATATATAATTCATAGGAGATTGAAGTTCGATAAAAGAACAAGTACTTTTTATGCAATCTCAATCAATATATTTTCTAATGTAATTGGTTGGATAATTTTCTTCTCCATAGAGCCAAGTCCTTTTTTTGACAACTATCAAGCAGAGCTGATTAATTTTTTACTGTACAACCGTTTGGATGATGGAGTTTATAGTGGCATTGTTCTAGCAGCTTTTATAACTTTCTTTGGGACTTTGATGGTCAAGTTTGCATTGTTAAAAATACTTCTGGTAGCGTTAAGCGAACCCGGGCAGAAAAAACCAGAACAAGAATCTGATAAATCAGGTGCTATAAGCCGTAGATCTCGTCGAGGTAGTAGAAAAGGATGGCAAAGTACAAGTTTGTTTACTACTACATTAATAGCTAATTCCCTTAGCTATAGCGCAATTACTTTAGTAGTATTTTTCCGCTTATTTGCTCGAACAAATGTTTTGTAATTGCCGATCTAAGTAAGTCGGCACCAATGGTGAGCTATATTACAAAATATTAACTGGCTCTAAAGCCTTGTTACTACTCACTAAGAGTGAAAAGTTGCGTGGGTTCCTCGACTTGTTCACCTTTATGTATTTCCGTTCCGCGAAGGTGTTCTTGGAGGGTAGAGTAGGGTAGCAAGTGGCGTGAAAACCCCCAAGACAGCACCTTTAGCTATTCACTAGTCCGGCGTTACTATTTTCAACACCAACCTACTTACTTGCTCAAATATTTAGTTTCCCAATAACAGTAATTAATAGGAGAAAAGTATGGGCGTAATCAGAGAAACTCTGAACTTGCTTGGGTTAAATGTTCTTTTTGACTTTATCCGAGACATTATTGAACGAGTTAAGTATATTTTTATTCCTCCTAGAGCTTTTTCTTGGCAGACATTAATTTACTTAAGTATATTTTCGTGGTTGATGTCATCCTTAGCGAATCCCGGTAGTCCCATCCAAGATATTATTGCATTTTTTGGTTGGATGTTTTTAGTTGGTGGGACTTCTTGGTATACCACAGATAAGCCTTTATATATACCCGGTACAATCATGCCTATCGGAGCTGTAATCACAGGAGGTATAGTCAGTCTTTTTGCTTTTGGGCGAGACGAAGCAATTGTAGCTAGAACAATTATTTTCTGGCCTACAATATCCGCAATGATTACTGCGGTTCCAGAATTTTTTGAAGGAAGTGGTACTGATGTAAAAGCTCAGTTGCCGAAATTAGAAGATCGCGAAAGTGTCATAGTTTTAATCGGCTGTTGTATGTTATTAAGTTGCTGGCTTAATCTTTACGGAGTTACAGATAAATGGTTAAACGAATATCCCAGTGCAAAATATCCAATTTATAAAGATTCGATAGTTCAACGCAATGATTTACTGACAGTTTTAGAACCTCAGAATAAAACTCCTAAAAATGGGGTTTTAATTCTTGAAAAACTTCAGTCGGCAGTAGAAACAAAATTAGATGGAAAATCCTGGTCAGATGTTGAATTATGGTTAAAAAGTGCAGATAATAATGCTAGTCAAATTGGTAGAAAAGTTATAGATATTAATTTGGCAGAGTTTGAAGAAAAAGATTTTTGGAAAGTTGAAGCGGGTGTAGAGAACATCGATCCAAAAGATATTAATTCTTACAAACTAAATCTATTTAGTATTTGGCAAGGCCCCAGTGCGGCAAAAGATGGATATTATCTGAAAAAATCTTGTCAAATTGCACCTATTGCAGAGTCAATCGACATCATCAGCGGTAGATCTGAAAAAATGGCTGTTGCTGAAATAGATTGTTTACCCAAAATTTCCTACATCGCCGGAAAACCTCCAAAAAAGTAAAATTGACGGGAACCCATGACAACTTTTTTAGGAGACAAAAATTATCATGGGAACCCTTGACAATTAACAATTGATAAATAATAACTGATATGTAAAAATGACCATTGCCTAAATAACCATGAATGTGAGTAGAATATTGGCGATCGCCAACAATACTTTTCGGGAAGTAGTGCGCGATCGCATTTTGTATCTTATCGGTTTTTACGCAGTAGTATTAGTAATTGCAATTAATTTACTACCGCAATTAGCCGCAGCTACGGAGGATAAAATGTTTTTAGACTTGGGTTTGGCTGTGATGAGTCTTCTGAGTCTAATTGTTGCAGTATTCCTAGGTACAGGACTAATTAACAAGGAAGTAGAGAAAAAAACGATTTTAATGTTAATTGCTAAACCTGTAAGTCGAAATGAATTTATCATCGGTAAATATTTAGGCTTATCAGCTATTTTGACATTACTTGTCGTTGCAATGAGTGCTATTTATCTGACATTTTTGCAATTCAATAACATCAGTTATTCACCAGCAAGTATTATTATTAATGCTATTTTTCTCATCTTACAGTTATCTTTGATCGGTGCGATAGCTATTACTTTTGGTGTATTTACAGGTTCTATATTGGCAACAGCATTAACGTTTGCTATGTATTTAATGGGAAATATAACCCAAGATTTACTTCAACTTGCTCGCATTAGTGAAAATCCCGGTATCGAAAGGATTAGTCAAGCTTTATATTTACTTTTACCTAATTTATCACGTTTAAATTTAAAAAATGAAGTTGTTTACGGTTTGTCAGCATTACCCAATTCATCAACACTATTTATAGATGCTGGTTATAGTTTAATTTATAGTGTAATGCTTTTATCTGTAGCTACCTTAATTTTTTCCTTAAGGGAATTTTAGTTGCCTTCAATAATTAAGAGTAAAAAATTGGACCTAACAAATTTTGCAATTCTACAAAGGGAATTAATTGTCATAATTTGAGGTATTGAACAACCTGGTTAAAAAAAAGCGGATTTTAGGTTGATGTTAGCACAGCCTATATACACACATATTAGAAATTAGGATTACCGTACTACTCTTAATTATTTAATATCAACTAAAACAGAAAATTTGAACTTGTTTAATTTTACCATCAGGCATAATTGCTCTGTCTAAATTAGCGTTTCTTAGATTTGTTTCTTGTAAGTTTGCTTCCTTCAAGTTAGCTTGGGTTAAATTAGCCCAAGCTAAATCGGCATTAGTCAGGTTTGCTTGATTCAAGTTCGCTTCTAGTAAATTAGCACCACATAATACTGCTTCAGTCAGATTAGCTTGAAATAAATTTGCTTCTATTAACGATGTTTCAGTCAGATTAGCTTGAAATAAATTTGCTTTTTGCAAATCTGTATCGCACAATGAGGCTTCTTGTAAATTGCTATCAGTCAGATTTGCATCGAAAAATATTGCACCACATAAAGAAGCTTGTCTTAAATCGACATCAGTTAAATTAGCTTCACGAAAAGAAGCTTCGTGCATATGAGCTTTCCGTAAATTAGCTTGAATTAAATTTGCTCGATCTAATTTTGCACTGGTAAGAATTGCTCCACTTAAGTTGGCATTACGTAAATCTGCTCCTGTAAAATTGACTCCACTCAAATCAACTTCTACGAAACTAATACCACTTAAATTGTATCCACTAAAGTCTCTTTGTCCCAAACTATCCGTAATTTGACTCAACACAAATTCTTGCTTGTCAGCACGATCGTTCATATCATTTTCCTCTGAATGTAAAATTTTTTTAATCGCCATCCTGAAAATTACTGTATTTCGAGGTTACACCCTAAAAGTAAATGATTTAAATAATCAAGTTTAAAATTTTGGCTAAAATTTGGTTAAACAATCCATAAACACTTTAAAGTCAAGACTTTACGGTAATCTCAATTGTCAAAGCATCCTGATAAAATCATCAAACTCCGATGAAAAAAGACATATAAATATAATAAGTCATCATAATTTGACTTTTTGAGATCTAAATTTTAACTTCTTTAATTGCTAACTATGCAGTTAATTGAACGTGGAAACTAAATATAAAAAGTATATAGATACTCCGTTCTCAATTTATTAAAATCCTAATTCAAACTTAATATTTTATTAACCTGAGTATTATAAATAACTTATCAGAAGAAATATTTTTTAGCCCTCCAAATTAACTTTTCTGACCCCAGATCCGCAATTTATAATAAACCAACACCGTTGCCATAGCGAAGCGCTGCTCCATAAACGAAAGCTTCTTGGCAAGTATAAAAAACGGGTAAATTTGTAGAGCTTCTTATCCTACTGCCATTCCGCTCTAAGTAACCCTCAAAATTGTAGGTTGGGTTGAAGGGAGTGAAACCCAACCTACGTCTGTCTTAACCCGGCAATGTTGGTGGACTAAATCCCCCTTGGGCTTTCCAACATAGGAATACTTGTACAAGGCGATCGTTAAGTGTAGACGGTTTTATTCTCAACGTTGTATTAATAGTGACAATAAATTACCCCTAAGTTACGATGAAACAAACATTAAAATGTATAAATTAAAACTTAAAATACTGATTCATGAGAAAAAATTGGAAACCATCTCAAAGTTGTCAAAATATTCGTAGTGGCGGTGTTTGGCTGCGTAAAATTCTGAAGCAAAATTTGCAATCAGCTTATAAATTAACAAGTATCGCTTTATGGCTAGTGGTATTAGGAATTTCTGGGTGTAACTCCTCAAGTAATGCTCAATCGTCAGAGTCCGATTAATGGCCGGGAGAATGGCAATTAAAAGATCCTGCGGGTTCAGGTCAAAGTATCAAGATTATCTTAACGACTAAAGGTAAAGCATATCTTATACCACCTGTACCTAAGTCTAGTGAAAGTGTTGCTTACGATATACAGCTTGAAAGAGTTTGATTCGATTGCGGTACAACTTTATAAACGTAATTTTCTGTTTCTGATTTAATACCCAGTTGCAGCTCGTTAATATTTGTACCGAATTTGTTGTTTTCTAAAAAGTAAGCTTGATGTGCGCGGTTCATCGCACCTATATTAAATTTACCTTCACTTTGCCGCGCTTTATTTGCTTGTTTTTTTACTGTCTCTTCCAATTTAACAACTTTGATATTCTCCGGTAAACTTGTGTTATCGGAAACTGCTCTGTAAAGTACGGACAACCCGACCATTGACTCTTACAACTCTTACTTCCTGTTTCAACGGGACCATGGGAGCTGTTATCCCTCCACAGGCTTGCACGGCTGAGCCGTCCGCACTTCAATATATTGGGTTATTCCCTTTATTCTTGATAAATGCTTGGTTTTCGCATATTTATCAAGATATAAATGAAAATTTTTTTTATTCTACCAAAAATTAAGCATAGAATATAGCAGAAATCGTTGACAACTGTCTATTTTTGACCACAAAAACAATATCTAGGTCAAAGCTCTATAATTATGAATTCTGTCTCCCCAAGTTTGGTATCTCCCAGTGTCCCGACACAACTACAGGCATCAAATTCGCCTTTAAAATTGGCAATTATGGCTTCTGGTAATGGTAGTAATTTTGAAGCGGTTGCTCAAGCGATTCAAAACGGGCAATTAAACGCTCAAATTCAAGTTTTAATTTACAATAACCCGGATGCTTATGCCCCAGTACGTGCAGATAAGTGGAATATTCCCCGCGTACTCATCAATCATCGCGACTACAAGCACCGAGAAGAGCTAGATAAACAAATTGTACAAACTTTGCGCTCCAGAGATGTGGAATGGGTAATTATGGCTGGCTGGATGCGATTGGTAACAAGGGTACTAATCGATGAATTTCCCAATAAAATGATTAATATTCATCCCAGCTTATTACCCAGCTTCAAGGGAATAAATGCAATAGAGCAAGCAATAGAGGCTCAAGTCAAAATAACTGGCTGTACGGTACATCTGGTTTCCTTGGAAATGGATAGCGGTAAAATTCTGATGCAAGCCGCAGTGCCAGTACTACCTGGCGATAATCCCGATACACTCCATGCCAGGATTCAAGTTCAAGAGCATCGGATTTTGCCCCATGCGATCGCTTTGGCAGCGAAGGAGTGAAGGAGGGATGGAGGGGGGATGGGGGGATGGGGGGATGGGGAGATAGGGAGAACGAATGAACAAGTG
>JBHJJJ010000405.1:0-3562 GCA_050042755.1 Rivularia sp. (in: cyanobacteria)
CGATTTCGTAACTCTCCCCGATGACGAAATTCAGCTTCTAGTCTTTTTTCTACTTGTCCAATGCGATCGCCACGTACACCTAAATTATAAAGAACATGTCCTGCGCTTTCGGGTAACATCCAAGTTCGCCGCAATCTTTCAACCCAGCCTCCTCCGTCTGGATCTCCAAATCCGTAAACTAAACTATCCCCTAACGCGACAATCTTTAAAGGTTGATTGCTAGAAGGTATTATAGATAGCTGCATTGAAGGAGCTACAAATGTTTGCATTTGAAAAGACTATATTTTATATCTTGAAAAGATTCTATACATTTCTACACTATTTCAGCATATTTTACTTGTTTATTCAAATATAAATCGTAAATTTGAGGAATAATTGTAAAAATAGCGACTTTTTTGTTTAAAGATTGTGTATATAATCTGCTCAATATTTTCTCTGACTACTTAGGATAAATAACAACGCTGATTCACCAGAACGGTAATTTTTTATCTTGTTTGAGCTAGAATACATGTAAAGTTAATCTCAATTATAAAAAATAGACGAAGTTCGCGGCAAACAATTGAGATAATACGTATTTTGTCAAGTATATTAAATTAATATAAGAAAAAAGGCTCAATGGGTCAATCGAGCCTCCAGAAACGTCGTAAGTGGGATGTCAAGTGATTCCGTTGCTTATTATTTCCTTAAAGTACATTAAGTTCAAGTAGAGCAAACTACATTCTGTTAATAGCGAATAATTCCCACTTGCTTCAATGCTATTAAAACGATAGAAGTTGGAAGATAGAAGTTGGAAGAAGGAAGTTGGCTGGAATTGGGATGGGGATTTTAACCCCAACTCATTAACGCGGAGGGTGGGAGGTATCTTTCAACCTAGGTTGCCGGGGAATTCAACCCATATTTAGAGGTTAAATTAGGGCGATCGATTTGATACCCATTTCAACCATTGGGTGAAAGAAGAAAAGGGATTTAATCGACGTACCCCAGGAGCGCGGGCGATCGCCAATCCATCTAAGGTACGTAAGGCACAATACTGCAAACCGAGGAAGCTATCTACTGCTGCATAGGGGCCACCCAAGGTAATTGCACCGGCGGCATACATTTTACCTTTACCATTACGCATTTCTACTAATTCAAAGTCGTTAGCTACAACTAATCTTGACAAGTGATTCAATGGCAAGCCATAGCATTCAACTAAGTCTTTTAATAATGGATTTGTCTGGATTTTAGCGTCCAATCCGGTAGCATCAACAATAAAGTCTGCGTTGATGATAATTTGCCCGTTAGAACTTTTTTCTTTGATGCGAGTAAGAGTTCCATGTTGAGCATGGGGTTCCACACTTTGTACTTCACCGAATTCAATTTTATACCAACCATCTCGCAAACCTGATTCGGTAATCTGCTGCCAATCCTGACGATGGGCAGTGGTAGTACCTCCCCAGTCTGCTAACAATTGCTTGCGCCCCTGGGGACTGGCTTTTTCTAACATTACTCGTAAATCACCACCCCAACAGGCTTTAGGCCAATTAAACGGCTGAAATTCAAAATGATGCTTTACCATCCTCTGGGTTTTGCCAAATTTATTACCCTTTGGTTTTGGCGATCGCATTAAGTGCAAAACTGTAATATTGGGATTCTTCTTACGTGCTTCATAAATCCGTTGAATGATGCGAGAAGCGACAATACCGCGTCCCCGAAGTAGTACTTTACCACCTTGACGTTCTAATTGTTCGTAAACGTGATTATGGTCTTCATAAGCATTAACTACAGACTTAAAATCCCGATATTTTTCCCGATAAGCCTGTAAATCTGGAAGAAACTGAATTGCGGGATAACCCGTAGCTAAATGTAAAAAACGAGCTACATAAAAAGCATGCTCTCCTCTTCCGCGAGAGTAAGCTACACAATATCTACCGTCATCGGTTTTACGAATCCCTCGTATTCTTCCATAACGATATATTTGCTCCCAACCGATACGTTTTACTTCCCTATCTATAGAATCAAAAACATTCGCCGCACGGGGAGTATAAGTTTGGGCATAATCGGGTTCAGCAAAAACTTTCCATAAATACTTAAACGAATCATTTAATCTACCCTTAGCAAAATCGCGCCAAGCTTCTCGCAAAGCATAACTTGGCCAACCCCATATATTATCAGGGCAAGAGTCAGAATTAGAACGCAATCTTTCGTGCAAAGGTATTTGCGAATTCAGACATAACTGCTTATAACGAGCGAATGGTTGTTTATCCAAACCCAAAGCAATAATTTTTTCATTATCTACACCATATATTCTCAGTAAATCTATCCAGATAAAACTTCCTAAACCTGCCCCTAAAGCCAAATAATCAGTTTCATCCACGGGCAAGCCTGTAGCATGAAGTGCTTGTACGGGAACTTTTTCCTCTTGAAAAATCGGTGGTGGAAAACTCGAACCGAGGGGCGTTGCTGCTGGCTGTGGAGGTAAAGTAGGATCGGGTAAATTAGTGTTGGGATTAAATTGGATAGCGGAATTGGTTGGCCTTGGAGTTGATACCGGTGCAGGAATCGATGGGGGTGGAGGTGTATTTAAAGTAAAAGAAAGAGTAATTTCATAGGGGCCAATTTTTAAAATATCGCCACTATTTAGAACACTACGGGTGTGACGATTGCTATTAACATAAATACCGTTAACACTATTTTGGTCAATAACAACTAATTGATTTTCTTCCCAATTAATCAGCGCGTGATATCGGGAAACTTCACTATTATCAAGCAGCATTCGCGAAACGCGCTTACCATTAAGTTCCCCAGGCATTTGTGAAAATTCCCTACCAAAAGCAATAGGTATCTTCAAATTTGGTTCTCGTAATTCACCCGTAGCTGGATCTTCCCAACTTAAATGAATTTCTAAATTATTACTCATATAATTTAATTAGTAGTTAGTAATTAGTAGTTAAGTGTTAGTAGTTAATTGTTAGTGGTTATTTATTAACTGCTCACTGCTCACTGTTCACTGATATTATCCGGCTCACCCAAAACACTTAGAGCAGCAGCCAAAGAAGTACCGCACCAAGGGCAACCAACTTGTATATGTTCCATAGAACAGATTTTGTGACAATTAGGACATTGCAACCCATAAGAACTCTTTGGATAGGGTGCAGTAGATAAAGGTGATTTTGGAGCTTGGGCAGGTGTTACTGGTTGACTATTTACACCTGGTTGAGGTGGTTCCAAAATAGTCGCTGGGAAATTATTAATTTGGGCAATATTAATATTAATCACCTTCAATTGCATTTGTCCCAAACAGATAATGCTACCTTCTTTCAAAGACGCATCTCCTTGGATTAATTGCTTTCCATCTACTAGAGGAGGATTTTTTTCTCTTAAATTCCGAATGCCAAACTGTCTTTGTTGAGAATTAAAAAATATTTCGACGTGTAAACCCGATACAGTAGGATGGCTTAAAACAATATCGCACTTTTGGGGGTCGCGACCAATCCGAACAGTGCCAGGATTCTTACTAGGCTGCTGCTCGTAAATTATCTGAGTTTTTTCTTGTGCAGCATCGCGCCACTGTAAAGTTAGT
>JBHJJJ010000406.1:0-7252 GCA_050042755.1 Rivularia sp. (in: cyanobacteria)
AACAAAACGGCGGAATTCTCCATCCGTCTAAACGGTGGGGATGATGTGCACGCCGAAAGAAGGAGATTCGATGTCCCCTTCTTTGACAATCTCCCGCCGGATTGTTCCTGTGTTGCATATTTCAAAATAGATTTAGAAAATAAGTTTTAAATTTCATGAAAATAAAAGGTGGACAATATTGCCCACCTCTAATGCTGCTATCCAAGTAAAACTATTAGCTTACTTTTTCTGCTGTTGACTGCGTAGATTACTACGCCATTCATTTAATGTTTTCTTCTGGGTGGCATTTAAGCCTCCTTCCATTTGTTTCTGGGAATCTTCCATAATGGTTTTCAATTCATTCTGCTGTTTCTGGGTAAACTGGATCGATGCAAAAACCTGACGCGCATTTTTACCAGCTTGCAAATCAGTTTGGATTTTTTGACGTTGCTCGGGTGTGAGAACGTTTTGAATCTTGGTGCGAGTATTGGTGCGAATTTTATTAATTTCGCCAATTTGCTTCTGAGATAGCTTTAAGTCTGGGGGATTTTGGGGTTTGGCTTGAGAAACTCTTTGTGGTGCATTAGAGTTCACTTGGGCGTTTGCAGCTAAGGGAGTGATACTAAAAGCAATAGCGATCGCACCAGCGAAGAGGGATAATTTTTTAAGCTTCATTAATGCCTCGTGGATTTATCCTTTTTGATGTAACTATTATAGAAACTCATTGCCCTAAGCCCATGAGTATAATCTGGGTTAAATCAGGTTTTCTACCATAGTTTTTCTACTTACCTTAGCAGAATTTTTGGATAAGTCACGCCACATCTGAAGGGAAGAATAAAAAGGGAGTGTCGAATCCCTTTTTATTCAAGGAACACAGCATAATTAACTTTTTTAAAAATAATATTTGAACAAGAGTCGAATCAGTTAGCTAACGCCTTGTTGACGGGTGCCCTGTAAGTTTTTTCTTCAAAAAAACTTTTAAAGGAACCCTTGACGACGGCTACGACGATTTTCACGCATTTCTTGAAACTGTTCTTTTTGTTCGTCGGTTAAAATTGTTTCAATTTAGCTTGCTTTTGACTATCTAATTTTCTTCATTTCTGCTTTTTGAGCATCAGTTAGATTTAAGGTACGCCATACTCCGCGTTTCTTTTGCCCGTAAGATTCGGCTGCTTCAAATTACTGTAACTGCTCTTGTGTGAGAATTTCCTTCATTTGGGCGCGAGCATCTTCCTTAATTGCCTGCTTGAGATTTAACATGATATTTGCTCGAATGTAAAGTAATTTCGTGATTGACTATTTTTAATACTTGGCAGGCATATTGCCTGCCTTCTCTGAAGGGATTGACGGGCACCCATAGGAATTTTTTTCTTCTAAAAAAATTCCTATGGGAACCCTTGACATATTAGCTATCGCGTTGTTGACGACGGCTACGACGATTTTCACGCATTTGTTGAAACTGTTCTTTTTGTTCGTCGGTTAAAATTGCTTCAATTTGGCTTCTTTTTGATTCTTTAATTTTCTTAAGTTCTGCTTTTTGATCTTCGGTTAAATCTAAGGTACGCCATACTCCGCGTTTTTTCTGTCCGTTGGCTTTGGCTGTTTCCAATTTTTGTAACTGCTCTTGTGTGAGGATTTCCTCCATTTGGGCGCGAGCATCCTGTTTTATTTCCTGCATTTGAGTTTTTTGCTCGTCAGTCAAATTTAAGCGCTCTAATTTACCTTCTTTTCTACCTTGAGCAACGATAACGGCTTCGGAAGAATTAATATCAGCTTGAGCTGCGAAGGGGATTGCAGTTAAAGTTAAAGCAATAGCACCGGCTAAGATAGATAATTTTTTGAGTTTCATGTCAGCACTCCTAGGTTTGTTTTGTTCGATGTCACCATCATAAAATCAGCGTCTAGGTAATGACATGAGGAAAAAGTCATGAATAGGAAGGTAAAGATATCTAGATAAAGTCATATATGAAACCATGACTAAAGTCATGAGTCGTAATTAAACCCGGGTATTTACTATTGATCGTTAGATTAATAATGCTATGGATACTTATATCCCCTTGGGAAGTAATTCCCAGTTTCATAGCTGCTAGTTCATTAAAATGGACTAATAATATAACTGGAGCAATATGACTTATGAAACCTGCTATAGATGTTAAAAATCATCCTTTTAAATTTTTACTTTATTTAGAATGGATATTACTTGTATGTGCTGCGATCGCTTCAATTTTACCTACTCCTTACCAGCGATTTTCGGCAAAGTTTCCCGAACTAACGGTTATCAGTTTAACTATTTTTGGTTTAATGGGTTTAAGATTACCTACTAATAATAAAAAAAATAAAATTATCTACACTGCTTGTGAAGTTGTTTTAATTTTAATCACTAACTTTTTTGGCGGTAGAACATCAAGGCTTTTTCCGTTTCTCAATTTAATATTAGTCACTCGCAGTTGCTTAATTTTCCAACTTCCCGGACGCTTAGTTATTACAGCGCTTTCTTTCTCTTTATTTTTAATCACATTTAAAAAGCGATTTCCTCACGTACCATTTAGAGCATTACGACAGCAAAAAATATTTTTCTTTCGAGAAAGACTCTGGTTCTTTCAATTTAGCTTTATTGCCTTATTTGTATTAGCTTTAGTTTTTGTTCTACTCTTGATGAATGCAGTACTTTCTGAATGGCAAAGTCGCGAGAAATTAACTGCTGCTAACGAAAAACTCCGTCAATATGCCTTGAAAATCGAAAATCAAGCTACCCTTGAAGAAAGAAACCGTATTGCACGAGAAATTCATGACTCTTTGGGACATTCTCTGACAGCTTTAAATCTACAACTAGAAACTGCCACTAAACTTTTAAATAGTAATCCAGAAAAAGCTACTAGTTTTTTATTCAGAGCTAAAGAATTAGGTTCTCAAGCACTAAAAGATGTTCGAGAATCTGTTTCTACTATGCGTTCTAATCCTTTGCAAGAAAAATCTTTAGAACAGGCAATTATTATACTTATACAAGATTTCCATAGTTCTACAAACATTACTCCAAGTTATCAAATTAATTGTTTTTATAGTATCCCCCGCGATATTAGCACCGCTGTTTATCGAATTATTCAAGAATCTTTGACAAATATTTCTAAGTATGCATTGGCTACAGAAGTTAATTTAGAACTAACTACAGCAGCCACAAATTTACATCTAATGATTCAGGATAAGGGAAAAGGTTTTGACGTAACTCAAAATACTACGGGTTTTGGATTGCAAAGTATGCGCGATCGCACTTTAGCATTGGAGGGTAATTTTAATATTGAAAGTGTTCCTGGTAAGGGTACTACAATTATGGTTGATATTCCTTTATCGAGGTTTTCACAAACTAGTTTTGAAACGAATATGGAAACCCCTCCCCTCTAGAAGGGAGGGAAATTAATAGTTCACCTGGGTGAACTATGCTTGATGAGAAAAAATAGTATAGATAATATTAAATATGATTAGTGTAGTACTTGTAGATGACCAACATTTAATTCGCCAAGGTTTAAAAGCTTTACTAGAATTAGAACCAGATTTAGAAATTGTCGGAGAAGCAGCAAATGGACTAGAAGCTGTTGATAAGGTAGAAAAATTACAGCCGCACGTGGTATTAATGGATATCCGAATGCCTAGAATGGATGGTGTCGCTGCAACACGAGAAATCAAAAATATATTCCCACAGACGAAAATTTTGGTGTTGACAACCTTTGACGATGATGAATATATCAAAGCAGCGTTGCAAAATGGAGCAATGGGTTATTTACTCAAAGACACACCTTCAGAAGAATTAGCAGTTGCGATTCGGGCTGTATATAGAGGATACACTCAATTAGGACCTGGAATTGTCAAAAAACTTTTAACCCAATTTCCTCCGGCGACAGCAAGTCAATCCTCTACTCCACCGCCAAGCTTAGAGGAGCTGACAAAAAGAGAAAAAGAAGTATTGTGCTTGATTGCAACTGGTGCAAATAATCGAGAAATTGCTCAAAAACTCTATATTTCCGAAGGTACTGTTAAAAATCACGTTACCAATATATTAAACCGTTTAGAATTAAGGGATAGAACCCAAGCAGCCATTTTTGCAAATTCGTTTTTATCTTATTTAGATTATAAGGATTAGTACAGCAATTTTAACTAAATTGGAGGATACCATAACAGTAGCAAGGGAAGAATTGGAAAGGGATAAACTATTTTTATATCAAGCCCGATTAATTACTTTTTTTCATCACCTCTTCCCTTTTACAAACATTCTCTAAATCAATAATTTTTGACATTTTTAAATAAGATTGTTTATATTTGAAATTCAAAGTATTATATCAAGGGTATAACTTAACTGGCTATAATTGTCAATCATCTACGTAATAATACATATTTATTGCTGAATATTCCCATATCTATAGCAAATTATTTCTCTTAAATAAATCCATAAATTAGTTATTATAAACAGAAGTTATCATAGTGAAAAATCTAAGACATATTTGGCATTATTTAAGGTGATATCTTACTGACAACGAATTTACTCATTAGTTAAATATGTTAATTAGTAGGAAAAATACCGCATTTTATTTAAAAGATTTACAGACACCATTAGGCAAAATTATCAATATCACGATTGTCATTTTGGTCACACTATCTTCAGGAATATTTGTTGCGGAAACTTACCAGATTCCTGAATCTATACGCTTTGTTCTCAATATTATTGATACATTAATTCTAAGTTTTTTTGCTGTAGAGTATTTACTGCGTTTGTGGAGTGCAGAAAATCGATTTCAGTATATTTTTAGTTTCTATTCCATTATTGACTTAATCGCAATTCTACCATTTTTTATCGGAACGATTGATATTAGCTTTATTCGTCTATTACGATGGTTCCGAATCTTACGATTAATTAGATATATCGAGAGGCAATTTTTATTTGGTCATATTACTACCGAAGACGGTGCTATTTTTACACGGATATTATTTACCCTCTTTACAATTATATTTGTCTACTCTGGCTTAATTTATCAAGTAGAGCATCCTGTAAATCCAGAAGTATTTAATACTTTTGTGGATGCAATGTATTTTTCAATTGTGACAATGACAACTGTTGGTTTTGGTGATGTTACTCCTGCTTCACAAATTGGTCGTCTTTTAACAATTTTGATGATTTTAACAGGTATTGCCCTGATTCCTTGGCAAATTGGCGATTTGATTAAACGAATAATTAAAACTACTAATGAAGTAAAAACAATTTGTTCTGGATGCGGTTTAGATTTCCATGACCAAGATGCTAAGTTTTGTAAAATATGCGGAACAAAACTATTGAATTAATTGCTTTAACAGAGCATGATTACTTACTAAGTGTAATGTTTAAAAGTTGTTCTCAAGTACAGTTATAATTTCTTCTCAGACGGATTATTGGAATGAATTAATTAGTTGAACTAAAGAAAATATATTTCACGTAATTTATACTCCCTTCTGGCTGCCTTAAATACAGGGAAAATTCCATCATGGATACAAAAACTGTATCTGATTGATTTCATTTATGCTATCGGCGCTACCTGCGTACTGGTATCGTTCGCGGTAGTATTTCAACGTAAATGAAACAGTATAAATATGCTTAAATTAATTTATGTAAATCCAACTACCGGCAGCAATAGTAATTCTGGTAGCCAACAAGCGCCGTTAAAAACAATTACCCAAGCCCTAAAACAAGCTGCATCTGGAACAAAAATTCATCTGTGTGAAGGTAATTATAATGTTACTAGTGGTGAAATTTTTCCTTTAATAGTTCCATTTGGAGTCACAATTATAGGTAATGAAAATCAGAAAGGTAAGGATATTATAATTAATGGTAGCGGCAAGTATTTTAGCCGTACTTTTGCGGAGCAAAATGTCAATTTTGTATTGAGTAATGGTTCTCAAATTCGAGGCATAACTGTAACAAATTCAGCTAGTCGCGGTACTGGTGTCTGGATTGAATCATCTTCACCCACTGTTGTAAATTGTACTTTCATCAATTCTGAGCGTGAAGGGATTCTTATTACTGGTAGTGCTAATCCAGTTGTTAAGAACAATATATTTACTCAAAATTCTGCCAATGGTATTTCAATTACCAACAATTCTCAAGGGGAAATTAAAGGTAATAGTTGTTTTCAAACAGGTTTTGGTATAGCCATTAACGATAATGCTACTCCTATACTTATGGATAACAAAATTTACGAAAACCATTCTGGAATAGTAGTTGCTGGCAACGCTCGTCCGGTTTTGCGGGAAAATATATGTGAAAACAACATTCAAGACGGTTTAACTGTTGTCGCAAATGCATTGCCAAACATAGGTAAAAATACTAGTCCGGGTAAGAATATTTTTCGTAAAAATGGTCAGTTTGATATTCAAAACGTCAGTATCAACAAACTGATTTCTATAGATAATCAAGTAGAAATAGCTAATATAAACGGGAACATACAGTTTTTCGCCGATCCAGAACCCGAACCGATTTCAGAACCCGAACCGATTCAGGAAACCGAACCAAATCAACCACTGATACTGCAGACTCAACCCATTAAATTAACGGATATTGATAGCCACTGGGCTGCTGAATTTATACAAGAATTAGCCCAATTAGAAATAGTCAAAGGTTTTCCAAATCGAACTTTTAGGCCAGATGCAACAATCACGCGATCGCAATACGCTGCGTTACTGTTAAAAGCCTTTTATATCGAGCCTTTACGGGAAGCT
The DNA here is from genome assembly GCA_050042755.1 of Rivularia sp. (in: cyanobacteria). GTDB lineage: Bacteria > Cyanobacteriota > Cyanobacteriia > Cyanobacteriales > Nostocaceae > Rivularia. Next base: position 6,718 of record JBHJJJ010000406.1, read on the forward strand.
ATAGAATTTGTAGATGTCAAAGAAAGCTTCTGGGCACATGGAGTCATTCAACAAGCATACCAAGGGAAATTACTCTGTGGGTATCCAGGTAAAAAATTTCTTCCCCACCAAAATATTCCCCGCATACAAGTTATTGTCTCTTTAATAAACGGATTGGGATTCACAGGTGGAGCAGAAATTGATTTAAATATATATGACGACAGCAATAAAATTCCCAATAACGACAAAGAGAAAGTAGCAATCGCCACTCAAAATCGACTTATCGTCAACCATCCCAAAATTAGTAAACTAAACCCCAACCGAGCCGCAACCCGTGCAGAAGTCGCAGTCATGATTTATCAGGTATTAGTTATTGGTGCACAACTGAGGGAAATTAATTCACCATTTATCAGTGAGCAGTGAGCAGTGAGCAGGGAGTAGTCAACAGTGAGCAGTGAGTAGTGAGCAGTGAGTAGGGAGTAGGGAGTAGTTACTTCCCCATCTCCTCCTCTCCCTATCTCCCTACCTCCCCATCTCCCCATCCCCCCATCTCCCC
>JBHJJJ010000407.1:0-13406 GCA_050042755.1 Rivularia sp. (in: cyanobacteria)
AGATGCGCTACGAAATTTTTCCTCAATATCAACTCCAGTTAACCTTTGAACCCAGCTTATAAAATGAGGAGTCTGAGTAACTTTATCTTGAGAATTAACAGCAAGGGGATCGTTTAAAACTTCTAATGCTTGATATGCACTACTAAATCTTTCCTCAATATCTGGTTCAGTTAACTTTTCAATCCAGCGAACAAAATTATGACTCAAACTGACTTGATCTTGGAATTGAATCCGCATCTATTTTTGTGGTAATTCGGCGGGTATTCTACCCGTAGTCAGATGAATTAATGTTGCTCCTAAAGCATATAAATCGGAAGCAGGAACAGTTCTACCACCAAATTGTTCTATAGGTGCATAACCGTAAGTTCCAACTACTGTAAATGTAGAACCGATGGCTGCGGCGCTATCTTGTACGGCTCCAAAGTCAATTAAATAAACTTTTTTCTCTTCACTAAAAATTAAGTTACTAGGTTTGATATCGCGGTGAATAACTCGTGGATTGAGTGTATGTAAATAACACAGTATTTCTAATAATTCTGTGGCTATTTTTCGTAATTCTTCTTCTGTGAATCTCCGTTTATTATCGATTAATTGTTTGAGGGAATCACCGGGAATATATTCTTGAACTAAAGCAAACCAGTTATTTTGATCTTCTATAGAAAAGTAATCGCGATATTTAGGGATGCGAGGATGGGAGAGATGTTTAAGAATATCTGCCTCCCGTTCAAAAAGTTTTAAATTATCCCATTGTGATTGTTCGCCAAATGCTAAAAATTTGAGAATTACTGTTTCTGCTGGTTGAATTGAGATATCGGAGGCTAACCAAGTCTGACGACCTGCATTTTGTCCTAATTTCTGCTTTAATTGATAGCGTTGTTGGAATATTTGTTCTGCTTCTAACATGATAGAGTAATTGAAATAAATTTATATTCTTTACACTATATTTGCCGGTTGAAAGTGCACCTCTGTTCTTTCGGGTTGCGCTACTTACTACAATATAGTCTTTTACCGCAACACATTGGCTTCGCGACATAATCGAAATTTGCCAACATGAGTTGAAAAATTACCTATTTATATTTATTATATTCATTGTCTATTTTTCAGATATCTATGAGGATTCCTATAATTAGTCTTGAGTCATTAACGCAATTTGAATTTCAATATATGATAACTAAATTCCTCACAACAAACTAAGAATTTTTCAAATAACCTTTCGCAACACAATTATCAATTTCTGTTAACATAAAATCCCAAAGTTCTGGCGTACCTTCTTTTACAGGTGCATTTCTTTTTATAACTTGACTGCGACTAATATTATGCATGCGCCAAGTACCACCGACTGTTTGCCAATTATGTAAAAAAGGCTGTATTCTATCTAATGCTACGGCAAATTTAGCTGTGGGTGTTTCTCGCGCTTCAAATTCATCCCAAAGTAAACGTAATTCTTTTTCTTGCTCTTCCGGTAATAATCCAAAAATACGATTTGCTGCTTTTAATTCTCTTTCAGCTTTACTTTCATTTCCCTGTATGTCATAACAAAAAGTATCGCCAGCATCAATTTCTATTAAATCGTGAATTAATGTCATTTTCATAGCGCGGAATATATCAGTTCCTTCCGGTGCGTATTCCGCTAATATCATCGTCATTATTGCCAAATGCCAAGAATGCTCGCCGCTATTTTCTTGACGCGAAGCATCCATTAATAATGTTTGACGCAATACATTTTTTAGCTTATCGATTTCGATGATGAATTGTAATTGTTGATTGAGTCGAGTTGATTGCATTTTAAGTAATAAATACTGTAAACTTCGCCTTGCTTCCATTCTTAACCTAATGGTTACACAAACTAAGCTTGCTTATACAGGCTTTACATAATCCAAAATCTCAAATCGAAAATTAATTATGGCTGACATGTTAGTTAAACTCTATACCTTGCCTCCCTTAGAAGCACAAATTACCGCACAGGATAAACAGGGTATAACTATTAGACGTGCTATCGCGCCGGAAAAACAAGTTATTCTGACTTGGATTGAAGAGCAATTTAATACACGTTGGATGAGTGAATGTGATGTTGCTTTTAAAAATTCGCCTCCTAGTTGTTGGATTGCTGTAGAAAACCAGCAAATTATCGGTTTTGCTTGTTATGAATGCACTTGTAAGAATTTTTTTGGCCCCATTGGGGTTGGTGAAGCAGCTAGAGGGCGTAAAGTTGGTAAAGCTTTGTTATTAGCTTGCTTGCATGATATGCGAGTACAAGGATATGGTTATGCTGTCATTGGTGGTGCGAGTGATGGTGTGGCGGATTTTTATCGGAAAGCTGTGGGAGCAACCGTTATTGAAGATTCTTCACCCGGAATTTATCGGGGTATGTTGCGGGGATGATTGGTAATCAGGGAAACAGTTTTAACTCCTCTCCAAATCTGGCGTTGTTGAATCGCAATATGACATTATGATTTCACATTGTGGGAGACGTAACAGTGTTACGTCTCTACAAGAGTTTTATGTTTTTTGCAAAATGTACATAAATATAATTAATAGTTTAATTCTGCAACGCCCCAAATCTCTAACCTCCTCAATATCCATGCTTTGAACTTACATAGATAACTTTGAATTATCTGTCTTACGAGGGATGCAATCCGTAATATTTGTTCTTCTACCTGGTTGTAGGCAGAGTTTTGAGAAACTATTAATTCTATAGACGTGGTTATGGGGGGATTACGGGTGGGATTTCAAGTATTTTATATTTACAATAAAACCGGAAAATATGAAATCAAATTCATTCAAATTCAGGAATTGGATTGAGAAATTTGGGGAATTCTTAGAGTCTGAAAATTTTATTCGTCCGCTTTAAGTTATTGGCAATATTATTGCAATTAGTTCATTAAGTTTACCCATAATTGAACCAAATGTATCTTTAATTGATAGTTTATGGTGGACTGTAGTTACTTTAACGACAGTTGGTTATGGTGACGTTACTCCTCAAACAATTCCTGGGCGTTTTATTGCCTTTATAGATATGCTTGTGGGAATTGGAGTTTTAGCTATACTTACTGCTCAAGTTGCTAGTTTTTTTGTAGAAATAAAAATAACTAAGGATCTAGGAATGCATTCTTATCACTTTGAAAAACACATTATTTTATGTGAATGGAATTATCGCGCTGAGATTATTATTAATGAGTTACGTCTCGAACCGGAAACACAAAAAACACCTATAATTTTAATTGCTGATATCGATAGAAAACCAATCAAAGATAAATATTTGTTTTTTGTAAAAGGTCAGGTTTGCGATAAAACATTACATCAAGCAAATTTGGAAAAAGCGAAAACAGTCATTATTTTAGGTGACAGTAATTTAGATTATACAAGCCGCGATGCTAAAGTTGTATTATCTACTTTAACTATCGAAAGTATCAATCCTCAAGTTTATACAATTGTCGAACTCCTCGATGAAGCACATATTCAAGCTTGTAAACGAGCTAGGGCTGATGAAATAATTGTTAGTAGCAAGTTATCTAGTCATTTAATTTCTAGTGCTACTATCAATCACGGTATTAGTAAAGTTATTTCCGATATTGTGACTTATGGATACGGTTCTCAATTATTTAAAATAGCCGTTCCTGAATCTGAAATAGGTAATCCTTTTATAGATGTTTTTATGAGGATGAAGCAAGAGCGTCAGAGTACGGTTATTGCAATAGAGGAAGGTAAAACGGGAGAAACAATTTCTAATCCCTCACCTGACTATCAAGTTGCGGCAAATGACTATTTGATTTATATTGCTAGTTCTGATAAATCTCATTCTGCTAATTTAAATATTGAATAAAATAGGTGGAAGGGTAAGAGGGAATAAATTTTATTCCCTTTTTAATAAATCAACTACTATTCTCACTTTTAACTGTTTGTTAAAGACTCTTTAATATCAAAAATAAAATTTATGTTAAGCCATATTTTTCAAGTTTTTGGTCTAACATCAAATTAGAATTTGAGAAGTTATATTTTTCAAAATACATATTTTTTTTAATTAAATAGGAATGTAAAATCTTTGCTTTACAAAGATTAATTGATAGTGCGATAAAACTGATATGTGAGAAAAGCGTGTTTTTTTGTATGTAGGAATACGTCGTATTAGCCTACACAGAGAATCCACGTGAATATGTAATTTTGAATATTACGAATGCCTTAGTAAATCATATATTAAGGTTCATCTAAGTATATTGTTACTTTCTATCTTTGACATTCTAGAGTCAAAACATGAAAAAAATATTCTCTGAAATAAAAGGTTGGGTTCAGAAATTTTGGGAATTTTTGCAACGTGAAAATCTTACTTATCTTGTTCGTGTACTTTTGTATCTAGGAGTATTTGTCTTAATTCTTTCTATCGGTGTTTATTTTATAGAATATAGTATACTAGAAACTTTATCGGAAACAGAACAAGATTCAACAACATGGATTCGTAACCCATTTGATGTTATCTGGTGGATTATAGTTACTGTTACTACAGTTGGTTATGGTGACAAGTTTCCTCAAACTATTCCTGGTCGATTTCTTGCGGTATTTGTGATAGTTTATGGTACTACAGTAATATCTGTAATTAACAGTTTTATTGTTAATTATATATCCGAAAAAATAAGTAAGCAAAACCAAGGACTGGTTTCTTATAATTTTGAAAAACACATTATCTTATGCGAATGGAATTCTCGCTCTAAGATGGTTATTAAAAGATTGCGTCATTATTCTAAAACCAAAAAAGTGCCCATAGTTTTAATTGCCGACATAGATAAAAAACCAACTAAAGATAATAATTTATTTTTTGTCAAAGGTCAGGTAAATGAAGAAACTTTGGATAAAGCAAATGTAGAAAAAGCTAAAATAGTTATTATTTTAGGAGATGAGAATTTAGACTATGAAAACCGTGATGTAAAAGTTGTCTCATCTCACTTAACTGTTAGGGATATTCATCCTCATGCTCATACAATTGTAGAATTAGTCCATGAAGAAAAAGCTTATTCTTATCAAGAATTAATGAAGGCTAATCAAATAATTATTAGCAATAAGTTTACGAGTTCTGTCATTGCTCATTCAACTATAGATCATGGTATTAGAGCAGTAATTTCTAATCTGTTTTTGAACCAGTTTTATCCTAGGAATAATCAGCTTTATAGTAGCAATAATCAGCTTGATGCTAGGAATAATCAGCTTGATAAAATACCCGTGCCAAGGGATCAAATTGACGAGCTTTTTATGGATGTTTTTTACAATATGAAGCTAGAAAAAGAAATTATTATTGTCGCGATCCAACAAGGTGAAGAAGGAAAAATTATCACCAACCCTTCATCCGATTATAAACTTAATGCTGATGATTATTTAATTGTGATTGCTGAGCATAATTAATCCTATTGTTTAACTTTGAATATATAGGGGAAAACCGGTAATTCTATTATATTTATATTAAAGAAAATGAAAGGAGAACAAGGAATGGTTCATTATGCCTTTGAAGGACATATTATTTTGTGTGAATGGAATTATCGCTCAAAGCAAATTATTCAAAAGTTACGAGGGAATTCTAAAACTAAAAATATACCAATAGTTTTAATTGCCAATATCGAAGATGAGCCTATAGTTTTAATAGAAAATAAATCTATTGACGATCCAAATTTATTTTTTGTCAAAGGTGAGGTAAATAATGAAACCTTGAAGCGAGCAAATGTGGAAAAAGTAAAAACCGTAATTATTTTAGGAGACGATAAATTAGATTTTGTAAATCGTGATACAAAAGTTGCACTATCTACTTTAACTGTAGAAAATAGGAATCGCAGTGCTTATACAATTGTAGAACTTGTAGATGAAAAATATATTGAAATCTGTAAAAAAGCTTATGCTGATGAAATTATTGTTAGCAGCAATTTAAGTGGCTGCTTTATTGTTGATGAAACCACAAATGATGGCATTAGCAAATTTATCCTCAATCTGTTTAGCGAGGAATTTGATGATAATCAGCTTTATAAAATACCCGTACCTGAAGATGATATTAATCGCAAATTCCTAGATGTTTTTAAGAGCATGAAGGAAGAGAAACAAAGTATTATTATCGCTATCCAGCAAGGTGAAGAAGGGAATGTGAACACCAATCCTCGATCTGATTATGAACTTAAACGTAATGATTATTTAATTATGATTCTTGACTATAATAAATATTATTTTTCTAATTTGGAAATATAGAGGAGGGAGAGGGGGAAGAATTCAAGAAGACTGACTCGGTATAACAATCAAGGAAAAATAAGGTACACTTCCCGCTTCAACTTCATCTACAGATAATATCCGTTGATTCTCCCGAGTCGCATATTCTATATACTTTGCCCTTTCAATTAACCCCAATTCCTCTAAAACCTGCTTTACTTTACTAAAATTCCTCCCCAGTTTAATAATTACCGCAGCATCTGCAACTTTCAATTTCTCTTTTAAAACTTCCTTTGAAAGTATCCCTGAAAGTACCATCAAAACATCATTACGGTAAGTCAACGGTAATCCTATCATTCCAGCACTCGCCATTATTGAAGAGATTCCCGGAATTACTTCTGTTGCAAATCTTTGGGAAAGACGATTGTAAATATACATAAAACTACCGTAAAAAAACGGATCGCCTTCACACAATACGGCGACATCTTGCCCCTGATTTAAATATTTTGCAAGTTCCTCCGCAGCATTGTCATAGAAGGGTTGAGCGGATTCTTCTAGTTTAAAAGGTAATACAATCGGAATCTCTATTTGACTATCTTGAAGAAATTCAGCAACAATCGAACGAGCAAAACTATTACCAGAATCATTTGCCGGATAAGCTATTACCGGTACAGATTGTAAAATCCGCAATGCTTTCAAAGTAATTAACTCAGGGTTTCCCGTACCCACACCAACACCATAAAGACAACCATTACTCACTGCTCCTCCTTGCTTAGAGCATTCACCGCTGCCGCTGCGATCGCACTTCCTCCTCTTCTACCATGTAAAGTAATAAAAGGAACTCCCCGACTATCCGCAGCCAGAGCCGCTTTCGATTCCGCCGCACCCACAAAACCCACGGGGAAACCCAAAATAACCGCAGGTTTAGGAAATCCTGCATCAAGTAATTCTAAAAGATGAAACAAAGCTGTAGGAGCATTACCAATTGTCACAATTGCCCCTTCTAAATAGGGCTTCCACAACTCTACCGCCGCCGCCGAGCGAGTATTACCCAATTCTCGCGCCAACTCCGGCACCTCTGGATAATTGAGGGTACAAATTACCCGATTATCCCCAGGTAAACGCCGTTGAATGATGCCTTTTACTACCATTTCGGCATCGCATAAAATTGGTTTACTATCTGTAAGTGCCTTTCTGGCAATAGTTACAGCTTCGGGAGATGCAGCTAAATCATTAACAATATCCGTCATCCCGGAACTATGAATGATACGCACAGCCAAGGGAATTAAATCAGCAGGTAAACTTTGTAAATTTGCTTCAGCATGAATTATAGAAAAGGAGCGTTTATAGATGTCTTGGGGATTGCGGATATAATTATTGGGCATTGGGAATTGGTAATGGGTAATTGGTAATGGGTAATTGGTAATGGGTAATTGGTAATTGGTAATGGGTAATTGGTAATGGGTAATTGGTAATTGGTAATGGGTAATGGGTTATGGGTTATGGGTTATGGGTTATGGGTTATGGGTAATTGGTAATGGGTAATGGGTAATGGGTAATTGGTAATGGGTAATGGGTAATGGGGAATTGGGAATTGGGAATTAACATCGATACCTTTAACCTTTAACCTTTGCTATGGAGCATAGCAAATTATAAGCCCTTAACTGAATAGTTGAAAATCAAATATTTTGAATAACCCACAACAAGGTAAACTAAAATTTATCTCAATTCTCCTTCCTAGTTACTCATTGTTCATTATTCATTGTTCGTTGAATTAATGTTTCCTAAATTTCTTCCTGCTGGGGTTGAGCTATTAACAGAATCTGCTTCAATAACTCTAGCTCAAAATATCGAGCAAACATCTCTGAAAACTCCCTTAAGTAAGCAACCGATTAACACAACCTATGTGCGCCAAGGCAGCGGCGGTACACCATTTCTACTCATACATGGCTTTGATAGTTCAGTATTAGAATACCGTCGTTTATTGCCCCTCTTAGCTGCACAAAATGAAGCTTGGGCAGTTGATTTATTGGGTTTTGGCTTTACTGACAGACTTGCGGGGATAAAATTTAATCCAAATGATATTAAAACCCATCTTCATTGTTTTTGGAAAAGCTTGATTAACCAACCCGTAATTTTAGTTGGTGCTTCCATGGGAGGTGCAGCAGCGATTGATTTTGCTTTAACTTATCCAGAAATAGTAGAAAAACTAGTATTAATTGATAGTGCAGGTTTGACAGGTGGCTCACCCATAAGTAAATTGATGTTTCCACCGTTGGATTATTTCGCAACAGAATTTTTGAAAAACCGTAAAATACGCCAAAGTATTAGTCGTACAGCTTATAAAAATAAACAGCTTGCAACCGAAGATGCTTTATTTTGTGGTGCATTACATTTAGAAATGCCTAATTGGAATAAAACTTTAATTGCTTTTACAAAAAGTGGTGGTTATCAACCTTTTAAACCCAAACAACTTGAAGAAATTAAGCAAGAAACGCTAATATTGTGGGGAGATGAAGATAAAATTTTAGGTACTAAGGATGCCCATAAATTTGAACGGGCAATTCCTAATAGTACACTGCTTTGGGTTAAAGATAGCGGACATGTTCCTCATTTAGAACAACCGCAAACTACTGCAAAAGAGATTTTGGATTTTTGTTCGTAAGTGGTGAATGGTGAATGGTGAGTGGTTAAAAGTTAGAAATTCTAAAATTTCCTCCCTCTCCCCCATTCCCCATTCCCCATTACCCATTACCCATTCCCCATAACCCATTACCCATTACCCATTCCCAGACTAATCTAATAACCACATCGAAGAATTATCCGATTCTGGGGGTTGTTTACCAGGTAAAGGACCTGTTGGACGGGAGTAAGATTTCCTGTAAGCTAATGAAGATGAATAATCTTTCTTTGGTTGTGCGATCGCAGATTGATTGGGAACTGGTTTTTTCGCGGCAGGTTGTCTTGCAGGAACTTGTCTGTAAGCTGGTTGTCTAGCAGCTACTTTTTGGGCTGCATTCATTTCTGCTGTCAATTTGGTATTTGCTTCTGCTAACTGTAAAGCGTCTTTTTTAGCTGCATAAAGCTCTGTAGTAAGTCTTTCTAATGATGCTTCTTTCTCGGCTAAAGTTATGTGTAATTCTTCTACTTGTACTTGTAAGGCTTTTTCGTTTTGACGCGCTGTTGCTAATTCTTCTTTAACTTCTTTGAGGATATCTTGTAAATCACCTAATTTTTTGGCTTCATCCAATTCATTTTGTAATTGCTTGGATAATTCTTCTTGCTCGGCAATTGTAAATTGAAATTCTTGAGCTTGCTTACTTAAAGCTTCTTCGTTTTTTTGTGCTTTTTCTAAGGTTTGTTTTAATTCCTTGACAGTTGCTTCTAAATCAACATTAGAAGAAGCGGTTTTCTTTTCTTCTTTTACCTCAGAAGCAGGAACATCAATAGTTGATTCCCCCCCCTCGGGTTTTTTAACTTCTTCTTGCAATAAATCTGAAAGACGTTTTCTAGCCATTATTTTCTCCAATCACGCTGTAATTCATCAGCCACGCGGCGATAGTCAGATTCCGCCTCCCGTGCGCCCTTCCCCCGCAATTGAGTAATTGCCACACCATCAAGTGCTGCCCTTTCATGGGCTTTGTAAATACGGACAAATGCATTACAAGCAGGAATTCCCAAATGCCTCATAGTATTTTGAGCTTCGAGAGCTTCTCTCAAACTCCGCGTATCTACTTTTGTTAACAGCACTCGATGGGGAGTACCCACGGGAGCAACAGCTTCTTTGACTGTATCAATCAAAGCAGCTAAATCCATTGGCGCTGGGGGAGTTGGTAAAACCAAATAATCTGCATTTGTGACTACTGCTGCTAGTGCTTGAGAATGCAGCGCTGGAGGCGTATCTACTATAACTAAATCGTACCCTTTTATTTTACGTAAACTACCTAATAATTTTGGATTTGTTTCTTGAGATAGGTCAAAATCCATCCCAGAGGCACTTCTTGAGAACCACCAAGTAGCAGATCCTTGTAAATCGGCATCTACCAAAAGTACCTTTCTTATCTCCGCAAAAGATGCTGCAAGATTAATTGAGGTAGTCGTTTTACCAACTCCCCCCTTACCATTCAGGATAGCTATAACTTTTGGCATCTATCCCTTCCCCCAATGCTTATATCAGAAAATATACCGCGTTTTGGGACTTCTTAGGTGAGGGGATGGGGAGATGGGGAGAGTTAGGAGTTAGGAGTTAGGAGTTAGGAGTTAGGAGTTAGGAGTTAGGAGTTCAAAATTAATAACTGCTCACTGCTCACTGTTAACTGTTAACTGCTCACTGCTCACTGTTAACTGCTCACTGTTGACTGATTTTTTCGGCACAATATGATTTAGATGTGTCGAAAATCCCAAGTAATTATGTCATCAAATTATAACCTGCCTCCAAAGGTTGAAATGCCTATACTTTTAAGGCGGATCAAGTTTGTGTTTCAACCTTTGAAATACATTGAGGATTTTGCTCAAACTTATGGCGATAGCTTTACTCTTCCAACTAAAGATGGTACTGGTGCGGTTTATTTTAGCCATCCCGAAGCGATGGAACAGATTTTTACGGTTAATGCTAATTCTCTCGAAGCTGGTAGGGGAAATTCGATTTTAAAGTTTCTGGTTGGCGATAATTCTTTGATTTTACTAGAAGGCGCGAGCCATCAGCGGCAGCGAAAGTTATTAACTCCCCCTTTCCACGGGAATAGGATGCGGGCTTATGGTACAATCATCTGCGAAATTTCCCGGCAAGTAAGCGCTCAATGGCAGACTGGTAAGCCTTTCGATATTCGGGAGTCGATGCAGGAAATTACTTTAAGTGTAATCTTACGAGCGGTATTTGGTTTGGATGAAGGCAGCCGTTTGGATGAGCTTCGTCAAATGATTGCTTCCCTACTGGATTTCCTCAGTTCCCCTTTGATGTCTGCTAGTTTGTTTTTTACCTCTTTACAAAAAGATTGGGGTAGTTGGAGCCCCTGGGGTAAAGTTGTGCGCTTGCGGAAGCAGATTGATGATTTGATTTATGCCTTAATTGACGAGCGTCGCGCCGAATCTGACCAAAATCGCGAAGATATCCTCAGTTTAATGATGTCTGCACGTTATGAGGATGGAGAAGCTATGTCAAATGAAGAATTACGCGATGAATTAATGACGTTGTTATTTGCAGGACATGAAACTACTGCTTCTGCATTAACTTGGGCTTTTTACTGGGTTGATTATTTACCCGAGGTACGGGAAAAATTACTGAAAGAGTTGAATGATTTAGCTGAAAATCCAGAACCCAGTGCAATTGCGAAATTGCCTTATTTGACAGCGGTTTGTCAAGAAACACTGCGTATTTATCCCATTGTTACCAATGCTTTTCCTCGGGTAGTACAAGCTCCTATTGAAATTGGCGGTTATCAATTACCCAAAGGTACCTGGATAATTCCCAGTATTTATATGGCACACCACCGCGAAGAAACTTATCCGCAATCAAAGCAGTTTAAACCAGAAAGATTTTTAGAAAGACAATTTAGCCCCTATGAGTTTTTCCCCTTCGGTGGTGGAAATCGTCGTTGTATCGGATTAGCCTTTGCAATGTATGAAATGAAATTGGTATTAGCGACAATTTTATCGGAATTAGAAGTATCCAGAATTAATAAACGTGTCGTAAAACCAGCCCGTCGCGGTTTAACAGTAGCCACACCCGCAGGAATGAAAATGGTAGCAACCCCCGTTGAGAAAGTTGTGAAAACTGCAGTGGTAGTTTAGTTAGGTGGAGAGTGGGAAGAGGGGGGAGAAATTTTGTAGGGTGCTGTCACGGCCAAAATAACTTTGGGGAAAGATTGAGAATTAACATATTGCCGTGACGCACCATTGCCAAAAAGTAGGGTGCACTCACGGCTCTAATAACTTTGGGGAGAGGTTGAGAATTAGATATTGCCTTTGAGCACCATTATTAATATTGTCCGCCATCTCGCCTTGGAATGAATTCCCAGGCTAATAGTCAAACTCGTCTAAAGACGACTGGGAAGGTTAAAAAGTTGTGAAAGCTCCCGTAGCGGTTTAATTGTAGGGTGTGTCACGGCTCTAATAACTTTGGGGAGAGGTTGAAAATTAACATATTGCCGTGACGCACAAAAACTGTAGGGTGCTGTCACGGCTCTAATAACTTTGGGGAAAGATTGAGAATTAACATATTGCCTTTCAGCACCATTCTTATACCAATATTATTAGAAATTACACTGAATCGCCCTCAGCCTAGAAGGCTGGGGCTACAATTACAAAGCCCGTCTACACGGGCTAACATCCATGTGAGATTTTTGTAGGGTGTACTCACGGCTGAAATAACTAAAATAAAGTTTCTTTGTAGGGTGCCCTGCGGTTTGAGATCACTTTCGCCTTAATGGTTGAGAATTAGATATTGCCTTTGAGCACCATTATTAATATTGTCCGCCATCCCGCCTTGGAATGAATTCCCAGGCTAATAGTCAAACTCGTCTAAAGACGACTGGGAAAAACTTTTAGTGCGTTTTAACGTACTTGGTATATCAGCCTGAAATTTATTTCAAGGCGATCGCAAACAATATAATGGTGGGTAACGGTATATCTAATTTTCAACTTCTTGTCAAAGTATAAGACTGGTGCGTCACGGCAATGTCTTAATTTTCAACCTCTGTGGCAAGTTATTTGAGCCGTGAGTGCACCCTACAATTCACATGGATTTAACCGCCAAGAAAAGAATAACATCACCCCAAATTTTTCTGGAATTAACGGAATTAATACTGAAGTAGATCGCGGACAAGCTTGTGTAAAGTGCTGCAATGCAAAATTCTATACTTTTGTATCAAAGTGTTTTATTTTACTAGCAATCCCAAGCTGAAATTATGTAACTTCCTTGTATTAAAGAGATGATTGTCCGCAATATTTTCAATCTCAACTTTCCTTTATTCCCCAACAATGTTTAAATCTAGCATCGTTAAAAGAAAGTTTTCGTTTTTTCTGGTTTTTATTTTTACATTTTTATTTATTTTTCAACTGTCTCTACTTTCGGTAAATGCTAAGGAAAAACCCAAGCCGGAGCCAAAAGACTGGCAAATTAACGGTATTGTCGCTGCCTTAGATGATAGTTATCTGGGAGTGCAGAGACTTGCTTTTGATAAGTTAACAGAATACGAACTCAAAAATTTAGATGAGCAGCAAGCAACTTG
>JBHJJJ010000408.1:0-23190 GCA_050042755.1 Rivularia sp. (in: cyanobacteria)
AACGTCTTCGTTTGGCGACCATAGTAGGTTGCAATGACGGAAAGCTACATGAGCGGGAAACTGTCACGCTTCGTTTGGAGAGAGGGATAGAGAAACACGCAGGTAGTGATATTTGAAGGTGCGCTCCGTCCCTACTCTATTTAGTCCATTACTTGCTAACATCGCTTTAAACGGAATTGAAGAATTACACACCAGTATACGCTATGCGGATGACATGGTATTATTCCTCAAACCTGAAGATGACGCAGAAGAAATACTTCAGAAAGTTAAAAATTTCATAACAGAACGAGGTATGGAAATAAGCGATGAGAAGACGAAGATTACGCCCGCGACAGACGGCTTCAATTTTCTAGGTTGGCACTTCAAAGTTCAATCAAACGGTAAGTTCAGGTGTACTCCCTCAGAGGAGAATTACAAAGATTTTATCAAGAAAGTAAAAAGCGTCATCAACAACTCTAATTATGGTGCTGAAGTAAAAGCGCAAAAATTAGCTCCTATTGTGCGCGGATGGCGGAACTATCATAAGTACTGCAAAATGGATGGGTCACGGTTTTCACTATGGTTCACTCAGAAAAGAACCGAAACCATCTTCCGCAAACAAAAGACAGTTGACAAACATCGGTCGGTTGACCTAGTTAACAAAGCGTTTCCTGCTGTTTCTTATTCAGAAAATAAATTTGTCAATGTCAAACAGGACAAAAGTCCTTACGATGGTGACATTGTTTATTGGACTAAGCGAAATAGCAAATTATACGACGGCAAAACTGCAACTCTTCTAGGAGAGAAAAAGCAGAACCATACATGTGCTGCGTGTGGAATGAAATTTTTACCAGGTGAAGATGTACATCTACACCACAAAGATGGAAACCACAACAACTGGAAAGATGCGAATCTTGAAGTAATTCATCAATCGTGTCACCAGTACATACACATGAGCAAAAGTCCACGGACTAAGGATATCTAGAAGCTGTATGCAGGGAAACCTGCACGTACAGTTCTGAAGGAGAGGTGCGGGACACAACGTCCCCATCGACTCTAACTAATCGCAGTTCTAGAATATATCTGCTCAGAAGCCAAAAAACTAACTAATTGCGGTATTTACTATAGTCGTCAATTATTTTTTAAGACTGGTAAATTTGCTAAGGGAGCCAAACTACACAAGGATTTAGGCACTAAACAGCGAAATTCTCATTACCAAGCGTTACATTCAGATGTCGCGCAGCAAACTTTGACTACCGTTGCAGAGTCTTTTAAATCCTACAAGGGATTGATGAAGCTATGGAAAAAGGGAGAATTAGCAGACAAACCTAAATTACCTAACTATTTGAAAGGTAGAAGCGGGCTAGCTGTTGCAACTTTTCCTGGACGTGCTGTAAAGCTTGGCGGTAAGAAAAAGGGTAAGGAGCATGAATACGGGATTAGATTGCCGTTGGGAACTAAAGTAAAAGTATGGTTTGGTATATCTGAAGTTTATATTCCTTTCCCTTCTAACCTCGATATAAATAGTATTGTTGAAGTTAGAATTCTTCCTCGCAACGGTTGCTTTTATGCTGAATTCATTTATAAGGTTAGTCCTCAAAAAATAGAGTTAGATAAACAGCAAGCGCTAGGCATAGATACAGGCTTGAATAACTGGCTAACCTGTGTTTCAACTGTCGGCACTAGCTTTATAATTGATGGTTTGCATCTTAAAAGCCTAAATCAGTGGTACAACAAATCGGTTGCTAAAAGAAAGAAGAATAAACCTCAAGGGTTTTGGTCCAGAAAGCTTGCTCAGATAACCGAAAAACGTAACCGGCAGATGAAATACGCCGTCAATAAAGCAGCAAGAATAGTAATTAATCATTGCTTAGACTACAAGATTGGTAACATTGTTCTCGGCTGGAATAAAGGTCAAAAGCATTTTGCTAATATGGGTAAAAAGAATAATCAGAAATTTGTTCAAATACCCACGTTTAAACTCAAAGAAAGGATAAAGCAACTATGTGAAATATACGGCATCAACTTTATAGAAACCGAGGAGAGCTACACCTCAAAAAGTTCGTTTCTGGACGATGACTTTATACCTAAATTCGGTGAAAAACCCCAAGGGTGGAAGCCTTCAGGGAAACGAGTAAAAAGAGGTTTGTATCGTGCTTCCTGTGGAAAGCTAGTCAATGCAGACGCAAATGGAGCGGCTAACATTTTAGCGAAAGTAGAGACAATCCTAGGCTTTGAGCTTGGGGGAGTAAGTAGTGGGGCTTTAAGCGCCCCAAGTCGAGTTACTTTATGGACTCAGGCGAAATCCCCCGCTTTATAAGCGGGGGTAAGCTTAACCCATTCCAAAGTAATTTCAATATTAGCTGTAGAAGCATCCTTAACAAGTAAAGGTGCAAGTTTACCCGATTCAATACCAACGTCTATCCCAAATGTCACAGAAGCTCTATCTGGCTTTATCTTTTGAATAGTTTCGGCAATTTCCTTTGTCAAAGACTCAATAGCGTCAGTTACTTCACTAAAAGGGCGGGCTTGGAAAGTCAGTTTGCGATCTCCAATAAGAGTAGCTTCGACTCTTACATTTGTGCCATCGCTCAACTCTACAGTAATAATTTTGCTTGGATGTTCCATTTTTATTTAACTGAATCGCCTTGCCGTAATAGAATATCAGTGAACAGTGAATAGTGAGCAGTGAGCAGTGAACAGTGAACAGTGAGCAGTGAGCAGTGAACAGGTAACAGTTAATAATTATTATTTAAAGTTTACATAATAAATTTTTTTGGTCTTTCTATAGCGGTTTTCACGCTTAGTGAAATACATAACCCAAAGTTACCTTTTTATTCAAAGCCTTTTTCTTCAAGAGGGGAGAGGAAAGGCACAGAGGTTCTGAATGCATTAGAACCAAACGAAAATCGGCATATGCAGAATATTATTTTTTATAATACTTTTGATAACTTCCGTTTACATTTCTGTTTGGGAATAAATTTACAAATCGTAGTTATGCATCTAATTTTCCAGACTATACTAAGCTTTTTAATATGTTTTAACAGATAAATTCCATTCAATACCTAACATCTATTTTGTTTAAAACATAATTTATAACTGCTCACTGCTCACTGTTCACTGCTCACTGTTCACTGCTCACTGCTCACTGCTCACTGATTGCCAACATTCATCGCAGCTAAAAATGCCTTCTGACTCGCATCTTTATATAGTGAATTGAGGTATTTCATCATCACATCTGTAGGATTAATATTTGCTTGAATTTCATCTTCTTTTGCTAAGGGAATGGAACCTAATACATCTAAAATAGTTTCGCCAGTTGATGGTGCAACTACTACTAGAGAAGATTCTAGTGGTTGATTATATTCCCAAAAATTCTCTAATTTGAGAACTTGTTTTTTCTGAGAAATTGCCTCCTGAGTGTCAGATTTTTCCTCTTGCTCTTCTGTAAGACTAGCATTACGTAATTTACGTAAATTGCTAATAATTTGCTCTTTTGTACGTCCTCTTAATTGAAATAATACAAATGGATCTTCACTAAAACGGTCGGCTAATTGATAGTAAACCGCAGCGATATGCTTGCAGGGATTAGCTTTGTCGGGACAAGTACATTTACTGTGAACTTCAGGTAAGGTAAAAGGAAACAATGACAAACCATTTGCTGTAAAAACTTCTTCGATGTTTTGTGGCATTTCTCCTGCTAATAGTTTGGCAGCAAAAATTGCTTTTTGGGACATTGTTTCAACTACAAAACCCCATTCTTCATCGCTGAAAGAATCAAGGGAGAGAGAAACTTTATAAGGCTCCGGTTCGCTTCCTTGTACGTCAGCTAATACTTTAGCATTCTCAAACTTGATACTGAGAATATTTCCTTGACGTGCATAGTTTCTAGCCCGTTCTAAACGCTTTTTAAAACGGTAAGAATCTAATAGTTCTAACCATCGCTGGGACCACCATTCTCTTGATGCTTGAAAATCGTAATTTGCTTGCATGATATTAACAATGAACAATGAACAATAAACAATGAAAAACTAAGAACCAATCACCAACCACCAACCACTAACAACCAACCACTAACAACCAACAACCAAACACTAACTTTCTTCTTCAATAACTGTATTCCGATCGAGTATTAATAAGTTACGAAGTTGATCGGTATCCATTTCGGTTAACCATTCTTCGCCAGCACCTACAACTTGTTCTGCTAATTGCTTTTTACTTTCAATCATGTCATGAATTTTTTCCTCTAAAGTACCCGTACAAACAAATTTATGTACCTGTACGTTTTTAGTTTGACCAATACGAAATACCCTATCTGTAGCTTGATTTTCTACTGCGGGATTCCACCATCTATCAAAGTGAAATACATGATTTGCACGTGTTAAATTTAATCCAACACCTCCTGCTTTTAAGGATAGAATCATCACTGGTGGGGCTTGTGGATCGTGTTGAAAACGGTCTATCATTTCCTCACGTTGCTTTTTGGTCGTACTTCCATATAAAAACAAAGTCTCTCGGTTTAACTTGTTTTCTAGATAGGGTTTGAGCAATTTTCCCCACTCGGCAAACTGGGTAAAAATTAAAGCGCGATCGCCATTTGATATAATTTCTTCTAACATCTCTTCCAGACGCTGAAGTTTAGCAGAATCTGGTTTCTCTAATTTCTTTTTTTTCAAGTACTGGGCTGGGTGATTGCAAATTTGTTTTAATTTTACAAGTAAACCTAAAATCATTCCCCGACGCTGCAATCCTTCGGCATCATCAATTTCGGCTAAGGAATCATTTACTACTTTTTGATAAAGCTTTGCTTGTTCGGGAGTTAAACCACAAAAAACAGTCATTTCCTGCTTTTCTGGTAAGTCTTGAATAATATCGCGATCTGTTTTCAAACGTCGTAAAATAAAAGGTTGGACTAATGAACGCAATTGTGATAATGAAGAAGTATCGCCGTATTTTTCAATTGGCATTGCAAACCGTCGCTGAAAAAACTGTTTGTTCCCCAAATAGCCTGGATTCAAAAAATCCATAATTGACCATAATTCCTGTAGTCTATTTTCTACTGGCGTACCTGTCAAAGCAATGCGAAATTCTGGTTCTAATTGTCGTACTGCTTGAGATTGTTTCGCTTCTACATTCTTAACATTTTGAGCTTCGTCTAAGGCAATTATTTGCCAGGAAATATCTTGCAATGATTTTAAATCGCGGTGAACTAATGAGTAACTTGTAATGACGATATTTTTATCTTTTACTGCACTTTTGAAAGCTTTTCCTTTGGGACGTTTATCACCGTGATACTGTAAAACTTTAAGATTAGGACCAAATTTTTTCACTTCTCGTTCCCAGGTTCCTAGTACAGAAGTAGGACAAACTAATAATGTGGGTTTTTCTAAGGCTTCTTGTTCTTGTAAATGAAGTAGAAAGGCTATGAATTGAACTGTATTGTGACAAATAATATTGTTAGCAATAAAATTGTGATGTTCTTCTACCTCGAAATCGTAAACCCATCCCTGATAGTCAATATCTTCAATGCTTTGTATTTTGCAGTAGGAGATTTGTTTACTGAAAAGTGGCTTTTCTTTTATAGCAATATTGGCTTCTGGAGTAAGAGGAGTTGTATTTTTTAAACGCAAAGGCACGCTGAGGCTCGCGCGGAGGTTCGCTGAGGAATTATTCGCGGGAACTGCAACGTAATCTCCAGGTTTAAGATGATTTTTCCAACCTTTATTTGTTAATAGTTTATGACGGCGGGTGATGGTAATGCTGCTGCCATCTTGTAAGGTGATTGTTCTTAGTTTTTCTTTGACTTGTTGTCGGTAAAGTCGTCGGATGGGAGCTTGGATAATTTTAGCTGTTGAGTAGTTTATGGAATTAACTATTAATTGTTCGGTGGGTTGACTCCAGAATCCTTCTCCGTCAAATTGTGTTTCTCTTGCATAGCTATTCCAGATTTTCTCAGCCGAATTTAAGCAACCGTTGATGTAAATTTGAGTATCGGGTGCGACGCATTTCCCTAAACCCATGTCATCCGCCAAACAAGCACCCAAACCCCAACGTTCCAAAAATGATAACCAAGACATCCCTCGTCGTTGATAGGGGCGTAACTCTCCGTGAAAACTAGTAGGTGTAGATAACGTTTCTATGTCTTGGTTATCTGTCAGATTTGTAATCAATTCCTGCAAAGCCCCGGAAGCTTCAAAACTGACTACGGGTAATTTTTCAATCGTCTGAGTATCGCCGGAACCCAATCTCAAGGCATCTTCTAATGACAGCGCCATTTTTTCTTTTCTACCAGCAAAGAATGTTTGTGCTGTCTTAATATCTTGGGGACGCAATTCTACCCACTCGCCATTGATTTCTACTAAGGGACTTTTTAACGCCACAAGTTTGTCAAACTGCTGCTTGGAAAGAGTTTGTCCCCCAATTGCTAATTCCCATTTAAAATTAAGCAAACTTTGTAAACCCAAACGTTCGGTTTTTTTCTTGGGAGTTTGAGCGCTGACTTTCAAACCCAAACGGTTAGCCCAGCCATCGCGATTTGCTAAAGAAGGTGGTAAGATTACACCCAAACCACTATCTTCAAGCCGCCAAGTTACCGATTTGATAAAATCGTATGCTTGCATGGGTTGGAGACGACAAGATTGAGGTAACGCCGTTTCTAAACTAGGGGCAATGATTGGATACAGTCGCGAAGCTAAACCCAAACCTCGTAAAAAAGTTTCCTGGGGTTTGTCAATCGTGCGATTTTGATAAACTAATTGTTCAACTGGATGATTCCAAATGTTTTGTGCATCTAACAAAAATTTATCATCATCAATCGCTTGCAAATAATACTCCAACAACCACTCAGTTTCACCTTCTGCTGGAGTGAGCAATACAAAACAAGTACGAAAAAGACTTCTTTCTCCAAGTTGGTTTTGTAAAGGCATTGTCCAAGCATTTAATGCTGATTCTAGCCTTTCAACCTCTTGGGCATTTGCACTAATTGAGTTTTTATCGCTTGTTAAAGAGTGCAACCATTGTCTGACTACAGATGGTAAAGATGCCAGTAATCGATTTTCTCCTGATGAGAGAGAATTTACCATTTCTCGCACGCTGGCATCTACAGTTTTATTCAGAAAATCTAGCAATAGTTGTTCGGATTCGGGAGGTAATTCAACAAATGGATAATCACCTTCTGAAGATACTGCTTGATATACCCGACAAGATAAGGGCATCAATCGCGAATATTTATCCAATCGGCTTCCATCAACGGCACTGTCTAAAAGTGCTTCCCAGCTAGCAATTTTGGAATATAGGAATGCATTTTCAATCCTTGGCAAAAACTTACATCGTGCTACTAAATCTAAACTCCAACGGGCAACTTGCGACCAAAAACGTAAATCTCCTCCGATAAAAGCTTGCTCCTCATTGGCAACATTCATCGGTAAAGAAGTTAAAAATTGTATCGCTTCATTAGAATTCAAACAAAAACCCTGAACTTGCCAAGGATACAAATATTGCTCAATGACAGTAGCTTCATCAATAACTCCCGAATGTAAGGGGTATATCGAATATTTTTTCTTTGTCTTTTTCTTACTTTCTTGAGGAATATGGGTAGGTAAAACTACAACAATAGATGAGAAGGGCAAATTTAAATCTTCTTCTATAGTTGCATTATGGCGTTTTTTCCCAGACTTGGTGCTTGAATTATCCGATTGAATTTGTCCCAAATAGTATGGAATTCTTAGATTGTGGGAACGGAATAACTCCAATAACTCTAGTGGTGTCATTGCCCCATGATGAGGCTGTATTTGAATTAACTCATCTTGACTAGAATTGCTATTTATAGAACGCCAAGTTTCTCCCCATACAAAAAAACAGCTACCTTGACCTCGGCGTAACCAACTACCGTGTAAAATTGCCATATGTCAACTACACTCAAATTATTGTAGAACTAAAATCTTCAACTCTTGATTTTTGAAGAAAATCTAATTTTTTACCTTGTAAAAACTGATTAAATATAAAATAATTTTCCAATAAATGAAAAAATATGTAATCAAAGTAAATAATCGTACTATTAAAGAAACTAACCGCTAATATCCTTCAGATAAATTTAATTATCTTCGAGCTTCTATAAATTTGATTTTCCTCCCAATTTATTTGAAAAATTTACCTAAATAAAGATATTTTTCCGATTTTTCAATTTAATCAACAATTATAAAATATAACTTAACTAAGGTTAACAAAAATGGAGTTACCTGTTTATAAAAATTAAGAAAAGGGAAAAAAGTAGAATTAGTAGGAATGGCCGCAACTGGCACATTTCTGCTGTAGGGTGCTTGTACACTGACTAATTGTTTAGGCAATAATAAGGCAATCAGTGTACGGCACCACCCGAGTTGTGTGACAATTGCGGCCATTCCTGATTAGATTACGTGGAAGATAAGGAATTAGAATAGTTCAGGACGCTGCTTAATGCCGTAATTATAGAAGAAAAATGTTATTTTGGCCTTTGAAAGCAATACACCTTCAATTCGACTTTGGGAATCTCTAGGATTTTAAACTATCGGACGGATTCGGGTTGCCGTGAAGTTAGATAACAATCAAACCAGAAATGCTTTGATAATATACCGTCAATTAACACTCCCAGAAGAAGCTGTTAGGAGTTAGTACCACCGGAGTTGGGAGTTAATAATTAGAAATGAAACTAAAAGAAAGTAAATAGTCATCATTGATATATTGAGAACTGATTTATAAGCATCAGTAAGGCAAGCCAGAGGGCATAAATGTTAGGATTGCCACTGAGAGCTAATAGTGCATAGAAGGAAAAAGAACTGAATGGAAGAATTTGAAAAGTCAATATCCTTTGACGGACGGGATATTCGACTGAAAGTAGGCTTGTTAGCTCCCCAGGCTGGCGGGTCTGTAATGATACAATCTGGGGACACCGCAGTATTGGTAACAGCGACGCGATCGCAAGCAAGAGCGGGAATTGATTTTCTGCCTTTGACGGAAGATTATGAAGAGAGATTAGATGCAGCAGGTAGAGTTCCCGGAGGTATTCTCAGAAGAGAAGGGCGGCCTCCAGAAAAAGCAATTCTTACGAGTCGTTTGATCGATCGTCCTTTACGTCCTTTGTTCCCTTCATGGTTGCGAGATGACTTACAAGTTATTGCAACCACTCTTTCGGTGGATGAACAAGTCCCCCCAGATGTGCTAGCGGTCACAGGTGCAAGTATTGCTACCCTAATGGCAAAGATTCCCTTCAACGGACCGATGGCAGCTGTACGAGTTGGTTTAGTGGGAGATGATTTCATTATTAACCCCACCCATTCAGAAATTCATGCTGGAGACTTGGATTTAGTGGTCGCAGGTACACCAGATGGTGTAATCATGGTGGAAGCGGGAGCCAATCAACTACCAGAACAAGACATTATCGAAGCCATTGAATTTGGTTACGAAGCCGTGCAAGATTTAATTCAAGCACAACTGGATTTAATTGCAGAACTCGGCATTGAAATTCTTACCGAAGAACCGCCCGAAGTAGACACCACTCTCGAAAACTTTATTAGCGATCGCGCTACCGATGGAATCAAAAAAGTTCTGTCGCAGTTTGATTTCAGTAAAAAAGAACGAGATGAAGCAATAGAAGCGATAAAAGAGGAAATCTCAGCAGCGATTGAGGAATTACCAGAAGAAGATGCAATTCGAGTTGCAGCAACAGAGAACGCTAAGGCACTTGGCAATACATTTAAAGGCATAACTAAAAAGCTGATGCGCCGTCAAATAGTTGAAGATGGCGTTCGCGTTGACGGCCGCAAGCTCGACCAAGTTCGTCCGGTATCCTGTCAGGTAGATCTTTTGCCAAAACGGGTTCATGGAAGCGGTTTGTTTAACAGAGGACTCACACAAGTGCTATCTATTTGTACCTTGGGAACACCAGGAGATGCTCAAAATTTAAACGATGACCTGCAATCGGACCAGCAAAAGCATTATCTCCACCATTATAACTTCCCACCATATTCTGTTGGAGAAACTAAGCCTTTACGCGCGCCGGGACGAAGAGAAATCGGTCATGGTGCCTTAGCAGAGCGAGCTTTATTAGCTGTATTACCACCAAAGAATCAGTTTCCCTACGTACTTCGAGTTGTATCCGAAGTGCTTTCTTCCAACGGTTCTACATCAATGGGTTCGGTATGTGCTTCCACACTCGCGTTAATGGATGCAGGTGTACCAATTACCAAACCCGTTAGTGGTGCGGCAATGGGTTTAATTAAAGAAGAAGAAGAAGTACGTGTTTTGACTGATATCCAAGGTATCGAAGATTTTTTGGGAGATATGGACTTTAAAGTCGCCGGTACCGATTCTGGCATCACCGCTTTGCAAATGGATATGAAAATATCCGGTTTAGCCTTGGAGACTATTGCCCAAGCGGTTCATCAAGCGAAAAGTGCCAGGTTGCACATTTTGGAAAAAATGCTCGCTTGCATTGAACAACCGCGTGAGGAGATGTCACCCTTTGCTCCGCGTTTATTGAGCATCAAGATTGACCCAGACATGATTGGTTTGGTGATTGGACCTGGAGGTAAAACCATCAAGGGAATTACTGAAGAGACAGGTGCTACAATTGACATCGAAGACGATGGAACCGTCACAATTGCCGCCCTGGATGAAAATAAAGCTAAAAAAGCCCGCTTTATTATCCAATCAATGACGCGCAAGCTCAATGAAGGCGATGTTTATGTTGGTAGAGTAACTCGAATTATACCGATAGGAGCCTTTGTCGAGTTTTTACCCGGTAAAGAAGGAATGATTCATATCTCCCAGCTAGCAGACTACCGAGTTGGTAAAGTTGAAGATGAAGTAGCAGTTAGCGACGAAGTAATTGTCAAAGTTCGGGAAATTGACAACAAAGGTAGAATAAATCTTACCCGCTTAGGCATTCATCCAGAACAAGCAGCTGCCGCGCGAGAAGCTGCCTCTAACAGTTAAAGCATCTCTGATTTTAGTTTTAAGGACACTGCATTGCGGTTGACAACAAGCGCTCCGGTGAAGCAGTCAAATATTGGGGTTTCCCCAGGGGCAGAAACTGCTAACTCAGGTTAAGACACTGCGATCGAAGTGTTTTTGGGTGTAAGCCTTCCTCTAAACTGAACACCGGCTTCCGCAGTTTCACACTCACGCCAAGTATGCCCCTAGGGCAAAGCGTGCGGCTCAGCCCTTCTCGCAGAGAAGCCACTGCATTACGAGATTGTTCCCGTTGTAGCAAGTGAAGCAGCGCCCAGAGCAGGGGGTTTCCCCCACTCTAAGAAAGCTGTTACCTTAGCAGGCCAATTCGTGTATCGCCCTCCGGGCGACGCAAGCAACAGCACGACACGACTCGTCAGAGTAACACGTTCAATGTCCTATCGGACACGCTTCGCTAACGAAGATGTGTCGAAGACATAGTGTGCGCGAAGCGCATAGCCGAAGGGTGGCGCAACCCGGATGATGAAGCAGCACGCTTTGCATGCGGTTCCTCCAATCACTGTTGCAGCCTTGCGAAGGAACTGAACACTGGCTTCCGTAGCTTCGTGCTCGTAGGAAGTATGCTCATAGGAACCTGTCACGGCGAGTTACTCGCGGTTGTAGCAAGTGTGCGGGATTGTGATATAGTCCGCGCTGCAATTTAAAAGATGAATATTAATTAAGATTAACCACCAGGGACATTAAGAAGTTTTCTATTGAGATGAAATCTATCTTTTATGTATTTATCGCTTGGTGGTTCAATTTCAAGAATTTATTATATTAGAATGGAAAAAAATTTAAGTTATGTTACCTTATGTTAAGTATAGGACTTATCCAAGAGTAATGAAAAATTCCCCCAACCCCCCTTTCTCCAAGGGGGGCTTTGCGTAAATCCTTTTAATAGTACAAATAATTAATCAGTCGGTATTGCAATACATCGTGAGTTCTAAACGAATACCGCAAACCACAGCCCATGTCAGGATTACCCGACAATCGTGGCAAAACGGTTTGCTAGAAGGTGAAGTAAAAGCAGGTGAATTTGAGTGGCAATTTCGATGGCATTTTCGTCAAGGAGAGTTATCAATTACACCTTCTCAAGGTCGAGCTTTAATCAAAGAACCTCTCAGCCGATTTTTAGAACAAAAAGACTATGAACTCGAACCGGGAGGAGATTACATTTTTACGATTCGAGCCTCGCTTTAAAAATTTCTCTCCCCTTGCCCTTGTCTCCCCATGCCTTAAACTACTCAGTCAGACGGTTAAGATATCTTTCGATCAGTAAGATGGCAACAATATCATCAATTGGCCGTGGTGGTGTTCTCATTCCCTTAGGCAATAGTTTGATTAATCCTTTGGGTGGGTACATTAACCAGTAACGATCCCGTGCTTCCAAACTTGTATAACGCTCATCTATTAAAATAATATTTACTCTCGGGGATAATTTTTCTTGTATTTGTTGTTTCCAATGCTTTGCAGTAGTTTGGTTGCCCATTACTAACAAAGAAATTGGATATTTTTTATACAAAATCTCAATAGTGGCGATCGCGTCACATGCGGATACAACTTCGTGATACTGGAGTTGTCTATCAAGTCCCATTACAGCCACACCACACTTATCTCGACCAGGATCGAAACCTAAAATCACCGAGTCGGAAGGTGAAAATTTACGGGAAGTCATATAAAATACTGTTAAATTATACTTATAGTGAGAAGATCTTAAGTTAAAAAGATAGGTTAGAGAACAATATTTTTTCAGGACGGTTGCTGCATGAATTATCTCAAGTGCTAAAAACTATTTTTCCATTTAAAATTGCTACCAGTTTAACTTTTAACGGTCCGGCTCTGTAAGTATCTTCAGCGGCAAAGGCTTTGATCTCTAAGGATCCATCGTACTGTCGTAATAAAGCGAAAAATCGAATAAAAGTACCGTCTATTTGAATACTTTGTAAAATACCGGCATTACGCGCGCGAAATTGAGAGGCGGAAATTAATAACTCCAGTCGCTGTCGTATTTGATCTGATGTCATAACTGTGGGATCTGCTGTAGTAGTTGCTAGCACCTCGCCTCTTTGAAAGACTACTTGATTGGGTGCCGCGTCAGCAAAAAATTCGATGCGCTTTTCCCCTCTAACATAATTTCCTGCAGAAAAAATTCGCACCACATATTCTCTACCGTCATCAATCTGCTTGCTCAATTGCTCAATTTGTTTAGTAGTAGCAAACAGAATTGGTTTCTCACCTGAAGAAGAATTACTTCCAGGTTCGCTTAATTGTTTGAGAGCCGAACGGTTTGCTGACTGCAATAGTTGAATTACTGCTTGTTTGGCAGCATCAGGTTTTTCAACACGAACTACTGCTTCAGCAATGACTTGCCCGCGTACTAATGCCAGCTTACCCAAACGCAAATCCCGATTGGATTGTCCCAACTTTGCAAGTTGTTGTTCCAAAGAAGACTGCTGTCTTTCCAACTCGGAAAGACGAGCTTGTTTTTGATTAATCACTTTTTGGCGTTGAGTAATCATTTTCTCACGCAAAGCAATTTCTGAATTACGCTGTTGAATTTGCTTATCAAGTTGACCAATTTTTTGATCGCGCCGTTCAATCGCCTCTTGACGTTTAGCTAATTCCCTATCGCGTCTGTTAATTGCAGTTTCAGCTTGGGATAGGGCTTTTTTGGCTTCTGCATATAATCGCTGTCTTTCTACCTTGAGCTGCCTAATTTCTTTGATTTTGTTATCTCTTTCATCAATTATATTTTGCAACTCTTCAATGGCTTTTTTATAGCGATTCGCAACTTGATTTAGTTTGCTTTGGGTACCTTGTAGTAAAGCTTGAGTGCGAGCTTGCTGCTTGATGGTTTGATTGAGTTGGGCTTGGGTTTTCCGTTGCTTGATGTTTGCAGCTTGTAAGGAGCGATTTATTGCCTGTAAATCTTTTTGTGCTTGCGCTTGTTGGTTCCTAGCTTCTCCTAACTCCTTTTTAGTAATTTCTAAATTATTTGCTGTACCTTCAAGCTGCTCCCGCTTCCGTCTCAAATCTTTTTGAATATCCTCAAGCTCAAAGACTCCCTTACGCAATCCTTCATCAACTAAAAATAAACTTGCTAAAGTTGATGCCGAAATACCAATTCCGGTCAGAATCGTCACCACAACAGCAGTTTTTTTGGGACGCAGGTTGAACAGTGAGAGCCGTTTCTTGCCCACCCGCGTGCCAATGCGATCGCCGACGGTGGCAATTACGCCTCCCAAAATTAAGATTGCCGTTATTAGGATAAACGCGGTGGTCATAGAATAGTGCCGAATTCATCCTTCCACATACAGCCTACTACTTCCAGTTATTGTGTGTGGGAAAAGGTCAATAAGGCAAGAGCTGAATATACTTAATTTCGGGATAATCGCTCACTTTTATTGAGAAAAGTGAATTTTTTTACCCTACAAATTTCCTTTGAGCAGAATTAGCTGCTCAAATGTCGTCAATTGATAAGCATATAAAGCGTATGCAAACGCTGTTAACTAATTTATGTTAACGCACCCTCCCAAGGGAGGCAGCTGCGGTTTACGTCTTAGCCTTCAGAAGTAGATGAGCGCGTTTCTTTATGAAATAGTCTCTGCCCCTGCATTTTTAGAAACAGTCGTAACCACACCATTTAAGATTACAACCTACCTTTACCGTAAATTAAGTTGACCAACGGCGCGAGTAATTTTAATCAAACCTCTAGGAATTTTGGGAAAAATACGATTAAAAAGTTTTCAAGGAATTGGTAGCAGCCTCAATTATCATTAATCTGCTACCAGAATAAAAGCATCTGTAATATTAACCGAATAATTTAGAAATTCCGGTCTGATAATTTCAGATGTGTTTTTTCAAGAATCAAATCAACCTTTGCCCGCCTTACTACCGCACTATTAATACCTCCGATTAACAGAATTTTCATAATTACCCGCTTTGCGCCACTTAAAGTAAATTGCCGACTTAAACTAACTGGCTTGTGTACGGTAATCTTTTTCTTGTGGATTGAAATCATCTTTTTTTCTCGTAGATCGCCTAATAATCTTGTAACGGTAACGCGAGTAGAACCAATTGCTTCTGCAATAGCTTGATGAGATAACTTTAAATCAATGGTGATCCCATCAGCACAAGGCACTCCAAAATCTCGACACAAAATTAGTAAAAAACTCACTAATCTAGAACCCATATCTCGGTGAGCGAGAGTTTCAATCATCATCTCTGTCTGTAATATCCGCGAAGATAGTCCTCGCAGCATCAACATAGATAATTCTGGATTTTCTTTAAGTGCTTGCTCTACTTGTTCAATTGGAGCGGAGAGCAATTCTACTGGCGTGAATGCTACCGCATGATAAAACCGATCCGATTTGTTTCCTGTTAATAAGGATAAAACTCCAAAAACGCTATTTTCTCGCAGCAATGCCACCGTTATTTCTTCTCCTGCCTCATACACCCTGGAGAGCTTCACGGCACCTTTAAGAAGAAAATAAACTCGTTCGGCTGGATCGCCGGGAAAAAATATAGTTTTATTGCGTTCAAAGGTTTCTACAACTGGTGGAAAAGCACCAGTTGCCATTTGACGAAACACATTTGCTAGGGCTTTATCTTGTGTCACAATCATCTCCCTTCCCCTACCCAATGCCGGAATAATTAAAACAGATTACCGTATATTACACCTGAAAAATCAAGATTGCATTGTCAACCTTTTTGTACTTTCCTATACTTAACCTCACAAGCTCATTACTATTTGTTCATCATGATACATAAATTTTAGCTCTGAAATCTACTAATTTTTACGAGTTATTTAGCTAGTTGATTTTGTCAATAATTTTGATGAAGAAATATTGAAAGTTTCGTAAACAATAAGTATCGATGAAAATAGCAGCCTTCTAACAACATTGATTACATCTCCGGATAAATCGGATTTAAAAGTAAGAGAAATCAGTCTAATATCTAGTATGCTCAACCATGAAGCATTTCTAAATAGGGAATTTTTATGCTGGATCTGACTGGGAAAAACGCCCTGGTTACAGGTATTGCTAATAACCGTTCTATCGCTTGGGGTATCGCCCAACAACTGCACAAAGCGGGAGCAAATATTGGTGTTACCTACTTGCCTGATGAGAAAGGAAAAATGGAGAAAAAAGTTGCGGATTTGGTAGAACCACTTTCTCCTAGCTTGTTTTTGCCGTGTAATGTTCAAGATGAGGAACAAGTAAAATCGACTTTTGATGTCATTGAGGAAAAATGGGGTTCTGTAGATATTTTGATCCATTGTCTTGCTTTCGCAAAAAAAGAGGACTTAACCGGAGGTTTTAGCGAAACTTCTCGTGGGGGATTTAATTTGGCTTTAGAAATAAGCGCTTATTCTTTAGCACAATTAGCTGGTGCAGCTAAACCTTTAATGAAGCAAGGAGGAAGTATTGTTACTCTGACATACTTAGGCGGACCCCGTGCAATTCCCAACTACAATGTCATGGGAGTTGCTAAAGCGGCATTAGAATCTAGCGTGCGTTATCTGGCAGCAGAACTCGGAGAGCAAAATATTCGCGTCAATGCTATTTCGGCTGGCCCCATTCGTACTTTGGCTTCTAGTGCGGTAGGCGGTATTCTAGATATGATTCATCATGTAGAAAAAGTTGCTCCTCTTAAACGCACTGTTACCCAGATAGAAGTGGGTAATGCAGCGGCTTTCCTATGTAGCGATTTAGCCAGTGGTATTACAGGCCAAGTTCTGTATGTAGATGCAGGATACGAAATTATGGGAATGTAATCGTTAAATTTCCCATTTTTTAAGATTATCTTTAGAGTTCTAAAGCAAATTATTAGCCCTCAGACTAGAAGTCTAGGGCTAAAAAACAAAGCCCACAGAGGTGGGCTAATACCGTTTTACAAATCCAGTTGATAGTTTTAGAGCATTACAAAAAATATTCTTGCTTTCGATAATAATTTCTATTATAGGTTATTCCTCAAAATCTAAAATTAAAAATTTCCCCAGTAAAGAGATAATATATTCAAAGTTTTAGAATAAGTACGGCTATCATGCGCTCAATAGAACATCCCCAACTCTCTTCAAATATTAATACTAGTTTTAGTCCTCGCATTGCTACCGTTAGCCGTACCACGGGAGAAACAGACGTACAAGTTACCGTAAATTTAGATGGTACTGGTAATTGCAACGCTCAAACTGGGATTCCATTTTTAGATCATATGCTCCATCAAATATCCTCCCACGGACTGATTGACTTAGATGTCCGAGCTACGGGAGATATAGAAATTGATGACCATCACACCAATGAAGATGTCGGTATTACATTAGGAAAAGCTTTGGCACAAGCACTTGGCGATCGCAAAGGAATTGTCCGCTTCGGTCATTTTGTGGCTCCCTTAGATGAGGCTTTGGTTCAAATAGCTTTGGATTTTTCGGGAAGGCCTCATTTAACTTACGGTTTGGAAATTCCCACCCAAAGAGTAGGAACTTACGACACTCAGCTAGTAAGAGAATTTTTTGTAGCGGTTGTTAATAACAGTCAAATGACACTGCATATTCGTCAACTCGACGGTATCAACTCCCATCATATTATTGAAGCGACATTTAAGGCTTTTGCTAGAGCAATGCGAATGGCGACGGAAATCGATCCTAGGCGTGCGAGTACTATACCTAGTTCTAAAGGAGTATTGTAAAACTTTTTGACGGGCACCCATAAGAATTTTTTGATTCTAAAAAAGGCGTTGCTGAATCCAGCAATGAATTATATTAATTACATTTTGTATTGCATACGGAATCTCTGTAGAGACGTAGCACTGCTACGTCTCGAACAATATGAAATCCTAACTTCATATTTAAATTCAGCAACGCCCTAAAAAAATTCTTATGGGAACCCTTGACTGGGTAATTTTAGCTGGTTTCCTCCCACTACTGTTACAAAAGCGTTATCTGCATAAAAAAATACCATTCATAATATCATTGATGATATATATCATCAATGATATTATTTGAGTATGTCTTGGAATGTTGAATTTTATCCTCTATTTGGAGAAGAGTTTTTGGATTTTTCTGAAACCGTACAGGATGCTTTATTAGCAGAAGTGGGGATGTTGGAAAAGTATAGTCCGTTGCTAAATAGACCTCATGTGGATACACTCAACGGTTCTAAGCATACAAACATGAAAGAACTGCGTTTTAGTGCGGACAACGGTGTGTGGCGAGTTGCATTCGCCTTCGATCCGAAGCGTCAAGCAATTTTGCTAGTGGCTGGTGATAAATCCCGGATGAGTGATAAGCGATTTTACAAGCAGCTTATCACAAAAGCGGATGAGGGCTTCGACAATCATTTGAGTCAATTACAGGAGGAGAAGCAATGAGCAAAGGAAAAATTTTACAAAGTATATGGGATAACTTGCCAGAGGAGCGCAAGCAACGTATACAGGCAAGAATCGAAGAATTAGAAACTGAATATCTCACTTTGCAGGAACTGCGAAAAGCGACAGGAATAACACAAGCGGAAATTTCACAAAGCTTACAAATGCCGCAATCTAACGTGTCGCGTTTGGAAAAAGAATCTGATATGTTGCTGTCTACTTTGAGAAACTATATTCATGCTATGGGTGGTAATCTAACTATTTCGGTTGAGCTTCCGAATAAGCCACCTGTTCGTCTGAATTTATTAAGTGACATTGTAAGCAGTTGAGTATGAAATTAGACTTCCCAAACATCCTCTAAGAAGAAGCTTTAATTGTTTGTGGCACTTGAACTACTAAAGCGATAAATCTCACTGCCATGTAAAAACAAAATGCTAGCCATAATAGATGAGTATTATGGAATTGCCAAGAGATTATTGATAGAGGTACAAAACCTAACAAACTACCAATGATAACTCCATTACGAAGTATTGCACCTTGAGTTAAACCTAAAAAATAACCATCCAGCATAAATGAGAGGGAACTAAATGCTAATACTGGAAATAACCACAGGATATAGTAATGGAGTTGTTCAATTACTTCTAAGTGATTCGTCAAAATTTATAACCCAATTTCATTAAATCATTTAGATTTAAATCTAGTTTCCTCACATATATAAATTTTTTGATATTTGTTATTTTCAGTGATTTAGCGCAACCTTATATAAAATTGATATCAGTAATACTTTATGTGGCATTGCTCCCAAGGTGCGCTTCTTTGCCCGCAGTACCACTCACCCTCAATATGCCCGGGGTCTTCTGCCTCTTATCTGCTTGCAGAAAGCTTATATCAAAAGATATATTTACTTTTCTAGAAGAATATTGTTATTCTTACCACTCAACTGGGTATCTTGTAATTAGTTTACCGCTTTGTGTGTTCTGATGAAGTCTGCCCAAGAGGCTACGTTTTCTGCCGATACAACTTCTTATCCCCCAGTAATTCTCACCTCGGAACTGCGAAAAGTTTACCGTACTGGTTTTTGGATGAATCAAAAAGTCGTGTCTCTCAAAAGCTGTTCTTTGAAAGTTTACCGGGGAGAGACTTTTGGATTGCTTGGACAAAATGGTGCTGGTAAAACCACCCTATTGAAATTATTGCTTTCGATTATCCGCCCTACCTCCGGAAGAGGTTTATTACTTGGTAAACCACTTGGCTCGCGCACTGCAAAACAACGGATTGGTTATTTACCGGAAAATGCTTATTTGTATGATTTCCTGACTGGTTGGGAATTTCTACATTGGAGTGCGAATTTATTCCAAATACCGAAAAAGGTTCAAAAAGAACGTATTCCCCAATTACTTGAATTGGTTGGTTTATCTCAATTTGATGCTCGTAAAAAACAGATGCGCCGCTACAGTAAGGGGATGCAACAGCGTGTTGCCATGGCGCAAACATTAATTAACGATCCAGATTTAATCTTTTTGGATGAACCAATGTCTGGTTTAGATCCTGTAGGGCGTTACCAGATGCGAGAAATTATTTTAAGCCTCAAACAACAAGGTAAAACTATTTTTTTCAACAGTCATATTCTTAATGAGGTGGAATTAATTTGCGATCGCATCGGCATTCTTAGCAAAGGTGAATTAATTTGTTCCGGCAATGTTAACGAACTATTAGGAACTCCTACCACATATCGAGTGAAAGGTCAAGGTGGTGACTGGGAAAGTTTGCAAAAATGGATTCCTAATCTTAAATCTTTGTCGGATGGTTGTTGGCAAGGCGAATTACAAGGGGACATGTATGATTTTCTTGCCAGTCTTCGTTTAATGGGAGGATATCTCCAAACTATCAATGCCTATCGCCCTTCTTTGGAAGAGTTTTTTATGCAAAAAATTCAGGGAAAGATTTGAGAACTCCGTAATGATTGTGATTTGTTTTACGGAGATTAAGGGCAAGTCTAAAATAAGATGATGGTTTTGATCTGGTGTCAACTTTTTATAAATAAGAATTCTGTTTCTATTGATGTTCGGTATGTACTCAGGAAAAACCGGATTTCATTGTTGTAAAAAAAATAGACTTGATATTATCATTTAACCTTGGTAAACAAATAACAGAGAAATTAAGTTAGCTTGATTTTTTCGGAAAGATAGCCTAAAGGATATGAGTCAGTAGGTTAATCTCAAAGGAATATAATGTATTTCTTAGTACTTATCCGTAATTATTCTGTATGTAGACGAATCAAACTTTATAGGAACTTTACTAAAATTTCAAACTTTATCAACAATTTCAAGTTATGAATTTCCGTTTATTTTAGAAAATAAAAGTGATAAGGAACTTGAATACTTAAGTATAGTCTAGAATAAAATGTTAAGACGGCGCTTTACAAATCTG
Organism: Rivularia sp. (in: cyanobacteria); assembly: GCA_050042755.1. Taxonomy (GTDB): domain Bacteria; phylum Cyanobacteriota; class Cyanobacteriia; order Cyanobacteriales; family Nostocaceae; genus Rivularia. The sequence continues at coordinate 20,764 of JBHJJJ010000408.1, forward strand.
ATTCTCAGGTGAATATGCTTAACACAGGTCTATTAAAATTCTTTGCCCAGCCATTAGCGGGTGTAATGTTATTAACTGCTTTTACTGTTGCTTTGGAGCCAGTTAACCCAGTGGCGGCACAACAAGCAGGACAGGGTGCCGGAATTCGGTCAAGTTACGCATTGGGCGGAGGTGACCGCATCAGAGTAAATGTGTTTGAAGTGCCCGAGTATTCAGGTGAGTATGTAATTCCTCCTGGTGGAGGGGTTAACCTACCCTTGATTGGTAGCGTTGCCCTTGAGGGGCTGACAACGGAACAAGCTGCTGAGGCTATTAGGAGCAAATACGCCCGCTTTCTGAGACGACCGATTATTTCTGTCAATTTAATATCCCCTCGTCCGATTAACATATTTGTTGCTGGGGAAGTAACTCGTCCGGGGGCTTACAGTCTTAATTTACAAGGCGGAGCGGGTCAAGATCCAGGGGTTCAATACCCAACGGTTCTAGCGGCTTTAACAACTGCTCAGGGAGTAACTCTTAGTGCCGACATCACCCAGGTGCAGTTACGTCGCCGGAGTACAAGTGGAAGAGAAGAAACGGTCACTCTTAATTTAGATGACCTAATAAAAACAGGCAGAAATTCTCAAAATCTAACTTTACGCGATGGTGACACCATTTTCGTACCGACTAGTAGGAACTTTGACATCGCACGAGCGCGTAATTTAGCAGCAGCAAACTTTGCGGCCGATCCCAATCTACCCCGCACAGTGGCGGTGGTTGGTGAAGTAATTCGTCCGGGATCTTATTCAGTGACTTCAGGAGCGGTACAAGGCGGTGGAAATAACGATACTGGTGCGCCAACCATTAGCGGCCAAGCTACCGTAACGCGAGCCTTGCAATTAGCTGGAGGAATTACACCACAAGCCAATATTCGTAACGTCATAATTAGACGGCCGACAAGAACGGGTACCGAACAAATCATCAGTGTGGATTTGTGGAAGCTCTTGACAAGCGGTGATGTTAACCAAGACATTATTGTTCAAGATGGAGACACAATTGTATTCCCAACCGCAACTGAGGTTAACCCAGCCGAAGCTACGCAGTTAGCGACAACAACTTTGTCTCCGACACAAATTCAAGTAAATGTGGTGGGTGAAGTTAAAAGACCAGGAACTGTTGATATTAAACCTAATAGTTCTCTTAACCAAGCCTTACTTGCAGCAGGTGGATTTAACGATGCTAGAGCTAGTAGTGGCAAAGTCGATTTGATTCGCCTCAATCCCGATGGTTCCGTTACCAAGCGCTTAGTGACAGTTGATTTGAAGGCAGGAATCAACGAGCAAACTAATCCCATACTCCGTAGTAATGATGTAGTCTTAGTCAGCCGTTCTGGTTTAGCTAAAACTGGTGACACCATTAATACAGTAGCTGGTCCGGTAGGTACTATTTTCAATATTCTGAGATTCTTCGGACTCAGTTTTTAACTAAATTCAGAAACGAAAAATCTAGAGACGTTGCTAAACCTGCGCCTTATGGCGAATGCAACGTCTTATTTATTAATTTTAATCTTAGTATCCTCAGATTTTTTTGTAGTATATTTGACTAATTTCACCTGCATGCTTCCCCGGAAACAAAGTTTTTCTCAGAAGTATCACCAGATGAAGACCAATATAATTACTTATCAATTACTAATATGTTATTAAAGCACTCCGGACGATTTCCTAAACAGTTATTTGGCAGGGTGCCCGTCAAAGGTTTGTTGTGCTGCCTCAGCTTTGCTTGTTGCACTTTCCTAGCCATACCTTCAGCGAAAGGGGCACAAACCATTACCATTCGCTTAGGCCCCTTTGAACAGTCAGTGGCGATCGCCGATCTAGAAGAGTTTGCCAATACGGGAAAATTACCGACTTCGCTGCAAGGTTTATCACCTTTGCTTCCCAGTGAAGTGCGGGGATTATTGCAACGGCGTTTAGAAATAAATCCTGAAACAGCCGAAAAATTTACCCGAGAGTTACAACAAACATCTCTGGGTAGAAAATTAATAACTTCATTGAAAGCCGCTTTACCAGGTTCGAGTATTGAAAGCGTACAAGGTGCCATTAGCTTAGCTCTAAGACAAGTTAACGGTTTGAGTGTAGTAGACTTTTTACGAGCCTATCCCCAGGAGAATGTGACTGTAGATGCCACAAAAGCCATTAGTGTAGCAGTAGAATTCAACCCCAAGCGTTTACAAAGTCAAGCTTTTGGCTCTTTACTCGCACGAGAATTATATGTAAAAAATCCAATAGATTCTTCTCTAGGCTTGAAAAGCATTAACCCAGCAAGTATTGGCTTTGAAGCAGTCGAAGAACAAACCATCAAGCTGCGAGATAAAAAGCGAAATCGGACTATTCCTGTAGATATTTATTCGAGTAGAGTCTCTCAATCGCAACAGCCATTGGTTGTTAT
>JBHJJJ010000409.1:0-37341 GCA_050042755.1 Rivularia sp. (in: cyanobacteria)
GGCAACTTTAGAAGTTAAAGAACTCGAAGAGAAAACAGAAGAACTCGAAAATCGTTTAAAAATATTACTCTTACCTCGCGATCCCAACGATGATAAAAATATCATGTTGGAAATTCGTGCTGGTACTGGTGGGGATGAAGCCAGCATTTGGGCAGGTGACTTGGTGAGAATGTATTCGCGCTATGCAGATAGTCAAGGTTGGAAAGTAAAGTTAGTCAGCGAATCCCTAGCTGAAATGGGCGGGTTCAAAGAAGCAGTTTTAGAAATTAAAGGCGATCGCGTTTACAGTAAGCTCAAATTTGAAGCTGGAGTACACCGCGTACAACGCGTACCAGTAACGGAGGCTGGAGGGCGAGTTCACACTTCCACCGCTACAGTGGCGGTAATGCCAGAAGTAGATGATGTAGAAATTCATATTGACCCGAAGGATTATGAAATGTCTACAGCTCGTTCTGGCGGTGCTGGCGGTCAAAACGTTAACAAAGTTGAAACTGCCGCAGACCTTTATCACAAACCTACGGGGATCAGAATTTTCTGTACGGAGGAACGCAGCCAGTTACAAAACAAGGAGCGGGCTTTACAAATTCTTCGTGCAAAACTGTATGAGATGAAGCTGCGCGAACAACAGGAAGCTGTAACAGACTTGCGCCGTTCTCAAGTTGGAACGGGATCTCGTTCTGAGAAAATTCGTACCTATAATTACAAAGATAACCGCGCCACCGACCACCGTCTAGGTGAAAACTATTCACTTAATCCAGTATTGGAAGGCGATTTAGATTCAATTGTACAATCTTGTATATCTCAAGACCAGCAAGAACGCTTAGCAGAACTCGCGGCTTCGATTACAAATTAATCTCAATAAATAGCGCCAGAATTTGAGATTAAATATCCAAAATATTCCCACGGATCGCTCATTCCAACATCATTAGAAACCGCCTGTCTTGCTGTTGCTTTTAACACATATAGGCGGTTTTGCAATGCGTTATGCAGTGCATCTTCCATCTCTACGGGATATGGATAATACTTAAATTCCCGCTGCATAATGTAACTTAACATTTGCCATTCTTTAAAGTTTTGGCAATTTTCAATCAATTGCTCTACTTCCTTCTGCCAGGTTGGGAAAAGTCTATAACTAAAGAATCCACTACAAACGCCGCCTTTGTGATTCCAGTAAGAAATACAAATCTGATGTTTGAGTAAACGAATTTTTTTAACTTCTTGGACATCAAAACCAGCTGCTTTCAAAGCAGATTTCACCTCAGTAGGCGAAATCTGCCAAGCATCTGGTTTAATTCTGTTAGACGATATCAAATTTTTGCCTCTTGGGCGACGTAAATTCTTTTTAATTCTTTTGCCGAACATGATGCACCCCGTCAGACTATTCGCAGAAATAATTTATCAATAGGTAGCGGCTTAAATTGATTCGATAATTGAGTAATACCCTTTAAAAATTTTTAGTTGTATGTTATAAACTATAGTAATCATATATGAAAAAGGTAAAGCCGTCAACATAAAATTAAAGTTGTAATATAGAAACGAAAGTTTTTAATTTATATAGTCGAATATCTAGTCTTCAAACGTGGATACACAAAGCAGACAGAAACTGGTAGAAATCATTAAATTAGCTCGTGGTTCGCTCTCTCAGCGTGCTTTCGGTAAGCAGATGGGAGTTTCTTCAACTTCTGTACAAATGTGGGAGAAAGGGGCTAAGGTACCTGATACAGACAATTTGGTTAGAATAGCCGTTCAAGCTGGCTATACTCTTGAAGAATTATTGTCCTGCTTGGAAGGAAAGCCAATACCAGAAGCAACAGATTTAAGTGTGATTCTCAGGCAAGTTAGCCATATGCCCTTGTCTGAAGTCGCAATTGTCGGTAAAGCTGCCATGGATAGATTAGCTGCGGCTGCTGAATCCACTGCAAAACGAAGCGAAAGCTAGTTTTGCTCAGGAAATTGCTTATATTCCTAATTTTTGTTTTCAGCCGAGCATTTTCAGAATAATTCGATTAAGTTACAAGCAATTTAAATTCCGGGCTAGAATACACTATTGACATACTCACCGACCTAAAGGCGCGGTGATTCTTGACACATCGCTGACTGTTGCTACAGAAGTAGTCTTATACTGTCTCCGCGTCCGTTTAGAGTCGTGGCAATGCCCTATCCCGACTTTGTTTATATTTATAGCTGCATTTTTATCTCTGTCGTGTTCAGTTCCACAATTCAAACACTGAACCGTCCGAACTTTTAAATCAAGTTTGCCCCATTTGTAGCCGCATTCTGAACAAACTTGGCTAGTAGGTTCCCATCGGTTTATTACTCGAAAATCTCGATTTAGTTTCTCGGATTTAGCCTCGCAAAGCGTTCTAAACTCTCTCCAGCCTTGCAAACTAATGGACCTAGCAAGCTTGCGATTTTTGACCATACCCGAAACGTTCAAATCTTCCAAAACAATCACGCTTGTTTCGCTAACTATTTTGGTTGATAATTTGTGCAGAAAGTCTTTTCTCGTGTCCGCAATCTTGTTATGTAATTTCGCAATTTTAATGCGAGTGACATTTCTACGTTTCGAGTCTTTATGCTGACGTGCTAGCTTTTTTTGAAGCTTACGTACTTTTCTATCTAAAATTGAATAGTTCGGGCTTTGAGCCTTTTCACCGTTACTCATTACAGCAAAAGTTTTGATACCTAAATCAATACCAAGGCTTTGGTTTTTAGCGTCGATTTTAACTGGTTCAACTTCTACTACAAAGCTTATATAATAACGGTTAGCGCAATCTTTAATTACTGTTACAGAGCTAGGCGCAGACGGTAACTGTCTAGACCAAATTGGTTTTACATTACCAATCTTTGCAAGATATACTTCCGAATTTTTGACTGAAAAACCACCAATTCTAAATCGTGCCGATTGTTTATTCGTCTTCTTTTTAAATTTAGGGCTACCTACCTTTTTGAGGCAGCGCGTTGCGGGGGTTCCCCCCGTTGTAGCGACTGCCGTCCCTTTGCGTTTCCCTTTAAGAGAATCAAAAAAGTTTTTATAAGCCGTTCCTAAATCTATCACAGACTGTTGCAACGGAATATTAGAAACATCCGAAAGCCAAACACGTTCTTCAGTTTTCTTAGCTTTGGTGATAACTAACTTTTGCAAGTCTCCGTTACTAGGCAATTTTTCAGCTTGTTTGCAAATAGCTAAAGCATCATTCCAAACTACCCGAACACAACCAAACAACTGGGCTAAAAGCCTTTGCTGTTGGTCTGTTGGGTAAAATCGGTACTGATATCTAGCTTTCATGACTGATGTTATAATTGGTCTGTATATTAATTATATATTGGTCGGAAGCTTATGACAACCCATTTTCGGAGAGAAAGGCATAGCGTTACGGATTTAAAAATGCACTTGGTCTGCGTAACTAAATATCGTAGGTCTGTGTTTACAGCTAAAAGTTTAGATTTAATAGAAAAAACATTCGCAGAAGTTGCAGAAAAAATGAATTGTAAAGTACTAGAGTTTAATGGTGAAGGGAACCATGTTCACTCGCTGATTGAATATCCACCTAAGCTATCTGTTTCTCAAATAGTTAATGCATTAAAAGGAGTATCCAGTCGTCGTTATGGACAAGCTGGATTTAAAAAACCCCATAAACAATCTTTATGGAGTCCTAGCTACTTTGCTATTTCTGTCGGTGGTGCGCCATTGGAAGTTTTAAAAGAGTACATTAAAAATCAAGAAAAGCCGTCCTAAAAGGACGGGGCTTGTATCCCATTATTTTCGGTCACAAAAAAATATACAAGCCTTACCAGCATGATGATGACCATTGCAAAGTGCCGTGAAAATGGGGTGTCTGAGCTTGAACGTGAAGGTTATCTAATTTGGCATAAATACAACGAAGGTGTAGATCCAGTCCAGAAATTGGGTTTGAATCTTTATGGCTACTAGCATTGATATGACACCTTAGAGATATTAAAGCAATTTCGGGAACTATAGAATATGAAAATAGAGAAATTGGGTAAGCCACTATTGGAGTATTGGTAACTAACTAAAAATAACTAAATAGCTATTAAAAATCTATCCTCATGCGGGATGCTTTTTTAAAACTAATTATATGCAAAAAAAATATAGAAATTTTACATTTCAACGTCTTTCATAGCAGAAATATAACTAAAATTTCTTCCCCTACAGAAATTCCAACACAGAAAAAGTAGTTAAATTTTGTTAAGATTGGACACAACGGAAGGCGCGCTCCTCTTACTGTAACCATTCCTTACCTTGGAGAGACTTGATGCTACGACTAGAACATATCAGTAAAATTTATCCTACAGGCGAAGTTCTCAAGGATGTCAACTGGGAAGTAAAAGTTGGCTCTCGCATTGGTTTAGTTGGTGTGAATGGTGCTGGAAAGTCCACCCAATTGAAAATCATCATTGGGGAAATGGAACCAACATCCGGCGAAATTATCCGCCCCAACAGCCTACATATAGCCCACCTCAACCAAGAATTTGAAGTAGATCCCACTCGCACTGTAACTGAAGAATTCTGGACGGTATTTGAAGAAGCAAACGCGGTACAATTAGCATTGGCGCAGGTGCAGCGAGATATGGAAAGCGCCGATCCCGACGAGCTCGATAAATTAATTAATAAATTAGATAAACTACAAAGGCAATTTGAAGCCTTAGATGGTTACGGTTTAGAAGCACGCATCGGCAAGATTTTACCAGAAATGGGATTCGAGCAAGAAGATGGCGATCGCCTAGTAAGTTCTTTCAGTGGCGGTTGGCAAATGCGCATGGGTTTAGGCAAGATTCTGCTGCAAAAACCTGACTTACTGCTATTGGACGAACCTACAAACCATCTCGATCTAGAAACCATCGAATGGTTGGAAACTTACCTCAAGGGTTTAAATACCCCAATGGTAATAGTTTCTCACGATCGAGAATTTCTTGACCGACTCTGCACTCAAATAGTAGAAACCGAGCGGGGTGTTTCTACAACTTATCTAGGAAACTACTCCACATACCTGCTACAAAAAGCAGAAAATCAAACAGCACAACTAAGCGCATTCGAGCGGCAACAAAAAGAATTAGAAAAGCAACAAGCCTTTGTAGAGAAATTCCGCGCTAGCGCGACTCGCAGCACCCAAGCGAAAAGCCGGGAAAAACAACTTGATAAAGTCGAACGTATTGAAGCACCCATCGCATCCGTTAGAACCCTACAATTTCAATTTCCTCCAGCACCTCGTAGCGGGCGCGAAGTAGTGGAGATCAAAGATTTAACTCATATTTATGACGATAAAATCTTGTTTCTGTCGGCGAATTTATTAATTGAAAGAGGCGATAGAATTGCTTTTCTAGGTCCCAACGGTGCGGGTAAATCTACTTTGCTACGCTTGATTACAGGTATGGAAGAAGCTACAGAAGGTAAAGTTCAATTAGGCGAACACAACGTGATCCCTAACTACTTTGAACAAAACCAAGCAGAAGCTTTGGATTTAAATAAAACTGTCATGGAAACGATTCATGATGAAGTTCCCGATTGGAAAAACGAAGAAGTCCGTACTTTGTTGGGAAGATTTTTATTTAGTGGTGAAACAGCATTTAAAAAAGTTACCGCTTTAAGTGGTGGCGAAAAAGCACGTTTGGCATTGGCAAAAATGCTATTACGTCCGGCAAATTTACTTATCTTAGATGAGCCGACAAACCACTTGGATATTCCGGCAAAAGAAATGCTTGAAGAAGCTTTACAAAAATATGATGGTTCCGTAATTGTAGTTTCTCACGACCGATATTTTATCTCCAAAGTAGCTAATAAAATAGTTGAAATTCGTGATGGTGAATTCCGAGTTTATTTAGGAGATTATCACTACTATTTAGATAAAATTGCGGAAGAAAAAGAACAAGAAAAATTAGCAAAGATTGAGAAAGAAAAAGCTGCTAAAAAAGCTGCTAAACAAAAAAAAGCCGCAGCTAAGCGTAAGTAAATTATGATTGTTGGTGGGACGGTAAATAAGACAGAATAACTGCCGTTCTACTCTTCTTTATATAATGTAATTCAAGCACTCATTGTTACAAAGAATCGCATCAACTCTAGATTATATTTAAGAAAAGTATATGAAAATTAGAGATATTTCATAAAATAATATTATAAGCAAAAATTCACTTGCGGTTGTGAGTGTCAATGGTATTATTCGGATATTACGAAAAGTAAAGGGCAGTTTTGTTATGACAAAAGCACCTGTTTCTCCCGTGGTGCTAGTAATATTAGATGGATGGGGTTACTGCGAGGAGACCAAAGGAAACGCTGTTGCCGCTTCTTCAATACCCGTGATGGATAGCTTAATGAAAGCTTATCCAAACACATTAATAAATGCCTCCGGAAAAGCGGTAGGTTTGCCAGAAGGGCAGATGGGCAACTCAGAGGTAGGCCATTTAAACATCGGTGCTGGGCGAGTAGTACCGCAAGAATTGGTCAGAATATCGGATGCTGTAGAAGATGGTTCTATAAATCAAAACCCAGCACTTGTTAAAATTTGCCAAGAAGTACGAGGCCGTGGTAGTAAGCTACATTTAGTAGGTTTATGTTCTGAAGGTGGCGTACATTCCCATTTAAGCCATCTATTCGGCTTATTAGATCTGGCTAAATCTCAAGGAATTTCAGAAATTTGCATCCACGCTATCACTGATGGGCGCGATACTAAACCCAGTGAGGCTATGGGCGCAATTGGACTTATTCAAGATTATATAGATCGTATAGGAGTTGGACGCATTGTAACCATTAGCGGACGCTACTATGCAATGGATAGAGATAAACGCTGGAATCGCATCCAAAGTGCTTACGATGTGATGAGCAAAGATGATTCAAAGGATAATCGAGATGCTGTAGAGGTAGTGCAAGCATCTTATGCAGAAGGGGTAACAGATGAATTTATCGTTCCCGTGAGAATAGCTCCTGGAGCGGTAGAATCAGGAGACGGGGTGATATTTTTCAATTTTCGTCCCGATAGAGCCAGACAATTAACTCAGGTTTTTGTCAAACCGGATTTTGACGGTTTTGAAAGACAGCAAATTAAACCGCTGTCTTTTGCGACTTTTACCCAATACGAACAAGATTTATCGGTAGAAGTAGCATTTAAACCCCAAAATCTCGACAACATTCTGGGTGAAGTAATCTCGAACCATGGATTAAAGCAGTTTCGTACGGCTGAAACCGAGAAATACGCTCACGTTACCTACTTCTTCAATGGCGGTTTAGAGGAACCCTTAGAAGGAGAAGACCGGGGACTGATAAACTCTCCAATGGTGGCTACCTACGATAAAGCACCCCTGATGTCAGCTGCAGCTGTCACCGATGTAGTTTTAGAAGCCATTGAGAAGGGTATTTATTCTTTAATAGTAGTTAATTATGCCAATCCAGATATGGTGGGGCATACAGGAAACATGGAAGCTACCATTCAAGCTTTAGAAGCGGTAGATTAATGTTTGGGAAGGTTGTTAGAAGGAATTAGCAAAGCTGGTGGTACTGCAATAATCACTGCCGATCATGGTAATGCCGAACATATGATAGATGAGTCTGGGAACCCTTGGACTGCTCATACTACTAATCAGGTTCCTTTAATTTTAGTAGAAGGAGAAAAAGTAAAAATTCCCGGACATGGTACTAACGTCATTTTACGAAGTGATGGTAAATTAGCCGATATTGCTCCCAGTATTTTGGAAATTTTACAGCTGCCTCAGCCACCGGAAATGACTGGTAAATCCCTGTTTAAACCAGCAGAGTACGATCTGACATCTTCTGCATCTCCGATGAACTTGGTGATGCAGAACAATTGAGCGCCGGTTAGTTGTTGGTTGTTAGTTGTTGGTTGTTAAACTGATTACTGGCTGCTAACTGCTAACCGTTGAAGGAATTCAAGATTTAAGATTGATTGGCTAAAAAAGTCTAAAGTTGATAAATTTATTTACAGCAGACTTTATCCCTTGTGAAGTATCTCCAACGAGCAAGGATGCCCACACCACAATAACTTTATAATATGCCTAAGTATTTAATTTACCTACTTTCATGGTGTAATTAAATTTTAAATAGAAGAATTAGGTTAAAATTTGTCTAATTATTGCTTGTCAGTTATTAATCAGCTTATAAATCACTAACAAGTAACAACTAACCACTAACCCTTAAATTTATGACTCTTTCAAACGTTATACAAGGCATTTGGGCATTTTCTGCTATTGGTTTAATTGTTTTGGTATTGCTGCACAGCCCCAAAGGAGACGGAATTGGAGCAATCGGGGGACAAGCGCAACTTTTTAGCAGCACTAAAAGCGCTGAAAATACTCTAAATCGTCTCACTTGGACGCTTACGGTAACTTTCCTCAGTTTAACTGTAGTTTTAAGTGCGGGTTGGCTTCCTAAGTAGGAATGGAAAAATACCCGAAACTCAATGTTCCAAAAAGCTTATTTAAACGAATAAAAATAGCTTTGGGATTAGCAATTGGCACAATACTGCTCGTTTTATTTACTAACCTGCAGTCTTTTGCCACGTTTACAAATATTAATTTGACAAAAGTACTACAATACCCATCTTCTGATGCCTCGATCTCTCAAGCTCCTTCTCTTACAGCACAAAAACCTCATCCTTTACCATCAACCCTAGCGCGATCGCAAAATGATAATAATAGCGGAGATTATTTTTCTGAGATTAAACCTACTAAATATGGTTATTTAATTTGGTCGCAATTTCCAGTTAAAGTTTATTTAGAAACACCGAATATAAGTAATAGTGGGCAATCTCAAAAATGGATTGATACCGTATTACAAACAGTAGAAGAATGGAATAATTATTTACCTTTAAAAGTAGTTGAAAATCCAGATGTGGCAGATATTACGATTGTGCGGAAATCTCCGCCACTGCGGTTTACTCCTGGAAATAAATTCCCCCGTGCCCGCTCTGCGGAAACTCGCTACAAAATTTATACAAAAGACAATACTTTATACCATCGATTTGCAATATTATTGAGTCCCAGTCAAACGGGTAAATACCTTTTAGCAGCCTCTCGCCACGAATTAGGTCATGCTTTAGGAATTTGGGGACACAGTAAAGATAAAGGTGATGCTCTATACTATTCTCAAGTTAGGAATCCGCCCTTAGTTTCTGCTAGAGATGTGAATACTTTGAAGATGATTTATCAGCAGCCTACTAGTTTGGGGTGGGAAAATAATAATGATGTAGAGAGGTAGCACTGCTACGTCTTTTTTTATTGTAGGGTGTGTTGTCGCGATCGCCTAACGCACTACAATTATTCATATTAGAGATAAATTAACTTATTAAAGCCATATTGGAAGAGTTAATAATTAAAAATAACTTTATCAATAGGCAATGAACGAAAATTTTACTAATATTAATTGGGATAAAATAAACGAACCAAATATCCACGAGGATATGCTGTTTGCAATCCGTAATTTAGCTTCAGATGATGAGGATATACGCTCGGAATCTTTATGGGATTTATTTGATTGTATTTATCATCAAGGAAGTTTGTCTCCCAAATCAGCTTTTGCTGTACCGTTTTTGATTGTAAGATTACAGCAGGAAACAAATCCGCAGATACTTGTAAATATTTTGTATGTATTAGCGAGTTTGGCAACAGGAAGTTCTTACTATGATGTTCATCAAGATTTAAAGGAAAAATTAATCGGATTTATTAATGGTGAAAAGTTGAAATATCATAGATAATTTAATTTATTTGAAAAACAAACATTTTACTGAATTATTTCGATACAACCTCAAATATAGGGAGACGTACCAGTGCTACGTCTCTACATTAATTTTTTTCCCGCTTCATATAATTGCATCGCTCCCGCAACCAACATTCATCGCAATGGGGATTTTTCGCCGTACATACGGCAGCACCAAAATCGAATAGTGTCAAATTCCATATCCCGACATCACTTAATGGCGCTATCTCTTCTGCTGCTTGCCAAAGTAAAGAGCAACGGGATTTTACTCTCCCACCCTGTAAACCAAAAAAGCGCTCAAAAATCCGCGCCACATTAGTATCAATTACTGCTTTACTTTGCCCGAAAGCATTAGCACAAACGGAGCGTGCTGTATATTTACCAACTCCGGGTAACTTAAGTAATTCTGCTTCTTGATTTGGAATTTCTCCTTGATATTCTTCAATTAATATTTTTGCTGCTTTATATAATCTTTCGGCTCTAAAAGAAAGTCCTAAAGGCTGTAGAATACTACTTATTTCTGAAAAGTGTGCATTAGCTAACGCTTTAACTGTAGGAAATTGCTGCATAAATTCTTCGTACAGGGGAGCAACTGAAGGCGCGTTAGTCTTCTGCAACATAAATTCTGCAACTAAAATGGCATAGGCATCTGTTGTATTGCGCCAAGGGAATTTTCTACGGTGCTGCTTTCCCCAAATTAACAACTGACGAAGAAACCACTTACGTTGGACTCTAGAGAGATTCACTCGACACCCCTAAAATAAATATAGTGCGATATACGATCGCACTACAAAAAATAAACTTGTATGTCAAACTCAAACAGCTTTTTTAGTCTGTTGGGGAGGAAAATGCAAGCTTTGTCCCTTAACAATTTCTTCATAAAGCTTTTCTAGCCGAGTTATATTCTTGCTGAGAGTATAACGCTCTAGTACTCGCTGTCGTGCTTTTTGTCCTAACATTAATCCCAATTCTGGATGATCCTGGAATACCGGTAATAAAGTGCGTAATTGCGATCGCACTCTATTCGTATCAAGTACTACACCTGCTCCATCTTGTAATACTTCTCCGTCGGCACCAACATCAGTTGCCAAACAAGCTAAACCGCAAGCCATTCCTTCTAAGAGAGATAAAGATAAACCTTCTACCAACGAAGGTAAAATAAATACATCTACTCCCCGTAAAATTTCGATGCGGCGACTGTCATCGGCAACAAATCCCAGCCAATTAATGCCGTATTCTGGTCCATAAAACGGCTCTAAACTGGCTCTGAGGGGACCATCACCCACAATTAACAATTTACTTTGCGGACCCATTTCTGCCTGTCTCCAGGCACGGAGCAAGGCTTCAACGTTCTTTTCTGGAGCTAGTCTACCTTGATAGACAAATAAACGTTCGGCTTGAAATTCGGCTTTAATAGCTGAAAAACCGGGAGAATATTTATCAACATCTACACCATTGGGAATAACAGCAATATTTTCAGCCGGTACACCCATACGTGCTAACAATTCTCGCTGGAGTTGCGAAAATACGATGACGTTATTGTAATTACCCAAAAAAGGCGCATACAATTGATAGGCTAGAAGCTGAGTTCCGGATACTAGCTTTGCTCCTTTACCAGCAAAGGGAGTATGGAAAGTCGCAATTACTGGTATATTCAGTTTTTCACAGATTTCTGGTAGCAGAAAATCTAGGGGAGATAAAGTTAGAGAAGCATGAACAATGTCTGGTTTAATCTGTCGTAGCGAATCGGTTAAAACCTTAGTCGCTTTAAATGCAGGAATAGTATAAACCTGAGACTTATAAATAAAAGGTAGGGGTACCTCCGGACAATTTAACTCCTTTGAGCCTTGGGATACTTCCTGGGCGAAATGAAGAAAGCTAACTTCGTGTCCCCGCTCTAGCAAGGCATTTGTTATTTCTCTACTGTAGGTAACATTGCCACAAAATGGCGATTTTTTTCCAATCCAAGCTATACGCATTCTTGATTAGTAATCTGGAAAGGGGGTTTATTCGGTCAGCTTCTGGGTGAATATAACTGATATGAATTAAATGAGAGCATAATTGGCTTTGTGGATATCATAATATCTCAACCTTAATTATTTACAACGCAAATTTTTACGTTTTTAAAACTAGTAAATTTATAATTTATTTATGCCATCATAATGCTGTTAATTACTATACGTTTTTATATAACAATTTAAGACACTATGTATAGCGTCTACCTAAAGCATATTTGATCCCTAATATTATGGGATACATTATTGCTCATGTAATTTTACCACGGCAGTAAAAGCAATAATCAAGAAGGCTATGATATCTAGCTAATTGAAGTAGACATTTTTGCTCGATCGATATTAAACAGATTTATTCCTAGTTAATATGGCAGCACAAAAAACAATTGCTGCTAATGTCAAGAATACTGTTTGCAATCCAAAGAAGGTTTCTGCTATACCTGCTAATGCTAAAGGTAAAGTTAAAGCAATATTAACTAAATTGTTTTGCAGACCAAATACTTTACCACGCATGGAGGCTGGGGTTTCGGTTTGAATTGCGGTTTGTAACGGAATACCTACTAAGGCACCAGACACGCCAAAGCAACCGATAAAAAATAGGACAAACCACAATTGCTGGGTAAATATCGCCAAACCTGATAGAGAAATTACCATCCCCATACATCCAGTCAAACTCAAGCCGGAGGTGGAAAAATTTTGCACAAATTGACCTAATACCATTGCACCAAGGGCAATACCGACACCACCGGATGCGAGTAAAAACCCAAATTGCTCGGCTTTAATCGACGGTATAATTTCTGCCACGCGAACCGCCAATACAGTTAATGCAGCTAATACCGAAAATAAAACAATTAACTGAATCAAAGCATTGCGAAGACGATTATTCTGTCCCAAATAAACTAAACCATCTTTTAAGTCAGAAAGAACGTGGTTAGATTCTTTTTCTTTGGACTGGGGTTGCTCATTCGTCACCAATAACAATAAAATCAAACCGGCGGTAGCATAAGATCCGCCAACTAAAATTTGTTTGCCAATACCACTGCTACCCCCAAATTGTAGCCATAAGGCATCTGCTGCCGATAAAATTGGCTCTCCAATGGCGAATCCGACAATTACCGATGCCATCATCGTTGTGGTGTAAAGCGAATTAGCTGAAAGCAGATTATGAGGCTTTACTATCAGAGGTATTACAGCTTGCTCTGCGGGTGCGAAAAACTGCGTCAGGGTGGAAACCAAAAAAGTGATGCCCAAAATAATCAGGAAACCGGCAGGAATATTACCTACATCCTGCCAATCACTCGCCAACCATAACAGCGGTGCGATCGCTAAAACTAAAATACCGCGCCAAATATTAGTTGACACCAGCACTGTTTTTTTCACCCATCGATCTACAAATACCCCCGCGAGAGAACCAAATAGTACTGCGGGAATTGTAAAAGTCATCATTAACGCCGATACCCAATTGCTAATACTGCTTCCTTCTGACTGAAACTGAGTATTAATCAAAGCAATCATCAGCACCAAATATACTTTATCGGCTAGTTGACAAAATACCTGACCTCCCCATAGGGCGAGGAAATTAGGATTTTTCAATACAGGTAAAAATCCTTGGTCTTCTGTATTTATATTTACTTGACTTTTATCCTTATTTTGTGCAGATAAATCGGATTTATCTGCGAATGTAACAGTAGCCCCTGGCAAATTTTCGTTTAAATTATTATTGCTACTGCTGTGGGAATTTAATTCGTCTTTAATTTTATGTTCCCAATTTTTATTCATGTCGGTTTTAAGTATTTCCGACATCGATGTTTTGTCGTTTTCGTCGTTTTTAGAAACGTCTTTTGCTGACATTTCGTCTGTGTTTTTACTTTAATGTATGGTGGACTTGAAAAAAAGATGGCTAGTTGAGTAAATGAGGAAAATTGAACCTACTAACCAAAAAATAACAGCTTATCGGTTTTTTGAATCATTTTTTTGGCATAACACTCCAAAAAGCTCAAATATCTTCATATATTTTTTAAATTGAGCCATAAGTTGTAGCAAAATAAGAATCTATTAAAGCTGCCGAACGAATTGAACGACTCAAATGGTATTGAGTATATTGTCTTAACAAACGTTCAATATATAACCAGTCTTCATCTGGGGCAGTTTCTTCTATTATCTGGGGTTGTAACAGTTGTTGTAATAATCCTAGTTCCGAAGCACTCAAGCGACGCAGCAAAGTGGGTAAAACTTCATGATGAACAATGGTTTCATATATGGGGGATGAAGTTGTTTTTCCATCAGTTGAAGAATGAACTCTACTCAATTCGGGAGCAACAGAGGCTATTTCCACCCGATTATTTTCTTCCATTCTGCTTTTTTCTACTTTTGTGCGCAAATCTTCCCAAGCGGATATTGAAACTACTCCACCGGCGTTAACGCTGAAAGCCGTCAGAGATTTAGGATTGGAATAATCTGGTGTCACTCGATTCCCAGTCAAACAACAAGCGTCTACTTGAGGTTTTAAACCAGCCAAAGACAAAAGTTGAAAAGCACCATGCACCAAATATGCTAAAACATTTTGACTCCTACCGGATAATTTTTCCAACCTATGTAGATGTTCGTTGAATAATTCAAACAGTTCATCTTGAGGTTGCTCGCTTAGTGCACTCGCGAGAACTATTTCTGCTAAATATTGAGAAGCTGCCAATTTACCCAAATCACCTCCTAAACCCGGATAAGTTTTGATAGTGTTTGCTTGGGTAATTTTATCTATACTTCGCCCTTTTGCAATCAGTAATTGATTCACGACAAACATTCCACTTCTGCCGCCAAGACTAGAATTATGCTTGCGTGAGCCAGGGGCGGTAGCTCGAATCAATCCAAATTCACGGGTCAAAATAGTCACTAACCGATCGGACTCGCCAAATGCTTGGGCTTTTAAATTAATTCCAGTTGCTTTGTAAGTTCTACTCATTAGTGGTTAGTTGATAGTGGTTAGTTGATGGTAATTGAATATTCACCTTTAACCTTTAACCTTTAACCCTTGCTCGCGCTGACGCAGTAAATCAACGCCGCGAGAAGTTCCCAATCTACTAGCACCATGCAATATAAATTCTAAAGCTTGCTCTACAGTGCGAATACCACCAGAAGCTTTAACTTTAATTCTGTCTTTGGCGACTTCTTTTAAAAGCTTTACATCTGCTACTGTGGCACCACCATTCCAACCAGTACTAGTTTTCAGAAACGCTGCACCTGCATCCATCGATACCTCTGCGGCTAGTTTCTTCTCAGTATCGGTTAATAAATTTGTTTCTAAAATTACCTTGATAACTTGTCCGGTTTCTTCACAAATCGCTGCGATTTCTCGATGTATTTCTTCAGTTTTACCAGCTTTCAACCAACCCAAATTCATCACTACATCTAATTCAGTTGCACCATTTTCCGCAGCTTCTTGTGCTTCATATAGCTTGACGGCGGTTGTTGTCGCACCGGTGGGGAAACCGATGACAGTACATACTTTAGGCTGTTTGCCATGAAGAAGTTCCGTCGCCAGACGTACCCAAGTAGGTTGAATGCAAACCGCTGTAAAATGATATCTATCGGCTTCTTCACACCATTGCTCAACCTGTTGTTGAGTAGCTGTAGCATGAAGTAGGGAGTGGTCGATAAATGTTGCAATGTCAATATCAGAATTCTCTACTGCCATCGTTTTTTATACCGATCGTTATATTCTCTTCTTATTAGAATGTAATCCTATTTTTGATCGATTCAACGTTTCTGGCGGTAAATTTTGTTTCATAAGAATGTTGATATTAATATTTTGATATATATTTTGGTGTTTGTTAAACGCAGAACTGTATATGATTTCAACAGTCGTTTTTATATGTTGAGCCCATCCGTCTAATTTGGAACTTAACAAAAGTAAACATTTATGGGAGATATCGAAGATTCGATATGGCTATAAAATTTTTACTCTAATATGAATAAGAATAGAAAAAAAGAATTTCGAGAATGGATATCTATAACTACTGATATTTATAATAATTTACCCAATGTACCGGTATTAACTTGTCCAAATTGCCATAAATTGGGAGTTGATTTTCAATTTATTGGAGATTTGAAAACTAGGATTGGTTTTATGGTAGTGTGGTGTCCTTTTTGTTTACATGGAATACATCTATCAAGAGTGGATATTCCCCAAAAAGCTCAAGCGCTTCCTTTTGATATATCAATAGAAGAAATTTTACAGCGAATTCCTAATTTTATTCCTGTAAAGCCTAATTAATAAACTTGCCCGAAGATGTCATAAGTACTAAAGAACCGTCTTGATTCATGATTTCTTCATAATTTCCGATAGTTTTTTATAGTTTACGTAATTGTGTACAGAATGTATTTTTAATAACTTAATTAATATAAGTAAATAATTTATTTATTAAAGCATAGGGTGTAATTTATTTTATGAGTTCTCCAAACTTTAAACATCTTCAAGAATCCGTGAGGATAGGGGCAACAGATATTCCGATAAATTTTCCTTATATAGGGGCTTTCAGATCGCATTAGTGAACTAAAAATTTGGTTGTTTCTGTTGCGTTTCTTGCACCTTCTATCTGCTTAATGATATCGCGGATGTTGAATCAGACTGGGAGCATCCCGCGCGCGCGCGTTGATAATGGCTGCGGTTTTGTTTGGTAGCGCTATGGTTATCAGTTGGTTGCTCCCGGCTACACGGCTGCGCCAAAGGGTAGCGCATTCCCTTTAGGCTTATGGCCAAAAAAGCAGTTTTCATCAGGTATGCAGTAATGAGCTATGGGCTTTGGAAGTTTCAATATTAAACCCCGTACATCTCTAAAACTTGTATCCTAGTGAATCAAATAATTACCAATAGCATTTCAGATATAAGCCTAGGTATAGTTTGCCCCATGGCAAACGAAGCTAGTTTAGCAACAAAATTTATCAAAGAAACCTTAGAGCAGTGCGAAGGCTTTGCTTCAGTAAAGTTTTTCGTGATTATAGATTCAGTAAGTACTGATGACACTTTGGATATTTTGCTTGCTTTAGCAGAAATAGAACCTAGAGCGAATGTAGTTTGGGCACCAGAGAATCGTTGTGTAGTTGATGCTTACATTAGAGGGTACAAAGAAGCAATCTATGCTGGGTGCGATTGGATTTTAGAAATTGATGCTGGCTTTAGTCACCAACCTTCAGACATACCTCAATTCTTTACCAAAATGCTTTAAGGTTATGACTGTGTTTTTGGAAGCCGTTTCTGTCGAGGGGGAAAAATCAGTAATAGTTCGCGAAATCGTCGTTTGATTAGCCTTGGAGGTACTTTACTGACTAACTTACTCCTGGGGACAAAACTTAAAGATATGACTAGCGGGTTTGAGATGTTTAGCAATCAAACTCTCAAGTATATTTTGAGGAAAGGCATCAAGTCCAAGTATCATTTTTTTCAAACAGAAATTAAATTTCACTGCCGTCATTTAAAAGCTGCTGAAGTACCTATTCATTACAAGGCAGCTAGTCCGAGCGTTCATAATGCAGCGATTAAAGATAGTTTAAAAAACCTCTGGAAATTATTCTCTCAAAGGTGCTTTTACTTCCTTCCCGGTAAAAAATTACCTAACTAATAGAGGTAAGGAGTGAGGGAAAGATTTTTATAGGAAATCTTAGAGCGGCTAGAGAGTGATACAAAAAGCATCAAAATCAGCAACTACAAATTCCAAAAATTAGACATGATATTTAAGGAGATTCGACTATGAATTTGAAAGATAATATTGCCATAGTAGTCACATCAATTGCTAAACCCAATGAAGTTTTATCTAAAATCAGTCAGGAAAGTCTTCAAAGAGGGTGGGAGTTTATAGTTATTGGTGATTTAGCTAGTCCATCAGTTTTTGACCTTAAAGGATCTAATTTTTATAGCGTCGAGCGTCAGTTAGAAACCAACTTCAAGTTTGCTAAACTCTGCCCTACGCGACATTATGCTCGTAAAAATATTGGCTATCTTTTGGCGATAAAGAATCAAGCTTCAATCATCATTGAGACAGATGATGATAATATGCCTTGTGAAGAATTCTGGCTACCTCGAACAAGAGAACAAAAAGTTGTTACAGCCACCAATATGGGTTGGATAAACGCTTATGATTACTTCACAGAAGCCAAAATTTGGCCTAGAGGTTTTCCTCTGGATGATATTCTCACAAACCAAACTGATTGGGATTCTTTAGAAATTACACGGGTAGATTGTCCCATTCAACAAGGGCTTGCTGATGACAATCCTGACGTTGACGCAATATATCGTCTGGTAATGCCTTTACCACAAGAATTTAGAAAGGATAGAAGACTAGCTCTAGGACAAAACTCATGGTGTCCTTTCAATAGTCAGAATACTGCTTGGTGGCCAGAGGCATATCCATTATTATATTTGCCAGCATACTGTTCTTGACCTATGACTGATATCTGGCGTAGTTTCATTGCTCAGAAAATTGCATGGGCAAATGGTTGGTCTATCTTATTTCACGAACCTACTGTTAGGCAAGACAGAAATGAGCATAACTTAATGAAAGATTTTAGCCAAGAAATAGATGGCTAGCTCAAGAATCGTGAAATATGCGAAACCTTGGAAGCTTTGAAACTAGAACCGGGCAAAGATAAATTGATAGATAATATGCGTAAATGCTATAGCAGCTTAGTAAATATCTCTGTTATGCCTCCCGAAGAGCTAACTCTTCTTGATGCTTGGCTTAGTGACTTAGAATCTTTAATCTAGTCTTATACCAAGGAAATTTTCTGCGATTCGCTGTAGGAAAATAAATTTATTTAATTTATTTTTTTCCCCTGCTTCTCTTCATTTGGCAATATTACATCGGGGAAACGCATCTACATTATTCTTGACAAAAAGCCTAGTAAGTAACCTAGGAAATAATCGGGATGGAACGTTTGATTTATTTTCCTTGGGATTCTTTGGTTAAAAACTCGCGATCGTCAAATTATATCTACGGATCTGCAAAGGGTGCTTATCAGCTTGTTTCTCCAAGGATTACGCAATGGTTTATGTAAATCTGGGGTACGTGTAATGATGATGAAACCGGGTTTTGTGGATACCAAGATGACTTTTGGTAGCGAATCCGGAGCAAGTAGTAACTGCTGTAATCAAAGCTTTGGAGAACAAACAAAATGTGGTTTATATTCCTTAGTTTTGGTTCTGGATTATGTTGATAATTCGTTCAATTCCTGAGTTTATTTTTAAGAAACTTAAGCTCTAAATACTTTTTATATTGGGAACAATTTATATTAGTATCTGTAATTTATCGCATTATCTTAGTTAAGTTAATTTGATATTATGAATGACAAAAAGATCAACTCTAAAGACAATAAAATCTTTTCCTTTCGTGACCTTTCATCAATAAAAGGACTAATTTTATCTACGTTTATGATAGTTTATGTAGTCTTATTTACTCATAAATTTATTGCCGCAATATTCAATTCAGGATTAAATGAATGGGTTTTTACAGATTGGCTAACTAATTATAGTTCAGGCTTTGTCCGCAGGGGACTAGCGGGTAGTATACTCTTATTCATGACAGAGAATTTCAACTTAAATCCTTACATTACTCTAACGATTTTCGTTTCTTTATTGTATTTGGTAATATCTATTTTCTACATACATAAGATTTTTAAGCTTCAATACTTCATGAATAGTACGAGTTTAATAGTCTTCCTATTCCTCCCATCGCTCTTATTATTTCCATTAAATGACCTCGGAAGGAAAGAAATTTTATTCATAATACCTTTAATTATGAATATTTCATTTCTCAGCAGAGAGATCAAGAGATTGAAAATTGACGAGTTAATAGACCACTCTCTTAATCACAATAAAAATTTGGAGTCTTCGATCAAACGGTATCGTAAAAATATTTTAATTTGGTTTAATTTACTAGCTATACCCATTGCTTTAAGTCACGAATCAATTATCTTTCTTTCCCTACCAATAAATTTGGCGATTACAGTTAGCTTTCTTTCCTTAAAATCTTCTCGTAAATTACCACCATTAGATTCCTTTACAATCTATATTCCAAATGTGATATCAGCCTTAGCTGCATTCATCTGGAAAGGGGATCCTTCAGTTGCATTAAGTATCTGTGAATCTTGGCAAAATCTTGGAGTACTTGACTGTACTAATGGTCCTCCAGCAGCATTGTCAGGAATAGGTTGGTCATTGAAGCAAGGTGTATCGTTATCTTGGAGAGTTATAAAAGCCGATCGTGGTTTAACATTCTTACAGTGGCTGATAATTTTGGCATTAAATTTTATTTTTATAATATCTTCTTCCTCAAAGTTGGTATCAAATTTCCTAGATAATTTTAATTCTCACTGGCATGATAAAGTTCATTTTATCAATACCAGAAAAACATATTCTAGCTTCAGTTTTAAGTATGCAATTATTCCTATAATAGTTTCCATTCCACTATATATACTTGGGTATGATTGGGGGAGATGGTTTTTTATGGCTGCAATTAGCTATTCATTTTGTAGTTTAAGTCCCAGCCTGATTTACCTTGAAATAGTTAATCAAAAAATAATTAATCAAAACCGATCTAGAAGGTTTAACTTGCTAAATTGGGTTTTCCATCGACTTTACTTTGTATACTCGAAATTTCTTGCTAATCTATTCTCCCTATTGGAAAAATATTCTTTAGCTTACAAAATTTGCTTAATTTATGTACTTCTCTTTGTAACGCTCCCAGTTTGCTGTTTGGAGATTCAAGTATTGTACACAGGCTTAGCAGCGCGTTTTATTTCTATATTGTCAGAAAGCTTAGCTCTTATCTTCAACTAGTTGCGATTATCTTCAAGGGAGCTAAAATCTCCTTCTTGTTTAGGTAAGTATTTGATTTTAGTAGCTCTTTGACTTACTTTGATTGCTTATTTATTTTCCTTAATATTATCCTCCTAATTTTATGGACGATGGGCAGCTACGGTTGCATCCAGTCATGTCAAATTCTATTACCATAAGTAGAGAATGAATCAGATCCCAAAGATATCCAAACCCCCTGCGATCGCAGTATTTGATTTTGACAACACTTTAACTAAACGGGATTCTTTACTACCGTTTCTCCGAATTACCTTAGGGCGCGCGCGATTTTTCTGGGGAATGCTGCTGATGAGTTCAGTACTAACAGCATACGCTCTGAAATTAATCCCTAATTGGCGAGCTAAGGAAGCAGTACTAACTCATTTCCTATCTGGAATAAAAACTGAAAAACTAAACCGATTAGCCGAGAATTTTGCCGTCAAGGAGATACCAAAATTACTTCGTTCTGAAGCTGTGCAGCGCTTGCGCTACCATCAAGAACAAGGACATTATATTATCTTGGTCAGTGCTTCTCTAGAAGCTTATTTAATACCTTGGGCTAATATTATCGGTATCGATCGAGTAATTGGCACTAAACTGGAAACTCAATCGAATATTCTCACAGGACGTATTCAAGGCAAGAATTGCTACGGCTTAGAAAAAGTTGAGCGACTCACAGAAGTTCTAGGAGATTTGAGTCAGTACTGCATTTATGCCTACGGCGATAGCCGGGGAGATCGAGAAATGCTGAATGCTGCAACTTTTGCCTATTACCGAAAATTCCATGACACTAAAGAAGTAGAACCGCAAGGAGCTAAACCTCGTTGGGAGAGGGGGTTAATTTTATCTGTAATTGCTGCAGCAGTTCTTTACTTGGGAATAGTTCTGTGGAGTGGAGCCGAAGAATTCTGGGCAGCATTGAATTTACTGCCTACTTGGCTGATTCCCGCTTTACTTGCGATCGTCTTTTTGGGTTATTGCCTCCGCTTTCTCCGGTGGCATTGGTATCTTCATCATATGGGCTACCCGGTACCTTGGAAAAGCAACTTCCAAATTTTCTTGTCTAGTTTCGCTCTGACGGCTTCTCCTGGCAAAGCTGGAGAGTCCATTAAGTCTCTTCTTCTCAAGCGTCGTCATAACGTTCCGGTAGCCCCAACTTTGGCAGGCTTGTTTTGCGAACGCTTTACTGATGCCTTATCAGTTGTTCTGCTTACTTGCTTAGGATTAGCTTCGATGGCGGCAGAAATTCAAGCAATTTGGGCTATTCTCGCTCTAGCTGCGATCCAAGTGGGAATTATCCTATTGCTACAGCACCCTCACCTGCTACGGCGTTATTTTCTTAAACCTCTGACTAGAATCCAAAAACTTAAAGGAGTAGTTAGCAAAGTTGATTCTCTAATTGGCAGCGCTAGTATTCTGCTTAAACCTAAACTACTATTTGGTAGCACTTTAATTGCTCTCATTGCCTGGGGGTTAGAGGGGGTTGCCTTATACTATATTTTCCAGTATTTGGAAGCTGAATCCATTACGCTCTACCAAGGTGTCTTAATCCATACTGCTTCTGGCTTGATTGGTGCTTTGTCTATGTTACCTGGTGGTATTGGCGGAGCGGAAACCGCTTCTATCAGCCTTTCTACTGCCTACGGTGCAACCCAATCTCAAGCTGTTGCTGCAACGCTCTTAATTCGTCTAATAACCCTTTGGTTTGCTATAGCAATTGGAATTTTCGCTATGTTAATAGATCGTAAATAATAAAACACAGGTCCAAACAGATTTTATATAATTTTATTTTACTTGAAAATGTGACTTGTATCACATGCAAAAAAACAAGGTATTTTCGTTAATTAAATGATAATAATTCTTATTATTAATGAGATTATTTTCAATTGAGCAAAATTTTGTATTTTTCTATAACCATTTACTGAAAATATCTTATTTAGATGTTGTATTTGTTGCTTTTATTTAAGTATATAGAGTATTCTATGCTACTCTTTATTATAAAAAACAGTATTTTTATGGAGAGAAACCTCTGATGGAAATTTCAAAAAAGATTATCTACAGCTAACAAACTTCGCGAATGAATCAAAATAGACTCTAGATTTGAGGCGTTATCTACTGTGTCGGATAAATTTCTGATTTTATGCTTCGATAAAGACGATCGGTTAAAGCGTCTCTCTTTGATTTAATACAAAATGTAAATAAACAAAATTCATGACTCAATTGAGCAAGGCTAGATTTTAAATATAGTTTTGCGCTCGTTGGTATTGATAAACAAGGAGACGTAGCACTGCTACGTCTCTAAATTATTATTGTGTAGGGAAAATTAAACTGCTGCATTCTCAATTGCAACAAGTTGATTTTCTGATGCTTCGGGCAATAAACGCTTAACACCTTGTTTGACAAAACCTTGTAAAAATACAACTTGCTGATTTTGTGCAAAGACTTGCTCTAAACTTTGTCCAAATTTCTCTATATTGAATTCACTTCCGGAATTTGCAGCGATTTCTTGCTGCTCGAAGTACTCTACTATTGCTAAACCGGCGATTCTAGTTAAATAAGCTGCACTTACACCTTGCACTACTCCACCAGCAACAAAGGTAAGGGCATTGCTTTTTAATACAGTACTAATAGTCTTAGTAGAAAGTTCCACCAAACCGAGTTTCAACATAAAACTTCCCATTTCACCAGCAACGGTTTTGGCTTGCTCTAAAGAAAACTTCTGCTGATAAACTCCACCCAAATCCATTACCATTTGAGCGTTGATTGCCGCAGTTGCCAGTATATCAAGTGCCGGTACTGGATTTGCAAATGCCGCAGCGGCACTTATCCACTGATATTGTTCAATTACTGGATTAGCGCGTAATTTTCTGACTCCATTTAATAAGTCTTTGGCTTCGGCTTTGAGCAACTTGGCTTTTCTCATGGTGCTTGCCCATACCAATTGCTGTCTTTGAGTTAAGACTTTATCGAGTTGCTGGGTTAAATTTTTGATATCCGGTGCTGGTTGCTCCATCCATTCTTCCACGGAATTATCTTCAAGATGCTTCCGTACTTTAATTGCTTGAGGAGAAGCTGCTGTGGCTACAACATTTCCACCAATTCGCTGTTTCAAAGATAGCAATACGCTAGCACGTTCATCGGGTAAACACTGGTCTTGCTTATTGTAAACCAACATCAAGCGTTGATTTTCAGCTTTCAATTTTTCTAAGCTCTGGAATTCTGTTTCTGTTAAATCACCATTTGTAAGAAACAGCACGAAATCGGATTTAGCAGCATTATGTATTGCCGCAGTATCGGAATTCCCTTGAATAAATAAAGGTGATGTCTCTTGAAATTCTACAGATGCAAGTTTTTGATTGTGCAAAACTTCAATCAAGGTGGTTTTACCCACCGATTTACCACCAGTTACTGTTACTTCAATTTCTTCTCTATCTAATTCACTCTGCAACTGAGGAATTTTGTCTTGCAGTAAAGCTGCTTTTTCTAAAGCTTCTCCACAATCACCTGCTTCTTCAACAAGTTTATCGATCGCGCGGGCACTAGTAGCAATGGTATTTTCTACCGTTACTCGATCGATCGCCATTTCATCTATTTGTTCCTTGGTGCGCTTGGGGCGATTTTGTTTAATTAACCACAAACCGGCACCAACTGCAAGTAGGCTTAACAAGCTAAATTCGCCAAGCTGCATCACCTTATGATGCCAACTTTCTAACATCCATAGAGTAAAGGATAAACCTACTCCTCCGACTAAAATAGGACGCTTTAATTTCCAACCCATAATTAAAATTACCCACTGTGACGGATGGTTTTTCTTTTCCAGAGTATATCAAAATCTTGCTAGCAAAGAATTACAACCATGAACTGATGGGTTTTGATTTTTATCGATTTTCTCCTGGATAAACTACTCCTAAGGCGCTGAAAAATTACCAAAGGAATTGAGGGAGTGAGAGAGGGAGGGAGCTCCGGGATAAATTTTTAGCCGCAAATCGATAAGCGTTTGGGGGAGTAAGACTTCAATTACTACATAATATTTTCTTGAAGGTAAGTATTGAGCAAGTTCAAAATAAACAGGACTTACGCAACTGGCACATTTCTGCTGTAGGGTGCTCGTACACTCACTAATATTGAACGTAATAATAAGGCTGCTCAGGGTACGGCACCACCCGAGTTGTGTGACAATTGCGTAAGTCCTAATAAATTAGAGAATTTTTTCAAACTTAATCAACTTCAGAGACCAGAACAAATCCAAAATGTAATTCGATATATTTGCACTTTAGTCTAGTAATCTTCCGCCTTCTTATCCAAATATAAAAATTAACACTAATATTTTCTGGTGAAACATAATTTTATGTCTCAATAAATAGAGATATCCTCTTTTTTTTATTTTGCGGTGAAACAGATTAATTATCAATAATTTTACAATTTGTGTAAACCCCAAAAACAAAACAAATCTATAGCTGTGTGGCTAAAGAAGGATTTTATTGGTGGTGATTTGTTGTTTTTGGGGTTCTCCCGAGTTTTGAAATGGTTCCCGAGTCTTCCGAATAAACAGATTACTTCTTCCGGTCAAAAGATTTTCTCTTATCTAATTATAAATACTAGATTATAGCTTTTCTTATAGCGATGACGTAGTAAATTCCGCTAGGTTTATTGCAACAGTTTGGATATAATATTTCTTAAAAATTAATCATAGTAATGACAATTGAAGCAAATAAAGCTATCGTTTTAGAATTTTATCAAGCTTTCGATAACCGCAATATCGAGCAAGCTTTTGCATTGCTGCCGCTCCGAACTTCGTTCCCCATATGGCTGGATTGCCAAAGCCTTTAGATGATAAAGGTTTTAGAGAATTTGGTATGACGGGCACCCATTAAAATTTTTTTAGAAGAAAAAAATTTTAATGGGAACCCTTGACATTCTATTCCGCTTTCAGCAATGGAAAACATCAATTTGATGAGATAATAGTCGAAGAAAACAAAGTTGTTACCTGTGGGACATTCACAGCTAAACACTAACGCTTCTAATTGACAATATTACGACATGGAACCATAAAAAAATCTCTAGGATTTATTAATCATAGAGATTTTTTTATATTTAATTTGGTAGCGGGAAGTGGATTTGAACCACTGACCTTCGGGTTATGAGCCCGACGAGCTACCAGGCTGCTCTATCCCGCGTCGTCTTTAATCAATATAACAAACAACTCTATATCTGTCAACTACAACATTGATAATTCTCCAACAACTTCCAAACGCTTGTATTGGCTTAGTGTCATAAACTTTTCTTCAAGGGCTTGTGCGGTGCTGGGGGTAATCCAACCGAGTTGAGTTAATAAATGAATGGCTACGGCATATTTTGCCCGCTTGGCTCCATCCATGACTTTAATTACTAAACCCATACCTTCACCCAATCTGCTAATACACTGCAATCCTTCGGCACCGGATTTACTTATCAACTCTCCTGGTGTCAAACGCATCAGTTCGGTGTCAAACTTACCTTCACCTGCTAACATGAGTGGATGATGAGTCATGGCACGGACAATACGCTCCATATCTAAACTATTACCAGAAGATAAACGAGCGTAGAGGGTAGCGATTTGACAGAGTTGCATTAAATAAGTGGGTACGCCACAATCATCGTGGGCGCTAATAAATTCAGCGGCGGGCATTCGCAACAATTCGGATACTTTGTTCAATACTAATTGTTGTACTGGGTGCTTGCGCTCTAAATAATTAGCCAAAGACCAATTGCATTGCTGGCAAACTGCTAACATGCCGGCGTGTTTGCCAGAGCAGTTATATTCTAGACTGCTGCGTCTACCTTGGGGAACGGGACATTGTAGTACAGTGGGGTCAATATCGGCTCGCCATAATATATTAAATGCCTGCCTGACGTGTTCTATACTTCCGTCATGAGAACTACAAATAATCGCTAAATCTTTGTCATTGAGGTTGTAACGCTCTAAAGTCCCCGTACTAGTTACAGCCAGGGCTTGAAATGGCTTGAGCGCCGAACGGGCAAAGGTAGCTGTTTCGGCATTTCCTGCTACAGAAAGCACTCGTCCCCGTTCGTCACACAGTACAGCTTGGACTATATGTTTTGATTCAATAATTCCTTCACGCAGTAATCTTACTTCTACTGCAGGTGCTTGAGTTCGTTTTGCCATTAACAATCCTTAGCCAACTTTTAGCCACAAATTTAATCGCTACTCAATTCGCTGAGGAATTTAGCTTTTGCCGTTACTTTATTAGAAGTATGTCTTGTTCCGTGCATCAGTGTCAATGAGACCAATAATCTAGATGAGAGGGCATTTGAAACACCTCTCATCCCAACTATAAAGATATTCTAAAGACACGCTCATTTAAAGAGTACCGAGTACTTCTGCGATCTATAACAATCGCCAAATTATCGTACCAGTAATAAACAAGATCGCCAAACACAATCCAGTTACTTGCAACTTCTGAATAATTGGTCTAATCTCATAGGTTACAACTAAACGGTCGCGGTCCAGAACTTGTTGGGGTTTCATCCAATTTTGTCCGTCATACCATCCCGATTCTTCGTAAAAGATAATCGGACTGGACAACCGATTGCTCACGTAAGACCAACCCAAATACAAACGCAATACAACTAGGACGACTCCTACACTTGCCCCTGCCATCCCACACAAGATAAATTGAGCCATGTACTTATGTGGAGGAAAACTGGAGTAAGCTATAGGTCCTGCTACCAGCCAAGATAAGCCCCACGTCCAAGCTATTGCCCTTATGTAGGAGCGTATTGAAACGCTAGAATCGCGAAATAGCCAGGAGTTTTTTAATTGTTCGTACTCATTCAACGGTTGTTGTTCCCTAGGAACCGGGCAATTCGATACTTCAGAATCAATCATTTTGCTTCACCCCCACCCTTTACGTATGCTTGATAGTCCACACGCGACCCATGACCCCAGAACGCCTCTAGATCGTAAAATTCTCTTTCATTAGGCATCATAACGTGAACGATGACTTCACCATAATCTAGTACTACCCAATTTCCTTCAGCTTTGCCTTCCGTTCTTAAGGGTTTGCGATCGCACTTCTCTTCGACTTCCTGTTCTATCGTATTGGCGATCGCCCTTACCTGGACGTTTGAATAACCAGTCATGACAACGAAATAATCGGCAAGGTAAGATACGTCTCTAACGCGAAGCACCAACATATCTGCTGCTTTGCGATCTTCACCTGAAGCGGCAATAGTTAAAGCGAGTTTTGCGCTATCGTCGGCATCAAGCTGTTGAGAAGTTATGGGGGCGTTGCTCACAGCAACAAATTCAGATTGCAAATCGGCTTGGAAATAATCAGACATTAAAACTTGCTCTGCTTATTTGGGTGAGGTTTTCAGATTTTTCTTGGATCCCCGATAAATCGCGATGTTAATTGCAAATTTTTATCAATAGGTTGATTAAATATTAGCAAAAAACAGACATTTATGGCTTGGTTAGTATTATAAACCACTAGTATTTGCACTTAATCAAAAACTCATTTTGAGTAGGGATTAGTCGCAAATAAATCAAGGAAGGACTGTCCATTTTTTTTAAGAGTATAATTGTAAATCAAATACAGCGCTGGATGGATATTTTCGCGGCTAACTTGTCTTAAAGCTTGTAGAGAAGCTGTTTTATGCTTTTCTGGTTCTAAAGTATCGGCTAAAAATAGGAGATGAGAAAGTTTACTCATACTTGGTTTACTTAAAGTACGATGGGCTATGGGATTTAACACTTGTGGTTCTCTAACACCAAATGTATCTCTAGTTACAATAGCACTGACATCTGCGTGTAAAAGATGAGGACTTGGTGAAAAAAATTGATCTAGAACTAATCCCTCTTCTGGTGCCATATGCAAAAGCCTTTGAGGTTCAAAGCACTTAGCCAAATCGTGCATCAACCTGGTGGTTGGGATTTTTTGCTGGTCTAAATCGTAAATAGTAGCCAAGATGCCGTTAGTTCTACTCTCTAGAATATGATTTACTTGCTAGTGTGGAAAATAGTGCGATAAATAAATGAATACTTGTTCGCGCATCCCAACATAGTTACTGCTTAAAAAATAATTGCAAATAAAACAGTCATAACTTTATTGTAACCAAATTTTCGTTTTAGACTTTTGCGATAAATTACAAAGCGTTGCAAAAAATGTACCCCAGCCCGATAGGGCTGAGGTAAAGCAATTATTATTTGCGGACATGAATTACGGAAATTTGCTTCTACGGTAAAAAACTAATTTATTAGGATCTTATTAAACTTCCTGCTTGGAAACAACCGTAGTCTCAATGGATGAACTATTCTCTGCGAGAGATTCAAACAATGACTCATAACTATTCAAAGCTTGGTCAAAAGCATATTGCTCAACGGCATATTTGCGACTGTTATAACCGAGAGTTTTAACTTTTTCTGGATGCTTGTATAAGTCCAAAATAGCATTAGCCAAAGCTAATGGTTCTTCTGGAGGAACAATAACCCCACCGCCACTTTGTCGAATAGCCCTTGCAGCAGTACCTTTATCGGGAACAGATGCGATTATTGCACGGCCGCTAGCAAGTAAAACTTGAATTTTCGATGGCATATTGAAAGAAATCACATTTTTCTTTTGGACTACCAATCCGACATCAGCAGCAGCTAACATTTCTGGTAAACGTTGTCGTGGTTGGAAAGGTAGAAGCAAAACATTGTCTGCACCACATTTATTACATTCCTCTTGAAGCCGCTGTAAACCCTTGGCTTCACCGACAATTACAAAAGCCATATCGGGAATCTCCCGTAAAGTCGAAGCAGCTTTAACAACTGTTTCTAAGCCCTGAGTAAGAGCAATATTACCGGAATATAAAACTACAAATTTATTTTCTAATTTATATTCGGCGCGGAAAGCATTGCTTTCTCTGGGCATAGGGCGAATAAAATTGACATCTACCCAATTGGGAATTTGCGCGATTTTATTGGGTGCTACATTCTTAGACACCAAATTGTCTACAAACCCATCGGCGATCACGCTAATTTTATCGGCAGAGCGATAAGCAAATTTCTCTAAAATCGAAAATATGCGAATCAGGGATTTGTTTTTCAGCAAACCAACATGAACCGCAGCTTCGGGTAAAATATCTTGTAGATTTAAAATTACCGGGCATCTGTGTAGCCATCCTAAAAGGGTACTAGGCAAACATACTGGTAAAGATGGTGATGTCGTAAGAATAACATCTGGTCGCCAGCCAAAGAGGGCGGGCATGAAGCTAGTAACAACAAAACTAGCATCGAGCATCACTCTATCTAACAGATTGGGCTGGGGACGAATCCAAACATAACTTCTTTGAATTTCAACACCATTTTTATATTCTTTTACATACAACTTACCTCGATAGTCTTGATAAATTTGACGCTCGGGATAATTAGGCATAGCTGTTACCACACGTACCTGATGTCCTCGCTTAACCAATCCCTCCGCTAATTCAGTCATTAAAGGGGCAATACCAATTGGTTCTGGATGGTAGTTGTAAGAGTAAATTAAAATTTTCATAGTAAAAAATTGCAAGAACCCCTGGCAGATTCTTTAAAAGACAACATTTATTTCCAAAATCGTTCCGCGCTAAAAAAACGCCTGTATTTAATTTTCCTTGTAATATCTTTTAACGTCAGTCTATCTTCATTGAAGATTGTGTAAAATTTAATGCTGCCTTCGGATGCGTACTGTAAAAACGATGTTACTTATTAGATTAGATAAAAAATATTGTTTCGTAGTAATACGTAAACAAAATCACCATAAATATTAATAATAAATGATGATTAAGTAATATAACTTTGTGTAAACCGTAAAATCGCGATTTATTTATCAATTCCCGATGGCAAAGCTAAATTTTGAAAAAGCGGTCGATGATGTTTATTAAAAAAATGGATTTACTTACTCACAATGTAAACGGTATTTACTCGGAAAAATCTCGTTTTTTAGATATTTTTACCGCTTGATTAAAAACTGTCAAAATCCTTTGATTATTACTTGTGAGTGCCAAAAAAATAAGTTTACGGAAAGTATGGAAAAGGGAATGTAAAACTGGGAGACATTTTATTAATTGAATCTCTGTGAATCTCAACCAAAAAAAATGAACAAAATGGGGGATATTATTGTGAATATGAAAAGTAAACAAAATCTCAAAAGTGAAAGAAGAGGTTTGAATGGAAAAAATACCCATCACACCTCTTCTAATAAAAAATGCTAATAAATTACTTTAATTTAAGTAAAGTTTTTGATTACACAGCGCCGCTACTTTTGTTGAATAGGATAGCAACTGTTTTAAAAATAAGCTTTAAATCGTACATTAGGTTCCAGTTTTTTTGATACTCTAAATCAAGACGAATTACATCCTCAAAATTACGAATACTGGAACGTCCATTAACTTGCCATTCCCCAGTCATACCTGGTTTAACATCCAAGCGTTGCCACTCAGGTACTTCATAACATTCAACTTCATCGGGTGTGGGTGGTCTAGTACCAACTAAACTCATTTCCCCTTTAAGAACATTCCAAAATTGGGGTAATTCATCTAAACTGGTACGCCGCAAAAATTTTCCTACCGGCGTAATTCTAGGATCGTTATCTATCTTGAAAAACGCGCCTTGGACTTGATTAAGCTTTTGAAGTTCGGCTTTTTTCGCTTCTGCATCTACACACATCGAGCGAAATTTCCACATCCGAAAATGCTTTCCCATCCAACCACACCGGATTTGACCAAAGAAAATTGGACCAGGGTCATCCATTATAATTGCAGCAATAATCGGAATAGACAATATACCTGTAATTACTAAACCAACTAATGCCCCTATAATATCAATAAATCGCTTCGTCCAAGAACGTACAGAAGGATGAGTTTGGGGGAATTTCTCTTCCCGTCGGCGAGGAGAAGTTGATGGGGGCGCAATGTTTCCTTCTTCAATTGTAAAAACATTTACTAAGCCCGTCAGATTAAGTACCGCCATTACTGGAGGTGTGGCATTTTGTAGTACAAATTCAATTCCTTTTTCTTGAGCATTCTTAAAATTACTGACTAAAGCACCCAAACCACTGCTATCCATAAAAGTAGTTTGTTCAAAGTCAATCAGAATTTTTTTTGGAGTTGAATCTGCTGCAATCACTTCTTCACAAGTTTGCTTAAAATTTAAAGCTTCAAGCACGCTTAAGCGACTACTTACCTTTACTCTAACCGCATCCTCTAATAATGTAACCGGAAAATTGACTTCTGTAGGTTGGTTACTCATGAAATCTTGCACATTAGTTGTCATATCGATGTTTTATACTGCCTACATTATTTTGTCCTGGGAACTGCCTTAAACAAATGCCTATTAATTAGGTATTAAGGAACAACAATCTTTTGATTACTTTTTAATCGAATATTGCTCATGAAGGGTTCCCATAAGAATTTTTTTAGAAGAAAAAATTCTTATGGGTGCCCGTGACGGTTCACAATAGAACAAGAAGTCAACTAAAGTCGGTAACTATCAAATATAAAGTCTGAAACATAAATGTTTTTCCGCAATTATCTGTTGTTAAATGTTAAAACCACTAAAATTGGGGAAAAACCAAAAAATCACACTTCATAATTTAAAGAGAACTGACAGGCACCCTTAAACATTTTTTCTTTTAAAAAAAAATTTTAAGGGAACCCTTGATAAACTTCTGTTATTGTGTAGCCTTCTTCGTATATACCTTGCCAATATCCCATGACCAACAAAATTGCTGTTAACGAAAACGCACGCTTGATAGAAGTCTTTTCCGCAATTCAAGGGGAAGGAATGAATGTGGGAACACGTCAAATTTTTATCCGTTTTGCTTTTTGTGACTTGCGCTGCCACTTTTGTGATAGCGCTCATACTTGGAATGCACCCGCCACTTGTAGAATTGAGCTAACTCCTGGGTATCGTGACTTTGAAATTTGCTCTAATCCTATTTCACTACCCATGTTAATTGAATGGGTTGAGCGGCAAAATATACCTTGCTTACACGATAGCATCAGCTTAACTGGTGGGGAGCCTCTACTACATGCCAGCTTTTTATTAAAATTTCTACCACAAGTCCGCTTGAACACTGGTTTACCTATATACCTTGAATCTGGGGGACATCGCCCGGAACAACTCGCTATGATTCTACCTTACTTAGACTCTGTAGGCATGGACTTGAAGCTACCTAGTGTTAGTGGTGAGAGTCGTTGGCAAGAACACGAAAATTTTCTCCAATTGTGTTATGACGCTCAAATTGAAGTCTTTGTTAAAATCGTGATTTCTCAGGATACAGATCCCGCCGAATTGAAACATTCAGCTAGGTTAGTAGCAGCGGTAAATCCAGCTATACCAGTCTTTTTGCAGCCCGTCACACCATTAAATTCCACCGAACAATTTGGCGATTCTACCCTATGTGTTCCAACTCCCAAACAAGTTATTGATTGGCAGGCTTTGATGAAAAAATCTCTTAAATCAGTC
The DNA here is from genome assembly GCA_050042755.1 of Rivularia sp. (in: cyanobacteria). Classification (GTDB taxonomy): domain Bacteria; phylum Cyanobacteriota; class Cyanobacteriia; order Cyanobacteriales; family Nostocaceae; genus Rivularia. The sequence goes on from JBHJJJ010000409.1 coordinate 33,072, forward strand.
CGCATAGTACCTCAAACTCACAAGATGCTTAACCAGTTATAAGTAATACTAAGGCATACAGTGAATACACTCAAGCTATATTTTGCTAACCTTTATAGAAAGGCGATTTATAGTTTGTGTAGCCCAGAAAACTTAGTTTCTAATATTTCCATCTTTTTCTAGCAAAAGCTATTTTATGAAGATTTAGTCAAGAAAAAAAGAAGTTTTTGTAAAATATTTCTATTGAGTTAATTAAGTTAACAAACTTTAAAATAATGGTTAAAATTCCAAGATAGAAAAATTCTATAAATTAGGATCTCAAACAAGAAAAAGCAAGTATTTTGGTTTAAGTTTGTGAAAAAAAAATCTCGGAACTTAACTCGAGATAAGTCATAAATAATTCGTAGATACTAAGTAATTACATATACATTTAACTAGAAAAAATCAAAACAATGGATTCAGCACAAATAATACGATTCTCCAATTCAATTAACAAAAGGGATAAAATTAAGATAATATCCAAACAATGAGCTATCTCGAAAAATAACGGATAAAAACTAAGTCGCTGTAGTAAATAAGTTAAATATTAAACCGTGGTAAAAGTATAATTTGGTAAACTCTAGCTCAATTAGCTCAATCTGCTTGGAGAATATTTCTCAACTTTCAACCTCTGTATTTTTTCCATAAGTGTTTTAACTACGTATAAACAAAGTTTTAGGAAATTGGACAAATTGTCATACAAGTTATGTCCGTTTCCGCAAACCGCATTTATAAATATTCGTTTTAGATGGAATTAGAATAATTAGGGGCTGTTGTGCCCCTTATGGAGATGATGTAAGACAAGGAAACTTGCTCCAAGCAATGCGATGTGAAGTGAGAATCCCTTTTGATGATTGAGAAAACTTCAATAACCGCCTTCATCCATATTGCGAGACTTAGATTTTGCCTTATTAGCACTGCGCTTAAGTGCAGAAAGTCGGGCTTCATATTTCGATCTCTGGCGCTTGCTGGGAGATTTTTCAATTAAGGTTTTTAAAGCGCTGCCTAAACTTTTATAGGCATTGGGTAAACTGTAGCCAAACCGAGTTGCTAAAGCAATGGCTTTTTCATCAGCTTCAATTAATTCTCTAGCTTGTTTTTCGCCACTATTTTTTTGAAACAGTCGCCAGCCAGAAACGCCGCATAGGGCTAATGCAAGTACCAAGAGCAATCCGTCTTGTACCCACAATTCACCTACAGCACCACCTAAACCGATTGCCAATGCTGCCATTTCCCAACCATCTTTAGGGATGGTATCGTTTTGAATGCGAGCTACTTCATGCCAGAACAATAGATTGCGTTGATCCATTGCCAATTCATCCCATTTTGCCAGATCAATTTGAATTTCCACTTGATCTTTACCAATTTCTTCGCTGCGAACTAGGGGTGGATTGACTTCGGTTGTGCCTTCAACCGTAACCCAGCTTTGTAATTCTGGGGGTAATAAGCCTTTTAATCGCCGGAGTTCGCTCATTTCCGCTTTCGCGGAAGAGGTTGCGTAAGATGTCATAAAACCACTTACCAAGAAAATTTCAGTATATTTTGAGGGTACTCTACAAGGAGTATAGCTATTTATATCGGCTACTCGACTTTATTCGCTAGGGAACCTGCCGCGTTTTTTCCTTGCTTCCATTGCCTTCTCAAGCAGATCCAATAATCCAGGAGCTTGTTCTTGAATACTTAATAATAGTCTTTCGCCTATTTCTACATTACCTGGGTCGTGTCCTGTTTCCATCACTTCCTGAAGACGAGGTATGGCGACGCTGTCAACAAGTTGAATTAACCCACTCAAACAACGATTAAATTGTTTTTCGGTAAGTGTAGAATCTTCTATGGGAAACTCAATAATCGCACGAATTTCGCCGTCTGAAGGATCGTACTCCCATTGCAGCATCTTAGTTTCCCAAGAAATAACCAACATTGTCTGTAAAATTGCTGCCTTATGGGGATGATCTTTCACGCCGCTCAACACTTGAGGTGCAAACACGCGGAAAAATTTTCCTTCTTCATCTAGCTGCACTACAATTAAAAAATCTTCAACATGATCGCCTTCTACACCCGTAACAATACGGTCTTCTTCTTCATCAATGCGATATTCCCAACCTAGTTGGTCCAGATATCCACCAATTTCTTTTACGTTTACTGCCATAAAAAGCCCCTTTACAAACCCTCTATACGGCTGTTGCCAGATTTAGTTTAACTTGCCGGGGGAGAAGCTCATAGGTGAAATTGCTACCATATACTCCGCTTTTTGTCAGAAAAATCATTAAAATTACTAATTTATCTAAAAATGATACATCTTTACAGATTCGGAAGATAACTTTGTGACAAACTTCATTGTTAAGACATATTTAAATAGGTACGAGGGAGTAGTGAGTGGTGAATAGCGGTCTTCGGAGCGTGTCCGTTCGCCTCCCCGGGCCGCGTGCGACGAGCGCGTGTCCGTTAGGACATTAACAGAGTTACTAAAGTTACTTAAAATATAGCAAATTTAGCATTTATTTAACATTTAAAGTATCAAAAATATACATGATTATTCTGTGACTACAACGGCTATATTCAATGGAGGTATAAATTTACAGTCAATTTTACTAATAAAAATCAAGCTTGCGGTTCCAATTTTTTATTCTGGGTCTGTTTTAAAAATTTGTCTTTTATTGGATGCATTCACTGTAGTTTTCTGATTGTTTAAACCTAGCTACAATTAATAATAAAAATAATAATTAAAACATTATTTATTTTGTTTACATTTATAATTTTGTTGTCCGTGCATAAATTATAAAAAATAAAGGAGCGATATTGTCAGAATTAAAGGTGAAACGTGAAACTTGGTTGTTTGAAACAAGTTTCACGTTTGCATAATCTGCTCGGAAGATTGACAATTTCGTCAGGTCATGTTGGGAAAAACTTATTTTTGTTTTAAACTTTCGCTTCTTCCCTTACCAACTTATCCCAGCCTAAATCTTTCAAGCTGTTATTTCTACGTAAGGGACGAGTTACTAATTCTAAAATGTCCCGTGCATTAGTAAAGCCGTGAATTTGAGCGAAGGTAAATTCTACTGACCATTTGGTATTTATTCCCCGCGCATCTAAGGGGTTAGCATGGGCCATTCCGGTAATTACCAAGTCGGGATTTAGAGCATTAATTCGCTGAATTTGATTGTAATTATCCGGTTTTTCAACAATCTTCGGCAGAGCTACACCCATGGAATGACAAGTCTTTTCTAAAAGTTGCAATTCACCAGCTTGATAGCGCTTATCCATGTAAGGAATGCCGATTTCGGGAACTGTCATTCCGCAACGAACCAAGAAGCGAGCCAAGGATATTTCCAGCAAATTATCGCCCATGAAAAACACCGACTTACCGCGAATCAGCTTCACGTAGTCTTCCAAATTTTCCCAAATCTGTGCTTCTCGCTCGTCTAAACCTTTGGGAGTAATACCGAACACCGAGCACATTTTTTCAATCCAAGCTCTGGTACCATCGGGGCCTATGGGAAATGGTGCACCGAATAATTTACATTTACGTCGCCGCATTAAGGTTGTAGCGGTGCGGCTGAGAAAGGGGTTGACACCAGCGACATAATACCCTTCTTCAATTACTGGTAATTCTGTAAATCTTTTTTCAGGGAGCCATCCAGAAACCTTGATACCTTGCTTCTTCAGTTCCAAAGTCAACTGGGTAACAACAGGATCGGGTAAGGAACCAAAAAGAACTAAAGGTGGATGCTCTACATATTCCGAATCGGATTGAGTTACCTCAACTTTATTCTTGCCAAAGTTAAGTAACTTTTGAATACCATTACGAACTTCATTTTCTTTTTCTACTACAGGTGCTTCTTTGGGACAGCGATTAGCCATTGCAGCTAAAACGGTATCTTCTCCTTGAGTGAAGGCGTAGTCTAAACCATTTGCCCGCGCTACCACCACGGGAATGCCGATTTCAGCCTCCAATCTCGGAGCTAAACCCTCCAAGTCCATTTTGATGATTTCGGTGGTGCAGGTGACAATCCAGACGATTACACTTGGATTGAGATCGCGTTTTATTTGCAAGCTCTATCTTTTGAGTTCTTCATTAGCGTTGAGTTGTGCGGAAATATCTCCTTCTTCCATCTCTGCCATTGCATAACGTGGTTCAGCGAAAATCATTACCCCCATTGCGTTTTGCAAGAAGTAGCCGCAAGTCTTTGTGCCAATAACCAAAAAGAAACTATCTTCGATTTTTTGATATAACCACGCTACGCAGCTAATC